>NZ_AYWU01000019.1:0-240451 GCF_000502375.1 Mesorhizobium sp. L48C026A00 | reverse complement strand
TCCCGAAGCCAATCACTTTAAGCATTAAGGGCGGGTACCGGGCATTCTGGCGGCATCCGAGAAGGGAAATCGCAACACCAATGCGTGTTTGTCGTCGCATATCTCAAAGATCGCGCCTGTCAGCGCTGGCTTCCCGCTGAGCAGTCCCTCAGCCAGGATCTCCTTGGCGGAGGCCATCGCGTTCTCCTCAGCCTGCGCCAAATCCGCGAATTCCTGCCCCTCGAGGTCCTCCATGAGGTGCCCCTCCTCGTTCCGGATATGGAAAAAATATCTCGGCATGCTCAGTCCACCTCCATGGACTATCTAGATGCATGGAGGCTCATGGATAGTGTCGGAAACGTACCAACCGGGGATATGTATGAACCGGACATTCGGCGTGTTGGACTGCCTTGAGCGCTCTGTGCAGGCCAGCGGGTCAGCTGACGCTGTCGGTGATTTCTGACCTGTCGAACAGCACGCCGAGACCATGCTCGACGGCACAGGCGGCGATCATGTCGTCAAGGGCTTTCCCGGACACAGGGCAATTGGGGAGGACTTCCCGTATGGCGGTTTCAGCTCTCGATGTTGAAACCACATCGTGCCGCCTTTTCCTGGTCTCCATATAGTGCTCGATCAGGGTTTTCAGACGCCTTGCCGCAATCTCATCTGCAAACATTGTTGTTCACTCCTGTCAGTCAGGTCGCCCGGAAACAATGGCCCGCCCCTGTACGAGGGCGGGCCAATCCGATCGAGTGACCGGTGATCCGAGTGAGGGACCTGGATCGCTAAAGTAAGTTCGAGCGGGATTATTCGTTCCAAGGCGGCTACGGCTTGGTAATTCCCGTACATTGATTCCGATGCTGAGGTGCACGCCGGACCTCGCAGCCGGTCAGGTGCGTAGGAATTCAGCAAGAGAGCAGGTCGGATGGCGCGCGCGCCAGCGGTCAACAAACTTCACTGTTTCGCGCGCTCATTGCTTTGTTTCACCTGGCATCGCAAAGCACTGGCGCGATCCCCGCTTTCCCTCCGCGCTTTTTGGTCCGGACACCAAAAAGCCCGATGATGCGTCCGCGTCGATCGGCATCGTTCATGCGTTGAACCCGGCGAAAATCTGCTTTGTCCGAATCTGGGTTTGGCGCCGGATCATCCGTCGCGCCCCGCATTGACGACAAATCTGCACGGAGGACTCAAGATGGGCGAAGAACGGCACGAAAAAAACCAACACCGCGCATACCAATTTGGGAACGTGAAGGCAGTAGACACGGCGATCACGAGCGACACTGGCACCAGGCTAAAGCCGAAATTGATCGAGAGGCCGCACTGCCCTTACCGTAGACGATGCTCTTCCGGAAACTCGCGAGATCGCCAGCTCGGACGCTATGACCGTTGAGGCCCTGGCAATGCGAACGGGCATAGGCGGTGACCAGGCCCAAGAATTGATCGATAGGCTTGGCAATGATCGCGCGGCCATCGAGGAAGCCGCGCGGAGCATTAAGGCGGCGGGAGGGTGACCTCAGCGCGGCAATCCTCTTGTCACACGGCTCGTAATGTTCGCCGAGCCTATCGTCTTGTAAGTAAGCCAGTTGGTGCCCCGATCGGCGCCCCCAGTCCAAATCACAATGGCAACAACCAACGAAGCCGCAGGTTGGACGGGCGAAGACCACGCCCAGCCGGTCCAGCCGCGGCGGATCATTTCGAGGATTGTCCAGTGTGCGGACAGGACTTCGACAAGCGCGGCGTGGGCCAGGTGCTTCATCATGTGAAGACCAATCACCAGTTGGGTGCAGCCTATGACAAGGGCGCGCCGCCGTCGTCCGGAGGCGCGTTCTCTCTATTGTTCATGACGTGCTCATTGATCGTGCTTTCGAAGCGCCGTTTAGCTAGGCAGCTTCCTGCATCGCTCTCTTGTTGACGCTAGCCTCTCCAAGCTGCGTCAGCGCTTCGTCAGTCGCCTTTTCCTCTTCGAGCGTCTCCTCGAGCAGTGGCACGGCATCCTTTAGGCCGAGCAGTCCGGCCCAGGTAATCAGGGTGCCATAGCGGGCGATCTCATAGTGTTCGACCGCCTGCGCCGCCGCCACAAGCCCAGCGTCCAGAGCTGGAGCTTCCTTGAATTCCTCCAGTATCTCCTGTCCTTCCTCAATGATGCCGTCGATCGCGGGACATGTCTTTCCTTGTGCCCGTTTGCCGAAAATCTCGAAGACCTGCTGCAGCCGTTCGATCTGAGCCTCCGTCTCGTCGCGGTGCTTTTCGAATGCGGCGGTCAGTTGGTCAGATTCGGCACCCTTGGCCATCTTCTTCAGCGCAGCCAGGATTTTGCGCTCAGCGTAGTAGACGTCCTTCAGTCCGTCGTGGAAAAGATCTTCGAGGCCCTTGGCCTTGCTCNAGGATTTTGCGCTCAGCGTAGTAGACGTCCTTCAGTCCGTCGTGGAAAAGATCTTCGAGGCCCTTGGCCTTGCTCTGCGATTCATTTTTCATAGCCATCGTCGTCTCCGAATGTGAGAAACGCGTGTCTGGTGGCACGCGCAGCTTTAACCAAAGTGGGTGCTGTTTGTTCCTTTGGCCCGATCGGCAATCCTCTGTGCCTGGACGTCATCGACGTAACCGAACAAACCGCAACGCCCCTCAGTAGTGCCTCACGCCTACACGGGCCTGGAATGCGAGGGATTGAGGCAGCGCGCAAGCGGCCATTTCGCTGGATGCCGGCGAAACGTGCAACCCGCCCCGGTGTTCCGTGCACGAAAGAAAGCCCGCGCCCTTCGGGAAAAAAGGACGCGGGCCCATCGGGAGTCANGCCCCGGTGTTCCGTGCACGAAAGAAAGCCCGCGCCCTTCGGGAAAAAAGGACGCGGGCCCATCGGGAGTCATCCATGTCGCAGCTGCACAAATGAAACTTTCAGCCCGCGCCGAAGTTCCACACGGAAACAAGAAAGGCCCGCCGCGCCTTCAGCCGCGCCGCTCCACTGGCCACCAAACGAAATATGAAACCGGCGCCCGAGGGGATGGGAAGGACTCGGCCTGATCAGAGGGTGCCGTCCGATCAACACTAGGGCAAGTGCTGCACGACCCGAACGCATTGGCTCGGCCAGGTTCCCGCACGGAATACAAGCCCACCGCCAGAACCCGCCCTCGCTCGATTTCAGCCAAGCCGCCTACCGTCTCCCCGAATGCCAGGTCGGAAGAACGGACGAGCGTCTGTAACCGAGAGCGNATTTCAGCCAAGCCGCCTACCGTCTCCCCGAATGCCAGGTCGGAAGAACGGACGAGCGTCTGTAACCGAGAGCGATCACGGCTGAGTTCTGGAGGACGAGTTCCAGGATTTCTATCCCGTCCAGACTCCAGCCGTGCCTGCTTGCCACGGATGAGTTTGCCTTCGGACAGCGGCGCTTAGCCTGCCGTTCAGGAACAACAACGCCCAAGCCGAGTTTGGTGGTCCAGGAGGTAACGACAATGCGCATACTGAGAACCTTCTTTGAATACTTGTGGCGCTCGAACAGCAAGTCGCCAGCAGCCCTTGCGCCGCCCGTCGACGCGATCGTTCGGCTGCTGAAAGAAAAGCAAAAACTCGCTACAAAGAAAGGACTTGGTCGACCAGAATAGACTGCTCGCGGCTGACCGTAACGCAGGATGTGGCGACGGGGCACACAGCATCACGCGTCACCTTGCCTATCTGCAGCTTTAGCCGGAACTTGCCATCGGGAACGGTGCACCCGCGGCAGGCTCGGGCATGCGGCAAATGCCTTGGTCGCCTGGAGCAGCGCCAATCGGCGCCGTGTGTATCGGCGGCAATCACGAGAGAAGGAGGATCAGGTTCCCGCCAGTTAGTCACCGCTCAATTCTGGCTGGCAGGTGACGACATGTCTTTTCGTGCAAGGCCCCGCACAGCTTCAAGACCCCGTGGGAAGCCGCTGCGGTTACTAAAATCCTGCGGTTGCCGGCGGCCTCGAGCGTGCCGGGCGCTTACCTTTTGCGCCGTCAATAAATCGATGAGTGTCACACCGGCAACGAGCACCAATGCAAGTCCGACGTTGTCACGTTTTGGATTGTCATGCCGGAACGCCCATAGGAGTGTTCCGATGTCGAGCCCATCACCGGCCACACGGCTCCAAACCCCGGACTGTCTGTCTGCCGACAAGGACAGAATGCCGCTGCTGAGTTCACGCGCTCCATAGGCGCGGATCACGCCTTCCTTACCAGGTATGCCGAGTGCGCGGGCGATGCGCTTGGAGGCTATGAGTTCGACCATGCCCAGCGCAATGCTAAACCATCCGAGTTTGCGCGCTACCATATCGGAGGGCGCGAGCGCCTTCGGGCCAGATTTTACGACCTTTGGGTCGCTTGGCCGTCTGCTGAGATTGCCGAATTTGCTAAGCATGTTCATGACACTGATGCTATGGCTTCAGTACGACTTTGACGCAACTGTCCTGCTTGTCGCGAAAGATCTTGTACATCTCGGGTCCTTGTTCGAGCCCGGCAGTGTGGGTGATGACAAACGACGGGTCGATCTGACCTTCTTCGATGCGGCGCAGTAGGTCGTCGGTCCAGCGGTTCACATGGGTCTGGCCCATCCTGAAGGTCAGGCCTTTGTTCATGGCTTGGCCCATCGGGATCTTGTCGACGAACCCACTGTACACGCCCGCGATTGAGATGACGCCGGCTGGCCTGCAGACATAGATCATTTCACGCAGCACGTGGGGCCGATCGCTCTCCATCAGCATCATCTGCTTCGCGCGGTCATAAACGGTGTCTGGTTGACGAAAAGACACGTGACTTTCCATCCCGATGGCGTCGATGCATTTATCTGGCCCCTTGCCGCCTGTAAGCTCGTTCAGCCTTTCAACAACGCTCTCCTCCAGGAAGTTGATGGTGATCGCGCCGCCCGCTCCGGCCATGGAAAGGCGTTCGGGCAGGCAATCTATGCCCACGACCTGCTTGGCACCGAGAAGAATGGCGCTGCGGATTGCCATCTGCCCCACCGGGCCACAGCCCCAGATCGCGACGGTATCGGAGGGCTCGATTTCGCACTGGACAGCAGCCTGCCAGCCAGTTGGCAACATGTCGCCAAGGAAGAGGACCTGCTCATCGGAGAGCCCGACCGGTACCTTGATGTGCGTTGCATCGGCAAATGGTACGCGAACATACTCGGCTTGTCCGCCCGGGTAACCGCCGGTCAGATGGGTATACCCAAACAGCCCAGCCGTCGTGTGACCGAACGCCTTGTCGGCGATGTTCTTGTTGCGGTTGGTACGTTCGCAGACCGAAAAGTTCCGGCGCTTGCACTGGTCACATTCCCCGCAAATGATGGTGAAGGGAACGACGATGCGGTCTCCCTTCCTAAGCGCGCCGTTTACCCCGGATCCAACTTCCACCACCTCACCCATCATTTCGTGGCCCATAATGTCGCCTGGCAGAATTGCCGGAATGAGGTTGTGATAGAGATGCAGGTCCGAGCCGCAGATCGCGCAGCTCGTCACCTTGACGATGACGTCGCGCGGGTCCTCGATTTCGGGATCGGTAACCTCATCGCAACGTATGTCTTCTTTTCCATGCCAAACCAGCGCTCGCATGCTTAATCTCCGTAGGCCCGGTTCGCGGCGTCATGAGAGCGACCTCGGCCGCTTTCCTTCAGGCTGCGAATTGGCTTTCCGGGGTCCAACCGCGAGGCAGCATCCATGTTCCCCGCCTCCGTTAAAAAACTTAGGCCGGCTTTTGTAGGTGGGGCTGTTGGCAGTGTCGGAGCGTCGAGAAGGCGGTGGCCGCCCTGCCGGACATCGTTAAGAAGGTCAAGGAAGATTCGCGGCTTCGCCGTGGGCGTGGTGCATGGCGGCAACGTGAAGGGGCCGGTTGCGAGTCGGGGTGGAGAAGGTTGGATTTCAGGTGCTCTCCCTCTACCACTCAATTCTCCCAGAACGTTCTCTGCGTAGACTTGGCGGCTCAGAAACCCCGCAGAACTGCTGGCTTTCGGCCGAAAGCTGGGGACTGTTGCTGGTAGTGAAGGTGCCTTTTTTGCTCTCTGTCAGCCCATATTCTCCAAAGCTGGGGAGTGCGCCTTTTTACTCCCTAGCTTTACCCCATTGAAATCACATGGTTTTCCGGCTCGAAAGCTGGGGGTCGTTTGGTGCAAGGTCGCCGTGCGGAGAACACAGAAAGCAAACCAACCGGTGACCAAATTGGGCAGCCGCTTCGGCCTAGGACTGGTGTCGAACTTCAAATGTCTGGAATGGGCCGAAAGCTGCTTGTCCGCTATCGGGACGAAGTTACCAACAAGCAGCCATTCCGTTGACGACCAGAGGCGGGTAGCCGCCTGTTGAACGAACCGCAGCATCCGGGATTACCTGCAACAACCCTAAACGGCAGAATGGCGCTCGGTCGATACCACTGATGGCTTATCGCGCCGTCCGCTGTTGGGCAGATCAATGATGAAGCGATCAGTCAAACGCGCCCCGAAATCAACGCGACCATCTTTCGGACTCTTCGGTGATGATAGGCGTGCGATCGTCGCCGGTTCGGCCAGAGATGAAGGTGACTACCGGGCGTTCCACCGTCCGGTCCACTCTTATGGGGGGACCGTCGGGAATGCGTCGTCCGAAGCGCCCGTCAGGAAGCATCTCCAACGGTTCTGACGGGATGCGCAGGATGATATCCTCGTCCTTCGGCCGCGCAGTTCCCTCGCCGCGCGCCGCCCAGCGCTCGCGAAGTGAGGCGGAGACCACGTCCGGCGGCGGCACGCCCGCTCCCTCCCAATCGCCGCCCGGGCATAGGATTGCCTCTAGACCGAACAGGTGCTCGCGAAGATGGCTTAGGCGCTTGTGGTGCTTGACTGACTTCCGCTTGGCTTTCGCCGCGTTGAGCTTAAGCTTCAACTCCTTCACGACATCAGCGGCAAACGCAAGGTTCACTCCGCTCACCGTCGGTCCGACCCCCGCGAAGTAGGGGTCATCCGCAGCCGACTGGTGATTGTAAAACATGTACAGCGGCACCCAAGGCGGCGGTGCGTCAACGAGCGTCTCAAACTGGAACTTCGCCGAGCGCGGCGGCTTGTGCAACAATTCGTGGTAGGACCGGTGCGCGATGTTCACAGCCTTCTTGGAGTTGAAGGCGGCGCTTAGGCGCTTGGCTTGAATCCTCAATTGGAGTTCGCGACCGGTCGCTATGTGCCAGAAGCGCAGATCGAGGTCACCGCCCGTCACGGCCTCAATCGGATACTGAATGACCAGTTCGGGTCCGGCGAATGCCGCGAGTGCGCCCGTGAAGATGTCGGTCATCGTCTCCTCGCGGAACCGTCCCCGCTTGAGCTTCGCCTCTCGGTCTAGGAGACGGCCAATCAGCAGCGGCAGCGTCTTCGCAAGATCACACATCGTCGTCGGCATGAATCCTCTCGCTCCCTTCCCACCATGATCCGAGGCTGCATACGTTCTCGCCACCGCGTCCAGCCAGAAACGGCTTCACCGCCAAAAGCGATTGTAGAAGGTAAGGAATGAACGACCGCTTTCGGATGCAACGCAAACGCCCGCTGTACAGCCAACATGTGGGCGCATCGCTGCTCGGCAGCCTAGGGGCCGTTTGCCGACCGGCAGTTTCTGGCGTCCAAAAAAGCGATAGCGGACATTCGATCCGGTAGGTCCGAGGCCCCTGACTGACCCGATTGAGACGTAGAACGCTCCATCGCGGTATCGAGCCGATGCCCGGCCGGCTCGGTCGCGCCACTTCCGGTCACGACATTTCTCCAATCCGGACGATCGCGCTGAGCCCGGATCCACTCTCAAGGAGGTGGATACGGCGCAGATCAAGAGCGATCTCGGCCCCCTTCCGGAGGTCCGGCCGCCTGCAAGGACAGACTGCTGTATTTGAGTGGGCTTGAGGAAAGCTGCTGGATACACTGGGCACGAGTCGTCGCAGGCTCCCGTAGATGTGACCAAATGAGGGCTGGCACAAATTCACGTCGCTTCGCTTCAACCCAATGCGATTTAACTCGTAAGTCGGAACGATAAACAATGAACCAATGCGGCGACGGACATTATCCTCCATCCAGACGCGCCGTCGTGATGCAATTGCTCGGCCTTGGCGCAGCAGCCATGTTCCCCAATGCCTCGTTGGGCCAGGCTGCGCCACAACGGCCCCGAACCGACGCAACATTCATCTTTACCAGTGACGTGCATGCCTGCCGCATGGCCAGCGGCCTGAACCCCAATTGCGCGAATGAGGGCAAGACCGACGCAAGCCTCCTCCGTCACATCGCTGTCATCAATCGCATTTCCGGCGAGAGTTGGCCAAGCCGAATTGACGGGGCCGCGACGCGACTTGCGGGTGCGGGGCACAAGATCGCGGAGCCGCTCGGCGTGATCATCGGCGGCGACATGACCGATGACGGGGGCGGTCAGGTCGCGACGCCCGGCGAGGGATCACAGCTTCGCCAGTTCAGCCAGCGCTACCAGCAGGGTATCGGTCCCGATCCGGTTTACACCGGTCTTGGAAATCACGACCTAGATTAAGACGGTCCACCGCCTCATGTCGATTGGTATCGGCGAGAACTGCGGGATTATGTCGAACTCAATCACCGCACGACGGTATTTTTCAAGCCGCCAGTACCGGTGTTAAATTACGATGTAGCGTCCGACAGTTACTCGTGGGACTGGGGCGGACTCCATCTTGTCCAGGCGCACGCTTCGCGGGTGACACCACGAAAGGCGCAATCAGCGGGCTGCCCTGGCTCAAGAACGACCTCGCCACCTACGCTGCCGATGGCAGGCCAGTCGTGCTGTTCCAACATTACGGCTGGGACCAATTCTCGACGGAACGATGGGATCCCGTCAGGCGGACTTTCGACGACGACGGGTCCGGCACGCCGCACTGGTGGAGCGATGCAGAGCGCCAGGCGCTGCAGTCGCTTCTCGCGCAATACAATGTCATCGGCATTTTCCACGGCCATCAGCACGAAACCGCCATGGTCGATCAGCACAGCGGATTGGATCTCTTCAAGCCGAAAGCCGCGTTCATGGGCGGCTTTGCCGTGGTGCATGTCACGGACGACTATTTGGACGTGGTATTCGCCGAAGCGGTCGGCGGCGATGGCGAGGTGAAGTTTACTAACGCCTTCAGCAAACGCCCCGGTTAGCCCTGTCCTAACGCGCTGTTCTGCTTGCAGACTGTCGTCTTGCGAGGGCGCCGTGCCTTGGGACCGATCACGCCGGCCAACCCGCCGAGATCAGCGTGTTCGAGGCCGACTAGCTGCACGACCGGGCGAGAGCTAGAATATCCTCCCACGAAGCGCTCGACCCCTTCGAAACACAGGATGCAAATTGCTCTTCACCAAGTGTTTCGCGGGTCACCGATATAATCTTCTGAAAATCGGCGTTGTCGGTCGGCTCGAACCGGGCCCCAAATCGCGTTAAACGCGCCTGGATGGCACCGATGATCCAGGCAGCTTCCTTGGCGGCTCCCTTTGCCAGGAATACCCCGCTGACAGCGGCAGTCGCCAGGTTGACAACCACCGGGTAGTCGTACCTCTCGCTGATGGCCAAGGCGTCGCGGGCCAACCTGGCTGCCTCTTTCCAGTCTCCTTGGTGCAGCCTGAAATGAGCCAGGTTCTGCAACAAATGACCTGGCCAGTAGGTATCCCCGAGACCTTCCAGCAGGGAAAGAGCTTCCTGATAGTATTTCTCGGCCGTCTTCTCGTCACCTTCTGAACGGGCCCCTTCGCCGAAAGCGATCAACGCCACCACGGCCCCGTAGTCGTCGCCCAAGGCCCTGAAGAGTTCCAGCGACCCGCTTATCAGTTCGAGACCGGTTTCCAGATCTTCTCCCAACGTCACCTTGGCAATGCCCAAAATAATGCCGGAACTCGCTGCACCGGCTTGATTGCCAAGCTCCAGACAGAGCCTATGGCTTTCATTGGACAATTCGTGAGCCCTTGCAGGATCGCCCGACATGTAGCTGATCCAACCTGCTGCATCCAATATCTCGGCGAGCGGACCTGCCTCTCCTACGTGCCGAGCCTGCGCCACAGCTACTTTCGACCACCGCTTCGCTTCAGAGAATTGGCCACGGGAGATCCAGAACCACTTCAGCGCGCAAAATAGCTTGGCCGTCCCGTCCGCGTCTGACTGCTTCATCAGCCATTCAAGAGCAGCTCTTATGTTGCCGGTCTCCTGGAAAAGCCGTTCGACGCAATCCCGTTGATTGTGCCGCATCACGTTCGGAGCATCGTCCGCGACGAGGGCGGCAAAGTAGCGGGCATGCTGCGCCTGACAATTCTGCAACGAACCCGACTGGCTCAGGCCTTGGCTGGCGTACTCTCGAATGGTGTCGAGCAAGTGGAGCCTTGGCTTCCCGAGCGTCACATTCTGATACACCAGGTTCTTTGCTAGAAGAGACTCCAAGTGTTCGACGGCCTCATCACCGTTGCACCATGGAGCCATCACATATTCTGCCGCCGCCACGTCAAACCCACCCACAAAGACAGACAGCTTCCGGAACGCCTCGCGCTCGTCCTTCGTCAGAAGATCCTCACTCCATTGAATGGCCGCCCGCAAGGTGCGGTGGCGTGGGTCGACATCTCTCACCTTGTGCTTGAGGCTGTGCAGACCTCTGACAAGCCGCCGCGAGAGTGCGGCCGGATCCAGCACGCGTATGTGCGAAGCAGCGAGCTCGATCGCCAAGGGCAAACCGTCGAGGCGCCGACAGATTTGAACAATCTCACGGGCAACGTCGGGCGTTAGCCTAAACTCTGGACGTTCTCGCTGGGCCAGGTCGACGAAGAGCCGTACACAGGGGTTCTGCGAAACCTCGTCGAAAGGGGCCCTTTCATCGGGGAGAGGCAGCGGTCCCACGACAACTTCCGTCTCACCTCGAACGCCCAAGGTCTCCCGGCTCGTGACAATGAAAGCAAGATGGGGACATTCCTTCATCAACGACGTCACGGTCGGGGCACCGGCAATGACGTGCTCGAACGTGTCAAGAATCAACAACAAGTGCGCATCGCCGATCGAGTTGCGCAGGGACTCGATCGCAGAAAGTCCAGCTACTTCCTGTATGCCTAACGTCTGGCATATCGCAGACGGAATCAAATCTGCACTGTGGATGTTGCCGAGCTGGGCAAAGAATACGCCACGAGCGAAGGATTGTATCAGTGACCTGCCAACCACGAGCGAAAGAGACGTCTTTCCAGAACCGCCCGTGCCGGTGAGTGTGACCAATCTGCGCCCGCTTTCGAGGATAAGTCGCCGGACCTTCTCGACGTCCGCGTCCCTTCCGAAGAATGCCTCCGGCTCGAGAGCGAGATTCGTCCTGTTTGCACCCATCGACGAGATGGGCGCAAAATCGCTGGGCAGTCCTGGAACCACCAGGTCGAACAGCGCTTCCGGATAGCGCAGATCTTTCAGGCGGTGGAAGCCAAGGTCGCGGATGTGCATGCCCGGCTGAATTGCACTTTGAGAGATATCATCACGGACGGCATGCGAAATCACAATCTGCCCACCGTGCGCAACTGCACTTATTCGAGCCGCGCGATGTACTTCTATGCCCACGATCGCGGATTCATGCCGCTGCACCGTGCCAGCGTGCAAACCCATTCGCACTTTGGGCTCGCACCCCTTAGCCCATTTTTCCTTGCTGATTGCAATTTGGGCGTCGATCGCTGCCCGAACCCCCAGGTCCGCGCCGGGGAACAGCGCGAAGATGGAATCTCCGGCAACCCCGACTTCCTCTCCTCCATGCGACTCGATGGCGTTTCGGAGCAGCTCATGGTGCCGCGACAACATCAATGGATAGACATCGGCATATCTGTCAACGAGCCCTGTCGACCCCTCGATGTCCGTGAACAGCATGCAGACGCTTTCACTCTGCAAGCCGTCGTTGCTGGTTAGTTGCGTTCCCATTGTGGTTGGTGTTCCATAGGTTCCTGAGCACTTGCAGGCGGAAAGAGGATGCGTCTCAAGCTTTTCGTCAGGGCGTGCAGGTCCCGCTGCTTCGCCAAGTCCGGCGTCGACAATCTCCCACTGGTCGCCAGCTCGTTCCAACACGAGACTTGGTGGGCGCACGCAAGTTCCAGCTCGGCGTCTTGAAGGTCGCTCGCCTCAGGTGAAATCCCGAGTCGCCGTGCCTCCCTCACCGCTCGATTGAAAACGTTGAACCCTGTAAGAGCGGCGTCGAAGTCGAAGGAAGTGGCGATCGCGGCCCAGAGCGTATTTGCCTGCTCGACCGTCAGCTTGCTGGTGATTTCTTGTGTTGAAAGTCCATGCAGATGCATGCGGTGAATGTATCCGGAAACCACGATCCACGCCACCAGATCATCTCGGATTGCATCTATTTTGGTGCCGTCGAGCGGGTCAGGCCCACGCTCGCGCCCTTCGTCCAACAATCCGAACAGTCCAGGCCCATATTTTGGCGGCTGTGGTCGCAAAGCCCCCGTCCGCAACCATTTTTCGAGCCTGCGAAACGCCAGCTTCGCGTCCTGCCGCTTTGCATCGGCCCCCTTGAGAAACTCTTGCGTCGCCATGGGAGGTATGACCCCGGCATCCTTGAACGCCGCGCTCCATGTGCGATGAGAGTAATGCGTTGATTTGGCAGCTGCAACGATGGAAACACCGTCGGCTGTCGTCATCACACCAAGGTTCACGGCTCGGCGCAATGCAACACGGATATTGATGAGCGGGTCTGTCAGCGACGGATAGGGCCTATCCTCCCTGAACGTGACGGCGACTTCATCCTCGGAGGATATCGCGCGCCGCCGGTATAGGCGGTAGACGATGCCAATCCCCAGCGCGCCAGCCGGGTAACAGTCTGCGGAACGCAGCGCGCCCATGCTCGAAGCTCCGATGACGACAGCTCCGTCTTTGATGACATCAATGACCTCGCGCGGGGGAACAGCGAGTGAGCCGCCAAAGACACCATCGATTATGAGAAAAATGGAATGCTTGAGGATACGGTAGCGATAGAGGTCACCGCGCCGGCAGGGCCGCGCCACCAGGGCGTCGGGCAGAACCGAGAGAACATCCTCTCGCGGCGCCGTTGGCCCAATGAAAACGATCGGCGGCAGCTCATGCATCACAAGAGGTGTCTCGCACATCTCCAGCCGACGCGATGGCGGTCCGCGACGAAGGCGGAGAGGCCAGGCACCCTGACCCTCACGACTGCAATGCCTAGATCGTTGCGTTTCATGTCCACGGCGATTGCTTGCCGGATGCCCACCGATCCCAGCCGATCGAGAATATAGTCAGTTTCGGATTCCAGATCGTCGAACGCCCTGCTTCGAAGCGCAGAGAACGGGACCATCGGCGCCTTGCAGAGCAGATGCCGTCTTGCCGAGAGCGTGAACGGCCGAGCCGTTGCGGACAGGCCGTTGAAAGTGTCTCTTGCGCCCTGAATGACGCCAACACGCGACTGGAATGCTTCGGTAACCGCTCGCCGAAGGGCCGTTTCTGTAACTGGGTCGGCTCCCCAGCCACCGAAGACATGCGTGATCGGGCCATGCTCGGTCAGGAAGGCGCGATCGACCAGCATGCAGCCGACAACCGGGATTTCCAGATCGCTGGTCAGGTCCTCAAGAACGACATCCATGCCGGCTTCGGTCGCGGACAAGACGAAGCGCTTACAGGACTCTGGAATCGAGTCCGGATCGATCCTCGCCTTGTGGGGTGGCACGCGCCCGTCATCCCCGAACAGATCGAAGAACTGATGCTGGCTCACAGCGTCTCGCTCTATCACTTCCAGGAGCGCATGGCGCAGCGCCTCCGCATAGGTAGCGGCTGCGGCCAGTCCGTTCGTATCGACATGATCCAATATTCCCTGCTTGGGCGGCGTCCTAGCGAGGTCGGCCGCGATCCAGATCGGCCGGGAACCGTATAGATCCCAGGCCTCGACCCATTCGAACTCCAGGTTCGCTTGGTAAGCGGTCCGCGGCGGCAAATCGAAATCCAGAGGATCAGCGACGTTGACACCGGATGCGCGAAGCTGCTCGAAGCTCGCACAGCGGGAGGGAGCAGCAATCCGCTCGGCCGCGACCCTTTCTACCGCCTCCATGATCGCGCTGATCCGCGCCGATCGCCGGTCCGGCCCCTTCCCCAAATGGGTCGTCAAGTCGCTTGCGAGCGGCGAAATCGCCGCGAACACCGGCGCGCCCACGCAGTCAAGGGGCGTGATATCCGCCAAGCGTGTTATTGGCAATCGGTCCAGTATCCCTTCAACCAACTCTTCAACGAAGCCAAGGTCGCAAACTCTTCCGCTTTGTGGCGAGAGTTTCCCGAAAGTCTCTGCCTTCGCGGCGGGCCAGGTGCTAAGCCGGGACGTCAGTGCCTCAGCCTTCTTACAAGCCGCAAACTGCGAAATGGTAATCTTTGTTGTGTAAGGTGAGATGAGACCCGGTGCTTTCCGCGATCTTTTTAAGAACCGTTATTTCATCAGGACTCAAGTTCGAAATCACATCGTGAACATTCGGCGGCAACATGTTCTCTTGGATGTCGGGGATTACCCCGCTGTCTTTCAAGCTTTGGAAATTCTTTGCAAAATCCGGCATCGGTTCCCCCTGAATCTCGCGATCTGGAAACAGTCTGTGAAGCAGCAATGCGAAGATATCGAGCGCTATTGTAATTGGTCTCCTGGAACTGTCCAGTCATTATTAGCAGGTCATAATACATCTGAATTGCCTGAGCGCTGCGGAGGATTCTCGTTCAGGGGCAGGTGTCGTCGTGGCCGACAGTAGTGACGCTGATGACGTCCGAAGTGACAAGTTGAATGTGCACCCGAGTTCCAGCAGAATGGGTCACATCTCAGAACGCCAAGGCGAATCGGAGGGAGTTTGCCGGGAGTTCGACGGCTTGGCCCCCTCGGCTCATGAGCGCTCAGTTCGTTATGTCCTCTCATGAAGGTTGTAAGTATGTCCATCGCCAACAGTGAAAGCGTCAGGACCAAAGTCGCTCTCTGTATCGGCCCGCTCGAGGCTGCGTTCGAGAAGCTGTGGAGCCACGATCCGCTGGAACAGGTCGTCCCACCCTACCTTGTCTTGCTTCACCAGCTGATGCGGGCCTCAGTCCCGTTGATGGGCCGTGGGGCTGAAGTCTGTGAAAAGCTGGCGGCAACGGATCCTTTGGCGAGAAGGTTGGGTGCTTATTATCTCGGCCATATCGAAGATGAGCGGGACCACGATGCTTGGGCGCTCGAGGATCTTGCTTCAGCAGGTTACGATGTGGACTGTGCGCTTTCGATTGTGCCCTCGCCCCAGTTGGCCAATCTCGTTGGCTCGCAATATTACTGGCTGAACCATCACCACCCGATCATGCTGATGGGATACATCACAGTTCTCGAAGCATTTCCTCCTTCCAAGCAGCGTGTCGATGAAATCCGAGATCGGTCGGGCGTTCCTGAAGCGGCATTCAGGACATTGAGAATTCATGGAGAGCTTGATCCGACACATAGTGCCGAGATCGACGACACATTGAATGAACTCCCGCTGGGCAAAATCCATCTCGAAATGATTGGCGTGAGCGTCCTTCATACTTGCGAGTGGCTCTCCAGGAGCGTCCAATCCTTGAGACCCGTCGAGTCTTTGGCGAGAAGGGTTCGCTGACATACAGCAACCGCGTTCGACAGGTCGCATAGCCGACCTGCTCGTTCGCTGTGTGCAAGGTGGAGCCAGCTCACCGTCTGCACAATTTGGTGATGTAGAGGTGACAATTGTGCGCCGCATCGAGCAGGATCTCTCCGGGCGCACAAAGATGCTCCACGCCAGACCGGGCGAAGCGGACGCGCGTTGGGCCAGCGACAGCCGATTGCGGAGGCATGGAATTGCCCACCGCGCCCCCGAAACTTTCCTCGTGATACTGCGAGAACGCGATGCCGATCTCCGCGAGACAGGCCCGAACCGTTGGCATAAAGGGCTCGGGGCCGCAGAGATATAACGTGCGCTGGTGAAGGTCGGGAGCCAGCCGCAGGAGCATGGGGCCGTCGATCCGACCCGTAGGGCCTTGCCATGCCGAACCTTCCTGGCTGCAGTCGAAACTTACATCAATATTGGAGAATCGCGCGGCGAGCGCCTCCAATTCGGAGCGGAAGACGATGTCGTCCGCAGTCCGGGCGCAGTGAATGAAACGAATCTCATGGCCAGATGCCCGGTCCGTTAGCGCCCGCAGCATCGACTTGACGGGACTGATGCCGCTGCCGCCCGAAAGAAAGAGCGGCTTCTCACATGGCAGGTCGTCGAAATTGAACCGTCCGACAGGCCCTTCTATTTCAATGTCGTGGCCTGGCCGGAGATTATCGTGGAGCCAGTTTGAAACGAGGCCGCCCTTCACTCGCGTCGACGCGTGGGAGGATCACCTAAACTTGGTAGCAACGGCTGGCTTCGGTAGCTCCAGCCGTAGCTCGAATGTCTGCAACGGAGAAGCCTGATCAACGTCCGGAATTGGCGCAACGACGATGTCCAGAGTAATCGCCGGCAACGTCTGCTATCGGGCAACAGCAAGGATCACCTCAATGGCCGACATGAGGCGCAAAGCTGCCGTTGGTCCGTTGCAACATAATGATTTGCTTTGGCCAGCAGACGAACTAGGCCGTCACGCATTTCCCCGGAACAGATCCTCTCGAAGCGTGTTGCGCCAGCTCCAAGCTAAATTGGAGCACAACCATGAAGCCCGAAGACGCCACCTACCCTCCTCTTGATGTCGCCAAGCCTGTCGCTCCGGGGGTCTGGATCGTCGACAGCGGACCGCTGAGCGTGATGGGCATTCCAGTCCCGGTGCGCATGACGGTTATCCAGCTCGGGAATGGCGGTCTCCTGCTGCATTCACCAACACGGTTCGCTTTTGAGCTGAGAGAGCAGCTCGAGCAGATTGGCCCGATACTGCATCTGGTTGCGCCAAACAGTGCACACTGGACCTTCGTCAAGGAGTGGCAGGACCATGTGCAGGGAGCGCCGACATGGGCCGTTCCGGGCTTGCGCCATCGGGCAAAGGTCCGCCGGGCCGGCGTCAGGATCGATCACGATCTGGCCGCTGCGGCGCCGGACGCCTGGTCGAAAGATCTCGATCAGGTTGTCGTTCCAGGAGCCGGTAGGTTCACCGAAGTCGCATTCTATCACAAGAACAGCCGAACTATGGTGCTTACGGATCTAGTTCTGAATCTCGAGCCGGAAAAGCTACCATTCATCATCAGGCCGGCGGCGCGCCTCTTAGGCGTCACGGCACCTGGGGGGAAGGCCCCCATTTACCTGCGGATGATCATCAAACGGAAGCATGAGCAGGCGAAGGCGGCCGCGGAGCGCCTCGTGGCTTTCCAGCCAAAGCGCGTGATCTTCAGCCATGGCCGGTGGTTCCACAAGGATGGGACGACATTACTTCACCAGTCGCTGGCCTGGCTTCTCTGAGGGCGGCCGCAGAGAAGATTGTCAGCAGGAACTAGCCATCAACTCCCGTTGCCGTTCCCATTCGACGGGCAAACCCCTGACGAGCGCCTGGAGCTGAACCCCCACGGGCTGCCGTCCGTCGAGTATGGCTTCGACCAGATCGGGCGCGAGCAGCGTCAACTGGAGCACATGGGATACGAAGGAGCGGTCAAGCCTTTCGGCCGCGGCAAGTTCGATCACTGTGGCGAACTCGCCTATTTCCAGCATGTGTTTCCACCGGAACGCCCGCGCCAGCGCCCGGATAAGAGTGCTGTCTATGCGTGGCCGTGCTGGGGTCCATTGCTGCGCGCCGGCGGGCGAGATGATGATCTTGCGGCCACCACGCTTGCGCAGGGTTAGCGGCAGATGGACTATGAGCGATTTGCCGTCAGGGCTGAGTTCGGCATATTTGGCCTCCGACGGCATCATGCAGTCCTCCTATGCTCCGGCGGCTGTCGCAGCTCCGTCGCGAGGCTGGCCATGCCTTCCGTGCGAAGCCGGATGGAAATGCTCTCGACGGCGACATCCACCCACTCGACCAGTAGCTGGACGATGCGGGCCTGCTCGGGCGGGAAGAGCTCATCCTAGAGTGGATCCAACTGGACGAGGGCTTCACGGACCTCGGTTTCAGTGATGCTGGAATCGTCCATTCGCATGGCCATCCAGGTGTTTACGATCGTTTCGGGCGTTCGAAGCAGCGCCCGAAGCTGGTCGATGGGCGCGCTTGAACAACATCCGGCTTGACGCGGAGAAGCCGCTCGATGGCAAAAACTACTCATTCCAAGCATCGGTTTAACGACACCTCCCTCTTTGGGTTCGTGGCGCGGCATTGGCCAAACATCGAGAATGAAGGCCAACCAAGCGGTTGGCTTGTTTGCGACGACGGCTCGATGGACTCGGCGGATTTCATCCACTTTGATGACGCTACGCTTTGAACGCCAGGGCGTCTCACCTCTTCTTGGTGGCTGCCGATGCGTTCTGCCCAGCCTTCCCACTTGCTTTGGCATCCTTGGAATGCGCCGCCAAAGCGGGCCCGGCGCCGGTGTCTTTCTGCATGTTTCCGCTGCTCGATTTCGCAGGGTTTGCTGTTTTGAAACTCTTGAGCAGTTTGCTGAAGAAACCCATGGTCGCCTCCATTAAAGCACCGGTAGGCAGAAATGCCCCGCTACCTCCTTGGTTCCGCGGAATCTGATACTGTCGCATTCGACTTGGCCGAATTGCTGTTGATGCCCAGTGCAGCTTCTCAGAGGGACCATCGACACTGCGCAGAGCAAGGCAGAGTCTCACCAGCGAAGGGACTAGCGAAGGCTGGATGGCGCAGCGCCTTTACGCTGGGCGCGATTTCGCGCAACGCTCAAAGCGGGCTATGAAGAGAGTGAGAATTCCCCGCTACCTTTCGGGCAGCGGGGTTCCTCGATCAGAGGCGGTTGAGGTCACGAGCCCGATCCCGCTCGATCTCGTCGGGAGTATAGTCTTCCGCCTCGGCGTCAAATCCTGTCCAACCGCCGGCCTCGTAGTCTCTGCGACGTTCGGCTAAGTCGACCGATCTGGATTGATTGAGGATCTGCTCGGCACGCGGCAGCAACCCGATTACAAAGATGATTATCTGAAGTGGGCTGGTCGTCCCTGTTAGGCGACTCGTGAAAGGACTTGCTGATCCAGGTCGCACCTAGCCAGTCCGAAACGCCAGCGATGGTTCGTTGCCTCACGTCTGCTCTGGTAGAACAAAGTCAGTTTCCCGCCCTCGATCATCACCGTCGAATGGCCGTTCTCCCCAGGCTCACCAGGATCAAGCACAGGGCCGACCGACACGTAAGGACCCTGGACGTCGTCGGCGATGGCGAAGAATACGCGCTGACGACTTCCGCGCGGACCGTCGGGAAGGAAGCAGGTGGCGTTGAGAAGCACGCGACCATCGGGCAATTCGACCAGTTGGGCGCCCTCGATGCCCCATTCGTAGTCCGGATGCTCGCGCGCGTTGTGATGGGGAACGTCGAGATGGTCCAATATCTTGCCGAGACGTTTCCACGGCCCGAACCAGGAATCGGATTGGCTGCGCGCCAGATAGACGTCAGGCTGCGCCACCCTGGTGAATTTAGGCATGCCTGAATAGACGATGTAGCGCTTGCCGCCGATGATCGCCGGATGGGGATCGTAGATCCCGTCCTCATCGGTGTCCGGCAGGGACAATATCGCCGGATTCAGCACCACCCAATGAAAGCCATCGTTGGACACCGCATGCTCGCAACGTCCGCCGGACTTCATGAATTCGGTCTGGATGAACATGTGGAAAACGCCGCATTCATGGATGACGCCGGGCGCCGCTATGCCCGATCCGGTTACCGCCAAGTCGAGCGCCTCATGCTCAGTCCACGGCCCATAAAGGTCCGGAGCCGTGGCATGTAGTATTTTCCAGCTCTCGGTCGTGACAGTGCCGCTGGAACCGAAGACGTGCCAAAGCGTGCCGTCGAACACCGGACAAGGATCCTTCAGATCATCCACGGACCGCGGGTGAAACAACGGAAAGACGTTGGTTTCAAAGTTGAACTTCATTCCTTGCGGCTCTCTCACGGTGGCTGCCTGCATCGACCCATGCGTCGGGCCATCTGTGGCGACCAAAACGAATCATGCGCAGCTCATTAACTCTTATACCTGCGCTCATGAATGGTTGTTGAACGATTGAGCGGATTTCAGCCGTTCTGTGGCAATGCGCCACATTTGGCGAGATCTGAAGCTGCAAGGGCCTCCGCCTTGGCCGAGGCGACATGTCCATCGGGTGTTGGTAGCAGCGCCGCTTCTCTTCGAACAATCGCGCAAGTGGCCGGCTCGGCGGCTCCAGCAATTAAATCCGTGGAACAACTTACTCAAATAAAAGTTTAGACGTACGGATGAGGCTTCAGCAGGAGCCTGCTTCGATTAACATATGTTAATCTGGAGAATTACACACTATAGCTAAAGGGATTCTTACATGAAAATAGCGGGCGGCAAAAAAAATAAATCAAATATCCCCCTGAAATCGTTTATTTTACTTTGCTTTTCTCACCTCAGGTGGGATTTCGTACACCAACGCCCGCAGCATATTTTGACGCACGCCTCAAAGCAGCAGCAGCTAATTTACTTTGAGGAGCCAGTCTACGAGGAAATACACTGTCCTTCGATGCGGGTGAACAATCGGTCTGCAATGATCACAATCGTAACCCCGGTTCTTCCGGTCGGCATTTCCGCGACAAAGGCAGACGCCATCCAGCGCAGGTTCGTCAACCAGATCGTCAACTCAACTCCGCATGACCGGCTGACCATCTGGTACTACACGCCCATGGCGCTGCGTTTCAGTGACCATATAGCGTGCGATGTATGCGTCTACGACTGCATGGATGAACTCTCCGCCTTCAAGAACGCACCGGCAGAGTTGCAGCAGATGGAAAAAGCGCTGTTCCAGCGCGCTGATATCGTGTTCACGGGCGGGCAGAGTCTGTACGAGTCCAAACGAAGCCTCCACAAGTCGATTTTTCCCTTCCCCAGCAGCATAGACGTTGCGCATTTCCACAAGGCAAGAGAGCCCGGCGATGACCCTGTAGACCAGGCAGACATACCTCACCCGAGAGTAGGCTTCTTCGGGGTGATCGACGAACGGCTCGACGTTGAAATGATCGCACAGGCGGCTGCGGCAATGCCCGAAGTGCATTTCGTCATGCTCGGCCCGGTGGTCAAGATCGACCCGCTAAGCCTGCCGCGCGCAAGTAACTTACATTGGCTGGGTGCCAAGTCCTACGCCGACCTGCCTCGCTATCTCAGGCACTGGAGCGCCGGCTGGATGCCCTTTGCGCTCAATGAGGCGACACGCTATATCAGCCCGACCAAAACTCCTGAGTTCCTGGCCGCCGGACTGCCGGTGGTCTCCACGGCGATTGTGGACGTCGTGCGCACCTATGGTGCCGAAGGCCTGGTCGACATTGTTGACGCCGAAGACATCGAAACCAAGCTTCGCTCCCTTCTGTCACGTCCCCGGAATTTCCTGTTGAAGGAGGTCGATGCCTACCTCGCTAACATGTCCTGGGAACGAACGTGGGACGCAATGGCTGCCCATATTCAGCGCGCCTATGCAATGAAAAGCATTGTGCCTTTGCGCCGGGGAGCCTGACCATGTTCGATTGGTTGATTGTCGGCGCCGGCTTCGCTGGCAGCGTGCTCGCTGAACGCATCGCATCGCAACGGCAGGAAAGCGTCCTGCTCATCGACCGGCGAAACCACGTCGGCGGCAACGCTTATGACTGCTATGACGAAGCGGGGATTCTGGTCCACCGCTATGGGCCGCATATATTCCACACCAACGCCCGATCGATCATCGACTACCTCTCGCAATTCACCGAATGGAGGCTTTACGAACATCGCGTACTGTCGTCGGTCGACGGAAAACTGCTGCCGATACCGATCAACCTCGACACGATCAATCGCCTGTACTGTCTTGAATTGACGCCCGAGCAGTTGGAGGAGTTCTTCGCATCCCGGCGAGAAACGGTCGAGGAAGTCCGGACCGCCGAAGACGTGGTTGTGAGCACCGTTGGCAGGGAACTCTACGAAAAATTCTTTCGCGGCTATACAAGGAAGCAGTGGGGCGTCGATCCGGCCCAACTAAGCAAGTCCGTGACTGCGCGGGTCCCTACCCGGACCAACCGCGATGATCGTTACTTTGGCGACACTTTCCAGAATATGCCGGCTGGCGGGTATACACGCATGTTCCAGCGCATGCTGGACAACCCAAGGATCAAGATCATGCTGCAGACCGATTATCGCGAAATTCGCGACAAGATCCCCTTTCAGCGGATGATCTACACCGGGCCGATTGATGAATATTTCGACTGGAGCCTTGGTCGTCTGCCTTATCGGTCACTGCGGTTCGAACACGTGACGCTTGATTGCGAGCAGTTTCAGCCGGTCGCCGTTGTCA
Source organism: Mesorhizobium sp. L48C026A00 (assembly GCF_000502375.1). Taxonomy (NCBI): domain Bacteria; kingdom Pseudomonadati; phylum Pseudomonadota; class Alphaproteobacteria; order Hyphomicrobiales; family Phyllobacteriaceae; genus Mesorhizobium; species Mesorhizobium sp. L48C026A00. The sequence continues at coordinate 218,154 of NZ_AYWU01000019.1, read as the reverse complement.
ACTATCCGCAGACGGAAAACTATACCCGCATTACCGAGTACAAGCATCTGACCGGTCAGCAGAGCCCGAAGACCAGCCTGACTTACGAATATCCAACCGATATCGGCGATCCCTATTACCCGGTGCCGCGGGCGGAAAACGAGGCGCTGTACAAACGCTATCAAGCACTGGCAGCGGCGTGCCCCGACGTGTGGTTCGTCGGGCGCCTAGCCACGTACCGCTACTACAATATGGATCAGGTCGTCGGTCAAGCTTTGGCGACGTTCGCGCGCATTCAACAAAGCCTGCCGGCAAATGGCGTGGCGCAGATGCCAACGCACCGAGCGATGCTCGATTCGTCGGGCACGGCTCGCGGCGAACATCTATACTGATCTCGGATAGTGGTAGCCAAGTCGTGCCTTGCCGTGATCCGCCGCGAAAGTCGCTAATGGTCGCGCGCCTTTTTTCGACGGCTACGAAACACCCGCCGAGAACAATGTGCGTTGGCGCTCCAATTCATTGGCGACCGGCTGGCGAAGACTGCGCGAACCGTCGGCATGAATCGTCGAGAACAAGCCGACTTCCGCGTGGCGCGAATTGTCCCAGCCGGGATACGCGGTCACCGGGTAAAGGCATATGCCCTGAATCGGCGCACCAAGGCTCATCGCGTCACGGATCTCATCGCAAACATAGTGGAGCCATGCCGGCCGGCCTGATCCTTCAGCGCCCGTCTCGGCGATAAACATCGGTTTTCTGTAGCGCTCAGCGACTTCGACCAACATTCCCGAAAGTGCGCGGTATTCGTGGTGACCCATCGGTATGGTTGGCCCGTGAAAGTACCATTGATTGTGCGGATAAAAGTTAAGACCGATGACGTCGACACAGTCCTCGCTGCCGCCCAGTTCGGGCTCGGCACGGCCCGTCAGCATGTCATAGGCTTCAAACTGGCCTTGACGCGCATTTTCCGCGCGCCGCTGCTCGGCGCGAGTGCGGTCACGAGGAGCGACATGGATTAGCGGTTCAGCCCAGATGAACCTGCAATCAGGTTCGGCACCCCGCATCGCTTTGACGCCCGCAACCGCTGCCCTCACAAGCTGACGCTTGAACCATCCCCGCTTCTTCGGCCCCACGCGCGGGAAATAGCCGACCTCTATCGCCCATGCAAAGAACGAGATTTCATTGATGGGACATACCAGGGGAGCTGTCCCTGCAACGGAGCGGTGAACCCGGACAGCCTCAGCGGCGAATCGCACATAGGCCTCGGTGAAGCCTGAGCCACCCTGGTCGACATGATCCGGCGAGCCGTAGTGAAAGATATCCCAGATGACCTGCACCCCGGCGGCCTGAGCTGCTTCGATCATCGATATCCAACCCGACCAATCGAAAACTCCTGGCGCTGTCTCAATCAGGTGCCAGCGCAAGCCGTCGCGAATCGTGCGAAGCCCAAGGGCAGCACAACTGCGATAGTCGCCGAGGGCGTGCGTGTCGTGTGCGGTCGCGCGGATCAAATCGAGGCGCACTCCGTCGCCGCGCCGATGGGATGAACACTCGAAACCAGCCATGAAGAAGCTGGCAAACGCGGACCGGTACTCGCCTGGCGGACGCGCCGGATCGCTGCTCATACGTGCGACCCGTCGGCCAAGGCTCGCGCCGACGCTCCCGCCAGGCGACCGGCCATTGCCATTCTCGACCGCCACAATTGCTTTCGGGCCTCCATCACGTCGTCCCCTGAGCGGTACATGCCGTGCAAGCGTCGAAAGTTGACCAAGCGAGCGTGAGCGGAGCCGAGTCCAGGTGTTGTCGGTGAGCAGACGTTGACCTCCGGATGACAGACTGTCGCTCTGAAGCCGCGCCTCGCCAATCGTTGTCGGGCTTGATGATGGAATCCGAGGAAGGAGAAGATCGCACGCACGACAACTATAAAGCCGATGAGATGCAACGACACGCGCAATCCCCCCACACTGCCTACCGAACTTGCCTGCGACCGTTAGGTTCCCCTTCGGCTAAAGTTTTTCTGGTCGGGCAGGCGACCCGCCAACCTGGCATTTCTGCCCTTGTCGACGAAGCGACGCACGACAATTCCGCTCCCTCGTCATCCGCAGCGAGGGTTCGGCCTGCAACTTCTCTGGTGATCGGTCGACATCACCAGCTTCGCGCCGCTCTTGAGGCAGGGCGCCGCGGCGTCGAGACAGGGCATCGTTGTACCCAAGATGGGGTAAAGATCATCGGCCTGCCAAGCCCGGCGAAACATTTTGCCACCGCGGCAGTTATACCGCTCCGGCGACGAAATTCGGGGCATGCCTTTGAACGATATTAGATTGGCGATACCGCTGGTCGGGGAAGTGGGAGACTCTGCGCCGAGACCGGCTGCCGGCCTGCCTTGGATTAAGTTAGCCGGCTCCTATTTCGCCACCGAGGACGGCGAGGCATGGACGCCGATCGGGCAGAATGATGCGGTAAGCTGGCCCGAACTCAATGGCCTGTTCCGGCGCGCCGATATGGCCGGCGTGGAAAATCATCTCCGTTGGCTGAAGGAAAGCGGCGTCACATGCCTCAGGCTGATGCTGGAATATGCCCAGGTTCGCCACCGCTACTTCGAGAAGCCGCAGGGCCGCTTCGTGCCGGCGATGGTGCAATTGTGGGACGACCTCTTTCGTCTTTGCGAAAAGCAGGGCTTAAGAATCCTGCTCACTCCCTTTGATACGTTCTGGCAATGGCTCCATTGGCGCCACCACCCCTACAACCGCAATAACGGAGGCGTGCTGGACCACCCGTCGCGATTCCTGGTCTGCGCCGAGACGCGCCGCGCGATCAAGGCAAGGCTGGAATTCGTGGTTCGCAGATGGAGCGGCAGCGGAGCCTTCTTCGCATGGGACCTCTGGAACGAGATCCATCCCGAGCAGGCTCAGGGCAGCGCGGATGGATTCGGCGCCTTCATCCATGATCTCAGCGATTTTGTGCGCCGGCTGGAAACGTCACTTTACGGTCGCTCTCACCCGCAGACCGTCTCGCTTTTCGGACCTGAGCTTCGCTGGCGGCCTCACATGCCGCTGCCCGGGCCGATCTTCCGCCACCCCGACCTCGACTTCGCCTCCCTCCATCTCTACGAGGAGGGCACGATCGACGACCCCAGTGACACGGTGGCGCCAGCGCTCGGCATGGCGCGGATCGTCGGAGAGGCGCTTGGTGAAATTCATGACGGTCGCCCTTTTCTCGATTCCGAGCACGGCCCGATCCACTCGTTCAAGGACAAGAAGATCACGCTCCCCGAACCCTTCGACGATGAATACTTCCGCCATCTGCAATGGGCTCACCTGGCTTCGGGGGGTGCCGGTGGCGGCATGCGGTGGCCGAACCGCTCCCCGCACGTGCTCACCCCCGGAATGCGGCGGGCGCAGCGTTCGCTGGCCGACTTCCTGCCTCTGATAGATTGGGTTTCGTTCCGGCGTGTCCATCTCGGCGACAAGATGCGGATTTCCGGTCCCGACATCGCGCCGGTCGCCTGCGGCGACGATTCCCAGGCAGTGGTCTGGCTGGTTCGCAGCGACACGATCGGGCGAAATGGCATGCTGCGTGCCGGCACTGCGCCCATTCCTGCCGTCCTGGAGCTGCCCGGGTTGGCTCGCGGCACCTATCGCGTCATCGCCTGGGACACCGCGGCCGGCAGGCAAACAGCGGAATGGCAAGCGAATTCGGACGGCTGGCTGAAGCTTGATTTGCCGCCGTTCTCCGCCGATGTCGCCCTTGCCATCCGCCCGGTCTAGAGCAGGCCACCTCGCGCCCCTACGGTGTCGTGATCCCCCAAGCCAAAGCTTGGGTCTGGTCCCGGCGACGCGATCCTCAAATGGAACATTAGTCACTTCTTAGTATGTCTAGTATGGTTTAGCGGTGGGTGCGCCCGGCATGCCCGATGCAGACCGGGTATGGTTCCGCGAGACGCCGTATTCAGTTTTTGAATTCTCAGGCTCCGCTCAAGTCGTTCGCCCATCCCACACGGCAGCGCTGCGGGAACGGGAATCCCGCAACTGCAATGCGCCATGCGGATGCAACAAAACCCTCTTCGGTCCGTTCTTCACAAGCCAGTTCACCCTGACTACTCCGATTTTACTCCCGCCGTTATCGGCCGGCGGGTCCTTCCCATTGCGTGTGACGGTCGCGCGTAGGCGATGCGCTTGTTCTCTTCTCCGGTCTATGTGAGAACCGACCGACCCGGCTTCCGCTACGGGGTCGATCACGTCCAGGATGCCTCCGAGCAACTCCTCAAGTGGATCGAACGCGGCCCCAGGTGGAACAAGGCAATGATTCTATGCCTATCAGCCCTGGAGGGTGATCCGATCGACCCCGCAGATAATACGGAAGGCTGTCGTGGCTGCAGCTAAGAAGGCAAAGGTGTTGTTGCCTTCCGACTGGGTACCTGGTCGCGGAGATGTTTGAACATCTCAGTCTAAGTTTTGCTTTGTCCAGTGTCCGAGACATTTGGCAGCCTTAGCAGCGCGGTGCTACGGCCAGTTCTACCGGTCATCAGGCGACCCAGGTCTTCTGCGAGCGAGACGTCTGTCGATCAGGAAAGAGTTTGTCAAACCTTGCCAGGCGTCTTCGCCCCCCAGGCCTGCTGGCAGCCTGGCATGAAGTTAGAATGATCCGCGAAAGATAGGTGGAACGGTCGAGGAGGCAAGAGCTCCCACGTTGTGCTCGCGTAGACGGAACCTGCTGTGGGTTAGGTATGTTATAGCCGCATAGCGGTGAGCAGTTTGCTATCATCCAGGAGGGACCCCGCGACAAATTGCATTGAAATCTCTCACCTCTAGCGTTCTTGATCGGGGGTTTTGCGGTCCGGCAACCGCTGGACCTCTTCGCCTGAGGAGCAGAAGTTGGAAAAGGTATTCAGCCATCTAAGCGGGAGAAGTGGCTCGCGCAATGGGCCACGCCTGGGGATCTGCAGTCTGTATGGCATTGACGTCGCTATGGGCAGCATCGGGCTCCGTCTTTGATTACTCGCAGACATGGCAACTCATCATCAACACAGGTACGACGTTCGCCGCTTTCCTGATGGTTTTTCTGATCCAGACTACCCAAAACCGCGATGGCGTAGCGATCTAGGCAAAACCCGATGAGCTGGTTCGCGCCGGCGAAGCGAAAAGCGACTTGATTGGTATCGAACATCTCACTGACGCCGAAGTCCAGGAGATCCGGGTACGAATCTCCAGTGCCAAGGGAAAATCTCGGAGCGAGCATTGACGTCGAGTCCGACGGGAGCTGGACCATTGTCCTCCAGGGGCTACCCCTTGGCCAACCAGGAAACGGATGACGTTTCCATCGTTGACCTGATACCTGCCTTGCGAGCCTTCGCCCGCACCTTCTGCCGGGTTCCCGACGATGCCGACGACCTGGTCCAGGAGACATTGACCAAAGGGCTNAAGGCCGCCGACAGGGAAAAGCCGGGCCTGCTTGACTGCGCCTCCGCAATCCCGATTACGGAAGCGACGCAGGAGTGGTCCGTTCAGAGCAAGGAAGTCGCCAACGCGGTCCAGAGGTTGCCGGAGCATCAGCGCGAGGTCCTGATGCTGATCGGGGTCCTTGGCGTCAGCTATGAAGAAACTGCCGAAATATGCGGTTGCGCGGTGGGAACGGTAAAAAGTCGCCTTAACCGAGCGCGTGCCAGCGTGCTGGAATACCTTGGCAATGAGCCTCGGCAGAAATGAGCAGCGATCTCACCCGCCTAAGCTGTCACGGGTTTCTGCACATCTATGTAGCTCAGAGGTGTTGTTCCCGCGACCGGCTCCCCGACGCCGGTTGCGCAATCACGTCACGGGAACAAACGTCCAATAGCAGGGTTAATTTCTACATCGATCAGCTGGAGGCGAAAATGTCACTGTTCTCTGCGGCGGTTGCCGTTCTCTCGATCCGAGCTACCAAGTCACCAAAGCAGCCGCCCTTCACCGGCCACACGATGCTGCGTCCGATCCTCAAGAAACCCGATGTGCGGCGCATGACACCCACAAAAAACTGACCCGGGCGACGAACGGAACAATTGAACGCTGGGGTGCCAACTATACGGCCAACCTCCCGCGATTCAATTCCTGCGATGCCGCCCTTGCAGCTTAGGACGTCATAACCGCGTAGCCAGATGCGGATTGCGACGAGTTTGAGGGCAGCGAGGTGGTTTTCTCCCAGCTTGTCGTATTCACGACCTAGCAAATGCCGCGCCCCCGTTTCAATCGCACCTGCCGCAGCCCTCAGGATCGGCTGTCTGTGAACGCGTCTTGGACCAGGTTTGCGCAGATGAGCAAATCGATCTTTAGCCGGGATGCGGATCCGGCTGTTTGGCTCGATGATGCCGTAGAGGATTCCCGGCGCGCCCTGCAGTTGATGTCGCGCAGATCATGGCTGTTCAGGTACAGGATATCGAAGGCGCCGAGATTGGCGTAGGGATCCCTCTGGACGGCTTTAGCGCAGCGAAGTCAGGCAGACCGGCCTCATTGGTGACAACCGCCTCGCCATCGATGATCGCGTTCACGACCTCAAGCTCCCTCGCGGCTTCCACGACGCCCATATACTTGCTCGTCCAGTCCGCACCGGTTTTCGTGTAGACGCGGATACCTTCGCATCGGTTTGCATGATTCAGCGGGCGGTCCGGCGGGAAGTAGAGTATCAAGAATACTTGCAGGCGCCTGATCTCGCGCACGTCAGCCGTTGTTGGCTAGCGGCCATCGCCGCATCGCGCCGCCTCAGCGTTTGGGAGCACCAACTCCCGCTACGGCTATGTCTTGGGTTCCGGAAGACAGGACCACCACAGCCGACATTCCGGGTCGCCTGTGGGGGTCAGGTGCCGCACGCACCTGTGTAGAGAAATCCAAGGTGCCGCAAATCGACGTGGTGCCGCACATAAACCAGAGGGCTGAAATGACCAACGCCGCAGAACAGTGGAAGGTTCGGCCTGACCTGAAGCCGGTGAATGACGAAACGACTAGGTCGGCTCCCCCAATTCTGCTTCGTTTCTTGCCGTCGGGCGACGCTCGTCATCAACAGGCGGAAGCTGCATAACCTCCGCCTCGGTGCGACCGCCAAGGCCGAACAAAAACCTAAGCACAATGGTCTCCTTCGGCTCAGCAACCCGACGGACGGCGGTTTCCTCCAAGGGACGGGAACCGCAATGCACAGTGCCCGTTGCTCTGATCGATTTAGCGAGGAGAATCAGAAATGGCCCGAAAAAAATCGTCCGATACGAGCCGGTTAAAGAAGGGTGCAGATCTTGAAGTTGAGCACCTGACGGAGGTGACAGACGTGACGCCGAAACAGGCGCGAACACTGCTTCGCAAGCACGGCGCCGACTGGCAGAAACTGAAGGACGAAGCTGAAGATTTGAAGGAAAACTGACGCACCGAAGACCGGGCAATTAGAACCGCCAAGGGTCTGGCGGCGAAACATGCTGGTGTAATTGCATGGTCGCGCGATGCTAACCCGTCGCTGGGCGAATACGGCGAGCCGACGACACTATTTGTTGGCGGCGACGTGCCGGACATGGAGTGACAGGCTGCCGTGTGGGACGCGCAACACCGCTTAGCGAGGTGCAGCAGATCAGCGTTTGGCGCTATCGCTTTCCGTGTCGGCCCTCGCGAGGAACTGCTCGGTTGTCGCGGGAAGATTGTCAGCTTGCCCGATCGATAGGCATCAGCTTTCAGCAACTTCAGAAATACGAGAACGCGAGAAACCGTGTCGGCGCCTCCATGCTCTACGAGATCGCCACGTGACTTGGCGTTCCCGTCAGCCGCTTCTTCGAAGGCCTGCCGGGCAATGAGACCACCCGGGAAACTCGACCTCTACCGGTAGACGAGCGCATAGACTTCATCGCCAGTGCGGAAGGCCGGCGTCTTGTTGAGGGCTTGATGAATCTTAATCCGCGCGTACGCGGCCGGGTGGCGGCCTTGATCGCCGCATTGGGGGAAGAACTGGCGGTCCTCGATGCGGACCGGGGCAGCGCGACGACCGCAGAACCCGCGCTGGACGCGCGCAAGACGGCTTAGGCCGACAGGCAGTCACGCAAGCGACTCTGCTGTCGCCACACTGAAATAACCGCCATTGCCACGGGGGCACTCCACCTATGGTGCTATTTTCTCGCCGGGGGGCGCCGACTGTCCAAAACCGGCTGAAAAACCGGCTGAATTCCGAAAATCAAGCCGGCGACGACTTCCCGGCAGCATCAAAAAAGTTAGCAATTTCAATTGGATGGAATGGCGCGCCCGAAGAGATTCGAACTCCTGACCCCCAGATTCGTAGTCTGGTGCTCTATCCAGCTGAGCTACGGGCGCGCAACAGGCCATGCTTTGCATGGCCCGCGATCCGATCCTTGACGACCGGCCGCGATGTGACGTGTTCCCTAGCGACTGAATTTCCGAAAAGCAAGCCGATCCGGCAAAAGTTTTGCTGTTGTGCCTTGACGAGGATCAGGCGGCGAGGATCAGGCGGGACGGCGCAGGCCGTTGCGGGCCTGGTCGAGCCGGACCGGCTGGTCGGGAATGGTGACCGCGAATGTGGTGCGGCCGCCTCTGCTTTCGACAAGCTCCACCGTGCCGCCATGGGCGCGGATCAGTTCATAGGCGATGGCCAGGCCAAGGCCGGTGCCACCGCTGCGGGCCGAGCCGCGGAACGCCGCGAACAGGTTCTCGCGCGCCTTCGGCGGCAGGCCGGGGCCGGTGTCGGTGACGGTGATGCGGCTGACGCTGCCGACGCGCTCGGCCGACACCTCCAACCGACGCACCACCGCGCTTTCCGCGTCCGCCGCCATCGCCTGGACGGCGTTGCGGCAAAGATTGGTGAGCACGCGAAAAAGCTGATCGGAATCGGCATCGACCTCGAAAGCCAGTTCGACGGCATTGACGAATTCTATGCCGCCTTCGGTGTCGAGCAGGCCGTGGACGTCATCGACCAGCTGGCGCAGCCTGAGCCTGCGGCGCGAGGGCGGCGGCTCCTGGGTGCGGCCATAGGCAAGCACACCTTCCGAATAGGATACGGCACGATCGAGCGCGCGCAGCAGTTTTGGCGCGAAGGCCTGCACGGTCGGGTCCTTGACCTGGCGCAGACGGTCCGACATCAGCTGCGCCGACGCCAAGATATTGCGCATGTCATGGTTGATCTTCGATACCGCGAGGCCAAGGTCGGCGAGATGCTTCTGCTCGGAGAGCATCTTTTGCAGCCGCTCCTGCATCTGCGAGAGCTCGCGCTCCGCAACGCCGATTTCGTCGGCGCGGGCAGCAGGGCGGATGATCCGCCCGGGGTCGTCGGGAGCCTCGGAGAAGGCCAGCATCGAGCGCGTCATCGTCCGGATCGGGCCGATCATGATCAGGTCTATGGCGGCATAGACCAGCATGGCGGTGAACAGCGAGATCAGCAGCGAGACGAAGGCGACGTTGCGCGAATAGATGAGCATGGCATTGCGCAGGCTGTAGTCGGGCATGATCAGCTCGAATTCCTTGTCGCTGTCGCCGACCGGCCCGAAAACGCGCAGCATCCGCTCGCCGCCGAACAACAGCGTGTCCAAGGCGCCGGTCATGCCCTCGATCAGGCCGACATTGGCAATGTCGATATGCTCGTCGACGTGCGGCGGCATCTCAGCCACCACCAGAAGCCGCGAGACACCGCCGTCGCGCACGGCGATCGCCTTGGCGCCGATCGCCATCAGCACATCGTTCTGGGCAGCGCGCGACAGCGAGGCGGGCTCTCCCTGCACCAGCACGATCGAGACGGCCGCGGCGGTGCTCAGCCTCTCTTTCAGCCAGCTCAGCCGGTAGCTGGCGATCCAGGGCAGAAAGATGAGGACCTCAGCCAGGAGAACGAAGACGATGGTGAGCAGCAGGAGCTTTGTCGACAATCCACGCGACAACGGCACCCTGCGGGCGGCTGCGGTCGCCCGATCGGTGCTTTCGTCCACGGATGGGATTTCACTCATGCTGCTTTTTCTTCACGATCACTTGATCGGCCAAGATTAGGCTATTGCGGCTTTTTTGCCAATTTCATCCTTCGTCCCAATCAGGGATAAGACCGCCCAGACCTCGGCCACACGCCAGCCGTTGGCCCGAGACGCCGGAATGTCGGGGCCGGTGTCGGCCCCGGATTGACTTCCAAAACCCTTCTTTCTATAAGCCCGCTCACGCTCGGGCCATTCGTCCCGGCGCGGTTTCGATCGCGCCAAAGCCGGCCGGGCAAAGCTCCTGTTACAGAGTGACAGAATCAAGAAGGGCCGCACCCCGCGGTATTAAAACAAATGAAGCGTACCTACCAACCGTCCAAACTCGTCCGCAAACGCCGGCACGGTTTTCGTGCCCGCATGGCCACCAAGGGTGGTCGTGGCGTCGTCGCAGCCCGCCGCAACCGCGGCCGCAAGCGGCTCAGCGCCTGAACGGAAGACGAGATCGTTGCCCGCAACCGGCAAGCCAGTGGGAGCACATCCCAAGCGGCTTCTGAAGCGCGCGGAATTCCTGGCCGTCCGGCGTGGCGAAAAGCGCCGCGGGCGGCTTTTTCTCGTCGAGGTTCTCGACCGCAGCGACGCAGAGGCGCCTCGCGTCGGCTACACGGTCACCAAGAAGGTCGGCAACGCAGTCGTCCGCAACCGCATCCGGCGGCGGCTGAGAGAAGCCGTGCGCACGCATGCCGCGGGTGACATGAAGCCAGGCAATGACTATGTCATCGTGGGGCGCGAAGATGTGCTTGCCATTCCGTTCGGCCAGTTGAAGGCCGAACTCTCACGCCGACTGCGCGGAACACGATAGGCCAAGGCTTTCGATGGAAAACAACCGGAACTTCTTCATCACCATCGCGCTGTCGGTGCTGATCCTGTCACTTTGGCAGTATTTTTACGTGCTGCCGCACAGCGAGGCGCAACGCGAGGCGGCCCGTATCGAAGAGCAGCGGCTAGCGGAGCAGAAGAAGGCGGCCGAAGCCGCCAGTCCGGGCGGCAGCGACACGCCGGTGCCGCAGCAAGGCGCCATTCCCAATGCACCCAATGCACCTGGAACTGACGGCACGACGCTGGCCAGCCGCGAGCAGGCGCTGGCGTCGACGAAGCGCGTCAGGATCGACACGCCGAGCCTGGAGGGCTCGATCAATCTCGCCGGCGCCCGTCTCGACGACCTCAAGCTCAAGCACTACAGGCTGACGGTCGACAAGAACTCGCCCGAGATCGAACTGCTCAACCCGGCAGCGCTGCCTACGGGCTACTATGCCGAGATCGGCTTTATCGGCAGCGACAAGACCGGCACGGTGCCGGGCCCGGAAACCGTGTGGACCGTCGACGGCAATGCGACGCTGACGCCGGCGACCCCGGTCACGCTGAGCTTCACCAACGACAAGGGCCTGACCTTCAAGCGCACCTTCTCCGTCGACGGCGACTACATGTTCACGGTGTCGGACACGGTGCAGAATTCGGGGTCGGCCGCCGTTACCCTGTCGAATTACGGCCGTGTCACCCGCTTCGACAAGCCTGCCGTTGCCAGCATCTATGTGCTGCATGAGGGGCTGATCGGCGTCACCGGCACGGAAGGCCTGCAGGAACACACATATTCGTCGATCGAGGAGGACAAGCAGTTTACGCCGAGCAAGTCGACCGATGGCTGGCTGGGCATCACCGACAAATACTGGGCGGTGACGCTGGTGCCGACCGAGAAGCAGCAGTTCCAGCCGCGTTACGCCTATTTCGAGGACGGCCGCCCGCGCTACCAGGCCGACTTCCTCACCGACCCGATCACCGTCGATGCCGGTCAGTCGGCGACAGTCGAGAGCGAAATCTTCGCCGGCGCCAAGGAAGTGGCCAAGGTCAACGCCTATGCGGAAGACCGCAACATCAGGCTGTTCGACCGTTTGATCGACTGGGGATGGTTCATCTGGATCACCAAGCCGATGTTCTATCTGATCGACACGATGTACAAATTCTTCGGCAATTTCGGCCTGGCCATCCTGGCCACCACCGTCGTCGTCAAGGCCGCCTTCTATCCGCTCGCCAACAAGTCCTACGCGTCGATGGCGAACATGAAGAAGGTGCAGCCCAAGATGCTCGAGATCCGCGAGAAATACGCGGACGACAAGATGAAGCAGCAACAGGCGATGATGGAGCTCTACAAGACCGAGAAGATCAATCCGCTCGCCGGCTGCTGGCCGGTGGCGCTGCAGATCCCGGTCTTCTTTGCGCTCTACAAGGTGCTCTACATCACCATCGAGATGCGGCACGCACCGTTCTTCGGCTGGATCCAGGATCTGGCGGCGCCCGATCCGACCTCGATCTTCAACCTGTTCGGCCTCATTCCGATCGCGCTGCCGGACATGTTGATGATCGGCGTTTGGCCGCTGATCATGGGCCTGACCATGTTCCTGCAGATGCGCATGAACCCGACGCCGCCGGACCCGACGCAGGCCATGATCTTCACCTGGATGCCGGTGGTCTTCACGTTCATGATGGCGGGTTTTCCGGCCGGCCTTGTCATCTACTGGGCCTGGAACAATTTGCTTTCGATCATCCAGCAAGGCGTGATCATGAAGCGGCAGGGCGCCAAGATCGAATTGTGGGACAATCTGGTCGCGCTGTTCCGGAAGAAACCGTCGCCGGCGGAATAGGCGGCGCTGCCTTTCTGCCGAATCCAGGAAGGCCCCGGCGCGGCGGTAGACGCCGCCGCGACCTATAAGCTCCGCTGTCGTTTCAGGAGCGCTGCGTCGATGAACAGGTAAGGATGATCCGCTGCGCACGCGGTTGGTGCTGCCGGGCGCATCGCACTATTTTGACCTGTTGTTTCGTCGATGGAGCCAGACCATGATCGGACCCAACCCCAACATCAAGCACCCGATCCCGATGCATAGCCGCGTCGGCTTCCTGAAGGGGCTGGTCACCGCGCCGAACATCGAGATCGGCGACTTCACCTATTATGACGATCCGGACGGGCCGGACAAATTCGCCGAGCGATGCGTGCTGCATCACTATCCATTCATCGGCGACCGGCTGATCATCGGCAAGTTCTGCGCCATCGCCGAGGGCGCGCGCTTCATCATGAACGGCGCCAATCATGCCATGTCCGGCTTTTCGACCTATCCGTTCAACATCTTCGGTCATGGCTGGGAAGAGGGTTTCGATCCGGCGACCTGGTCGAAGGAATTGCGCGGCGACACAGTGATCGGCAATGATGTATGGATCGGCATGGAAGCGGCGATCCTGCCCGGCGTGGCGATCGGCGATGGCGCCATCGTTGCGGCAAAGTCCGTGGTGACGCATGACGTGGCGCCCTATGCGATCGTCGCCGGCAATGCGGCCAAGGTGGTGAAGATGCGTTTCGACGACAGGACCATCCGGCGGCTTTTGGCGGCGGCGTGGTGGGATTGGCCGGTGGAAAAGATCAGCCGCAACCTCAATGCCATTCGTGGCGCCGATATTTCTGTACTGGAGGCAGCGGTTTGAACGCGTTGAACAAGTCCGTGATCGGCATCGAGCTGTTCACGCGGCCGTGGATCTTCATCCGCGGCGTGCCGGCGATGAAGTTCCTGCCGCCGGAAGGACCGCCGGAGATCGCCTTTGCCGGCCGCTCGAATGTCGGCAAATCGTCGCTGATCAACGCGCTGGTCAATCAGAAGGGACTGGCGCGCACGTCCAATACGCCAGGGCGGACGCAGGAACTCAACTATTTCGTTCCGGGCGGGTTTTCCGGCGAAGGCGCCGACCTGCCGCCGATGGCGCTGGTCGACATGCCAGGCTACGGCTACGCCACCGCGCCCAAGGAAAAGGTCGACGACTGGACGAAACTCGTCTTCGACTATCTCAAAGGCCGTGTCACGCTGAAGCGCGTCTACGTGCTGATCGACGCCCGCCATGGCATCAAGGCCAAGGATGACGAAGTGCTGTCGCTGCTCGACAAGGCGGCGGTGTCCTATCAGATCGTGCTGACCAAGACCGACAAGATCAAGGCGGCCGGCGTGCCGCGATTGATCGAAGAGACACTGCAGAAGATCAAGAAGCGGCCGGCCGCGTTTCCGTTCGTCCTCGCCACGTCGTCGGAAAAGAACGAGGGACTCGAGGAATTGCGCGCGGCGATCGTGCTGGCGGCCAATGGCGGCTAACGCATGTCGCGCAAAAGCATGCCCTCAGGCTTGACCCGTGGGTGTGCAGCGGTTTTGCGATGACGACATGCAAAAACAACATCCTAAAGCGCGTCGCGTGAGCCCGGTCAAACGCGACGCGCTCTAGGACTTTGCCTCTAGGGCAATCGTTTGGGTGCTTTCTTCCGTGGCAAGCCTTTCGGTGCCGTAAGCCTTCAGGAACATGCCGACGCCCGACCTGACGATGTGGTCGATTTCAGCCTGGCTCGGGGCTTTGGTGCGGTAGGCGAACATGCACTGACGGAAAAGACCCGCCAGGCACAGTTCGGTGAACTGATAGGCGGCAAGATCGACATCGTCGATCTCGAGCAGGCCGCGCTCGATGGCGGCATTGAGAAAAGCAACGACCTTGTCGTGGCCGCGTTTCGGGCCGCGTTCGTAAAAACGCGCACCAAGTTCGGGCATCCTGTCGGACGCGCCGATCACGGTGCGCTGCGCCTGGACGACCTTGGCCGAGGTGATCTTGAGGGACAGCACCTTGCCGAACTTCACCAGCGTCTCGCGAAGGTCGTCGGCGCGGTCGAGCAGATCGTACATATTCTTGAAGATCGTGCCGCGCTCTTCCTCGATCAGCGCCTCGAACAGCTCTTCCTTGTTGGCGAAGTAGACATAGATCGTGCCCTTGGAAACGCCGGCCTCACGGGTGATGTCGTTCATCGACGCCGCTTCGAAGCCCTTGTCGATGAAGACACGACGTGCGCCCTCGATGATCTGGCTGCGCTTGACCGGGTCCTGTCCCGCCGCCGGGCGGCCGCGACGCAGGCCATCCAGCGGATCGCACTGGTCCTTGTCGGGCTCGGTCATAACGTCACACCTCGAAAAAATTCGAACCGATCGGTTCGATCATCCTTGATATGGGCCTCTCACCGCGCTAAGTCAACGTCAACATCGAACCGAACGGTTCAGTCTGATGCCCGGTTTCTAGCGATGCCAAGAGAGATGCCATGTCCTCGAACGCGACCCCAACCGCCGAAGTCCGTTCCTTCCCCAACGCCAAGGTTGCGCCGGCAATCGAAGCGCCGAACCCACCGACTGAGCCCGCAACAAGCCCTCCGGCCGAGGCGCCGGCCAAAAAGAAACGCTCGGCACGCTCCTTTCTGTTGCCGATCATTGCGCTTGGCTTGCTGGGCGCAGGCGCCTGGTATGGCTATGATTACTGGACCGACGGGCGTTTCATGATCTCCACCGACGACGCCTATGTCCAGGCCGACATGGCGTTCATTTCGCCGAAAATTTCCGGCTATGTCGATCAGGTCAAGGTGACCGAGAACCAGCAGGTCAAGGCCGGCGACCCGCTGCTGGTCGTCGACAATGGCGACTACAAAATAGCGGTCGCCCAGGCCGAGGCGCAGATCGCCACCTTGAGCAAGACGCTCGATCGTATCGACGCCCAGACCGAGGCGGCGCGCGCCTCGCTCGAGCAGGCGCAGGCGCAGAAGACCGCCGACCAGGCCGCCGCCGCCAATGCGGCGCGTGTCCAAGCGCGCGCCGCCCAATTGCTCAAGACACATGTCGGCACCCAGGCCCAACTGGACGATGCCCAGACCGCGGTCGAGCAGGCCAATGCCGCCCTTGTCGGTGCCGACGCCCAGATCGCGGCGGCTGAGGCCAATATCGGTGTGCTCCAAGCGCAGCGCGCGGAGACGGCAAGCACGCTGGCGTCGCTGCAGCTTGCCAGGGACAAGGCCGCACGCGACCTGTCCTTCACCGTGCTGCGCGCGCCCTATGACGGTGTCGTCGGCAACCGCTCGGTCGAGCAGGGCGACCTGATCAGCCCCGGACAGAAGCTCGCCGTCATCGTGCCGATGGACAAGCTCTATATCGTCGCCAATTTCAAGGAGACCCAGCTTGCCCGGCTGGTGCCTGGTGAAAAGGTCAGGATTTCGGTCGACGCGATCGACGGCCAGGATTTCGAAGGCACCGTCTCGTCGCTGGCGCCGGCATCCGGCGCGGTGTTCTCGCTGCTGCCGCCGGAAAACGCCACCGGCAACTTCACCAAGGTCGTGCAGCGCGTCCCGGTTCGCATCGACGTGCCGGCGGATGTGCTGAAGACAGGCAAGCTGCGCGCCGGCCTCAGCGTCGTCGTCGCCGTCGACAGCCGCACCGCACCTTCGGCGTCGAACTGAGCGGCCGCTTGGGAGCAATGCCGTGGCAAGCGCAACCTCGACAGCAGGATCGCCGCCGGCGAGGCCGGCTACGCCTGATACTATTCCCACACGCCGCATCATCGCCTTCCTGGCGATGGTGTTCGGCATGTTCATGGCGATCCTCGACATCCAGATCGTTTCGGCCTCGCTGGCCGAGATTCAGGCCGGCTTGAGCGCCAGCTCCGACGAAATTCCGTGGGTGCAGACCGCCTATCTCATCGCCGAAGTCATCATGATCCCGCTGTCCGGTTTTCTCAGCCGGATGCTGTCGACGCGTGTGCTGTTCACCGTCTCCGCGGCCGGCTTCACCGCCGCGAGCGCGCTGGCGGCGACCGCCACCAACATCGACCAGATGATCGTCTACCGCGCCGTCCAGGGCTTTATCGGCGGCGGCATGATCCCAAGCGTGTTCGCTGCCGCCTTCACCATCTTCCCGCCGTCGCGCCGTGCCATGGTGTCGCCGATGATCGGCCTGGTGGCGACGCTGGCGCCGACCATCGGCCCGACTGTCGGCGGCTATATCAGCCATGCCATGTCCTGGCACTGGCTGTTCCTGATCAATGTGGTGCCCGGCATCATGGTGACCGCAGCCGCATGGTCGCTGATCGACTTCGACAAGCCCAATCTCAGCCTGTTCCGCAAGTTCGACTGGTGGGGCCTCGCCGGCATGGCGGCTTTCCTCTGCTCGCTGGAATTTGTGCTCGAGGAAGGTCCCAACAACGACTGGCTTCAGGACCAGGCCGTGTTCATCTGCGCCATCCTGATGACGGCCGGCGCGGTGCTGTTCTTCTGGCGCGCCTTCACTGCCGAGGAGCCGATCGTCGACCTGAAGGCCTTCGCCAACGTCAACTTCGCTTTCGGCTCGCTGTTCTCCTTCGTCATCGGCATCGGCCTCTACGGCCTGACCTATCTCTATCCGGTGTATCTGGGGCGCATCCGCGGCTACGACTCCCTGATGATCGGCGAGGCGCTGTTCGTCAGCGGCCTGGCGATGTTCGTCACAGCGCCGATTTCCGGCATCCTGTCGCGCAAGATGGATCCGCGGCTGATGATGATGATCGGCTTCTTCGGCTTCGCTGCCGGCACCTGGCGGATGACCTATCTGACCGCAGACTGGGATTTCTGGGAGCTTTTGCTGCCGCAGATCCTGCGCGGCGCCTCGATGATGCTGTGCATGGTGCCGATCAACAACATCGCGCTTGGAACGCTGCCGCCTGACCGGCTTAAGAATGCATCCGGTCTGTTCAACCTCACCCGCAATCTCGGTGGCGCCGNCGGCCTTGCCGTCATCAACACCGTGCTGATCGATCGCAGCGACTTCCACTACGCAAGGCTGGCCGAGCATGTGCAATGGGGCAGCGCCGAGGCGCAGACCAGGCTGCAGAACATGACGCTCGACTTCCAGCAGAATGCCGGCCTCGACGCATCCAAGGCGGCGGTCTCCAAACTGTCCGGCATGGTCCAGCAGCAGGCTTCGCTGCTGTCCTTCATGGACGTGTTCTATTTGTTGACGGCGCTGTTCGCCACGCTGGCGATCTTCACCATGGTCATCCGCAAGCCGGCCGAGCCGGCGGGCGGAGGCGGCGGACACTGACCGCGCAACTTTGCGCGCCCAAATGCGCGCGCTTTAGGTCAGGCCGTGGCCGGCTTAAAAGTCAAGGCGACGCCGTTGATGCAATGACGCAGGCCGGTCGGCGGCGGGCCGTCGTCGAAGACATGGCCGAGATGACCGCCGCAACGGCGGCAGTGGACCTCGGTTCGGGTCATGCCCAGGGACCTGTCCGCGGTCATGCCAACGGCGTTGGGAATCTCCTGCCAGAAGCTTGGCCAGCCGGTGCCGGAATCGAACTTGGTCTCGGAGGAATAGAGCGGCAGGTCGCAGCCGGCGCAGGCGAAGATGCCCTTGCGATGCTCGTTGAGCAGCGGGCTGGTGCCGGGATATTCCGTGCCTTCCTTGCGCAGCACGTTGAAAGCCGCGTCGGACAGGACGGCGCGCCACTCGGCCTCGGTCTTGGTGACTTCGAAGGTTTCGGCCGCGTGTGCGTCCCGCGGCCGGCCGATGCGCAGCGCTGCCGCCGTGCCTGCCAGCAATGCCACAGCAGCACCGCTCCAAAGAAAGTCGCGCCGGATCATCACCATTCCTCCTTCTGTCCGTTTGCCAAATTCGACCGTCACATGGAAATCAAAAGCCGGTGACGGCCAGCTCCCGACAACGGGCACTCCGCACCTGCCTGGAACGGACGGTGCGGAGTGTACGCCTGTCGATTGCGCGGGTCACGCAAGCGGAAATCCGCGCACTCGGCATGGAGCCTCAGCCATATGTTCGCTGGCGAGGGCCGCTTCGTTACATTTTCGGCAGGAGAACCTTGTCGATGACGTGGATGACGCCGTTCGACTGCTCGACATCGGCGACAGTCACATTGGCGACATTGCCGTTCTCGTCGGTCGCGGTGACCTTGCCGTTTTCGGCCTTGAGCGTCACCTCGCAGCCGCCAACCGTCTTGACCTTGTGCGCGCCACCATCGTCCATGGCCATCTTGGCAACGTCGGCGGCCATCGCCTTGGCACCGATGACGTGGCAGGTCAGGATCTTGACCAGCTTGTTCTTGTTTTCGGGCTTGAGCAATGTATCGACGGTGCCGGCCGGAAGGGCGGCAAAGGCCTCGTTGGTCGGCGCGAACACGGTGGAGGGACCGGCACTCTGCAGCGTGTCGACGAGACCGCCGGCCTTGAGGGCCGCGACCAGCGTCGTGTGATCCTTCGAATTGACGGCGTTCTCGACGATGTTCCTGGTGGCATACATGGCGGCGCCGCCGACCATCGGATTTTCGGCATAGGCGGCGGTGGCGAGCGCGGAGACGGCGACCGTTCCGGCAAGCAAAGGGTGGCGAACTTACGCATTATTTCTATCTCCTCAGTTTATTTCTTCCCCTCTTTGTGGCGCAAGGAGATACGGGGGATAAATGCCAGAGTTTCTCCCGTTCAGGAGAAAATTTTATTTTTTATAACGGCGAGCATGATTTTCAGGGCAGGGCTCTTACAGCCTGCATGCTTCCCCGCTAAATTCACCACAGGCGATAGATTTAAAATCTTCTCGAAAACCGGCAGACAGGGGTGATTTGCAGACAGGGGCGATCAGATGCTCTTCAGATCGCCCGCAGCGACCACAGGGCCGGTCGGCTGGCCGGTCGGCGAACCGCCGGTCGGTTCAAGGCTGACCGCAAGCACGGCGCCTTGCGCAAGTTTTTCCTGCACGGCCGAGGAGATGATCATACGCGCGGTCTGGCCGGCCGGGATGACGCCCATAGAGACCGGCGCATTCTTGCCCTCGATCATCCACAGCTCGAAATCCTTGCCGGCGGCGCGCTCGCCGGAGACATGCGACAGGCCGACCTCGCGACGGGCGGCATCATAGACGGCGAGGTATCTGACGTCGCTGCCATCGGCAGCCAGCGAGGCGATGAGCCGCGGCGGCTCGGCCGGCGGGTTGAGGTAAGGCACGGCGATATAGATCGCCAACGCCGCGACGGAAGCGGCTGCAAGACCGCGCCAGAAGGCAAGGCTTGACCAGAGGCCGGCGCGCTCTGCGACGAACAGCCGGCGATCCAATGCCTCCTTGACCCTGATCGGCGGCTCTGTCTCCGGATAGGCGTCGGCCATCGGCGAAAGACGCGCCTCCCAGGCATCGACAAGGTGCGCGAAAGCGGCGTCCGCGTCGATGCGGCGTGACGCAATCTCGCGTTCGTCCGCGGCCAGGACGCCAAGAACGTATTCGGCGGCAAACAGGTCGTCGCCCCCAGATTCCGGTCCGTCATCCTCTGCCAGCGTCATCTTTCAAGACACTCTCTGAGCTTCAACAGGCTGCGCCGCAGCCAGGTCCGCATCGTGTTCAGCGGCACGTCATGGCGCGCCGCCAGTTCGGCATAGCTTTCGCCGTCCAGATAAGCGCCCCGGACGGACGCCGCCCGGTCCTTTTCCAATTCATCGAGACAACGATAGATGCGCCCGGATTCACCGCCCGCAACAGCCGCAGCCTCGGGTCCCGGCGCCGGATCGGCAACGTCGAGCGCAGCGTCGATATAGGCAGCAGGCTCTCGCCGCGCCCTTATCCGATCGATCGCGTGATTGCGCGCAATGGCCACCAGCCAGGAAATCGGGCTTAGCTCCGACACGGCGAAACGGTCGGCCTTCGTCCATATCTTGACGAAGACCTCCTGCAGCGCCTCTTCTGCCTCTCCCCGGTCCTTCAATACACGAAGGCAGACGCCGAAAAGTTTCGCGCTGGTCTGCCGGTAGAGCAGATCGAACGCAGCCCGGTCCTTCATCGAAGTCCGGACGATCAGGTTGCTGATGTCCTGCGGCGTCATCGGCTGCCAAATTTAAGCAATTGCCCAAATTAGGCAATTGCCCCAGATCATTCCACTGCAATGTATTGCAACGGCGGAAGCGTTCCTGTGCACCGGGAGCGCCGTCGGCTTCCATTGACGAGAAAGAGCCGACCTCTTTGAGCATCGGATTTTCCCAAAACCGGGTTTCCACTTTTGCATCCGATGCTCTAGCTTGCCGATAGTTGGGGGAGCAAGAATGTCGGTCGAACGGGCCCTGTGGGAACATGACGCTACCGGCCTGGCCGGCTTGGTGCGCAAAGGAGAAATCTCGCCGCAGGAGCTCGTCGACGCGGCGATTGCACGGGCCGAGGCCACTCGTCCGGACATCAATGCCATCGCCGAGCCGCTCTACGAGGCGGCGCGGACGCGGGCGAAAACCATCGACCGCAAGCTGCCGCTGGCCGGTGTGCCCTTCGCGCTGAAGGATCTCGGCATCGCCATGAAAGGCGTGCCGACGCACGGCGGCAGCCGCATTCCGGCTTTCGTTGCCGATTTCGACTCGGTGATGACCGAACGCCATCTGGCCGCCGGCCTCGTCCCGATCGCCACCAGCACCTCGCCCGAACATGGGCTGAGGCTGATGACCGAATCCGCCGCTTTCGGCATCACCCGCAATCCGTGGAATACAGCCCATACCAGCGGCGGCTCGTCTGGAGGTGCGGCGGCGCTGGTCGCGGCCGGCGTCGTACCGGTGGCACATGCTTCGGACGGCGGCGGCTCGATCCGCGTTCCCGCCGCCTGCACCGGGCTGGTCGGGCTGAAAACCTCGCGCGGCCGCGTGCCGCTGACGCCGCTGGTCAGCGAAAGCTGGTACGGCCTGGTCATCGACCACGCCGTTTCCCGCTCGGTCCGTGATTCGGCCCTGCTGCTCGACCTGACGCATGGGCCCGATCCGCTGTCGCCGTATGCGGCGCCGACGCCGAAAGGAACTTTCGCCGCCGCAGCAGTGCGTGACCCCGGCAAGCTGAAACTGGCGGTCTACCGAAAATCGCCGCTCGGCCTGCCGATATCGACCGAGACGCTGGCGGCGCTGGACACTGCGATAGCTTTGGCGCGCGAAGGCGGCCATACGATAGAGGAGATCGACCTGCCCTATATCGATCGCGATTTCATCGCTGATTTCGCCAGAACCGTCGCCGCGGCGGTGGCCGGCACGATGCGCGGCGAGGTCTTGCGCGTCGGCCGCTCCATTTCGGGTGATATCGAACGCACCACGCGGGTGATGAGCGCCTTCGGCGAAGTTCTTTCGGCCGGCGAGATCTATGCCAGCCTGCAGCGGCTGCATGCCACGTCGCGCCGGCTGATCATCGAGACCGCGCGGTACGATGCCGTGCTGATGCCTGTCATCGCGCATCCGCCGCTCGCCTGCGGCGCGATGGATCCAAAAGGCGCAGATGCGTTCCTGGAAGAAATGCTCGACAGGCTGCGGCTTGCCCGCCTGCTGAAATTCAAGCCGCTGTTCGGCCAGTTGATGGACAAGAGCCTGTGGTTCACCCACTGGCCGGCAATCCAGAACGTCAGCGGCCAGCCGTCGATCGCGCTGCCTGTTCATGTCACCGATGCCGGCCTGCCGCTCGGCATCCAGGCCGCCGGCCGCCCCGGCGACGAGGAGACCTTGTTGTCCCTCGCCGCGCAAATGGAAAAGATTTCGGGATGGCTGACGCGGCGGGCGCCACTGCAGGTGCCCGGGATGAAAGCAGGCCGATTTCACCTGACGTGACAGCAAAGCCGTTTGCCCCCTGCTCCAATTCCCGCTAAGACGCCGCCGTTCATGCCAAGCTGGGAACCAAGCCGAATGACGGACCTCGCCGCCACCGCCGAAATGCAGGCCGCGCTGCTTTCGAGGGCGCTGCCCTATATGCAGCGCTACGAGAACAAGACGGTCGTGGTGAAGTATGGCGGCCACGCCATGGGCGACATCGCGCTCGGCAAGGCCTTTGCCCGCGACATCGCGCTGCTCAAACAATCCGGCGTCAACCCGATCGTCGTGCATGGCGGCGGGCCGCAGATCGGCGCCATGCTGAGCAAGATGGGCATCGAATCGAAGTTCGAGGGCGGATTGCGCGTCACCGACCAGAAGACGGTCGAGATCGTCGAGATGGTGCTGGCCGGCTCGATCAACAAGGAGATCGTCGCGCTGATCAATGCCGAGGGCGAATGGGCGATCGGCCTGTGCGGCAAGGACGGCAACATGGTTTTCGCCGAAAAGGCGCGCAAGACCATGATCGACCCGGACTCCAACATCGAGCGTGTGCTCGATCTCGGCTTCGTCGGCGAGCCTGTCGAGGTCGACCGCACCCTGCTCGACCTTCTGGCGCGGTCCGAAATGATCCCGGTGCTGGCGCCGGTGGCGCCGGGCCGTGACGGCCACACCTACAACATCAATGCCGACACCTTCGCCGGCGCCATCGCCGGCGCCTGCCAGGCGACACGCCTTCTGTTCCTCACCGACGTGCCCGGCGTGCTCGACAGGAACAAGAAGCTCATCGACGAACTGACCGTCGCCGAGGCAAAGGCATTGATCAAGGACGGCACGGTGTCGGGCGGCATGATCCCCAAGGTCGAGACCTGCATCGATGCGATCGAGCGCGGCGTCGAAGGCGTCGTCATCCTCAATGGCAAGACGCCGCATTCGGTGCTGCTCGAATTGTTTACCGAACACGGCGCCGGCACACTGATCGTGCCTTGAGCGCAGGCTGCAACTTGTCGGCCAGAAATCCAGGGTTGAGCAGGCGTCAGGGCGAATTTATCGCCTGAGGTGCCCAAGCGGCACGTGGCCCGGCCCCTTGATGTTCTGCAGCACGAGCTGCGTGTGGACATCGCGCACGCCGTCGAGCCGCATCAGCCGGTGCATGACAAAGGCGTTGAGCTCGTCGACCGACGGCACCATCACATGCAGCAGGAAATCGTAGTCGCCAGTCATCGTCCAGCACGACGACACCTCGTCCATGCGCTGCACGGCGGCGATGAAGGTTTCGGGCGACCCGTCGCTGTGGGTCACCAGGCGCACCTGAATGAACACTTCGACCATCAGGCCGATGGCGCGGCGGCTGAGCACAGCGGCAAAGCGCTTGATGATGCCGGCGCTCTGAAGAGCCTCGAAGCGGCGCGCGCATGGCGTCGTCGAAAGGCCGATCTCCTGGGCCAGTTCGGACACAGGCTTGCGCCCATCGCGCTGCAAGATATCGAGCATCTTGATCTCAAAATCATCAAACTGAGGCACTTTCACTCTCCTGCAGCTTTGCTGTGGTGGCTTTTACCTCAAATCGCGTGTTCGAGCCATCATCAAAGCGGATTCGCCTCACCGGACCCGGCTAAACTTTCAAAATGTTAGTCGTGATTTCCAGGGAGAACAGCCATGACGATGAACGTTGCCGATTACGCCCGCGAATGCGCGGCGCAAGGCCTTCGCGGCGACTATTCGGTCTGCCGCGCCGATTTCACCGTTGAGCAGAGCTACAACTACACAGCTGACGAGCAGGCAGTGTGGCGTACTTTGTGCGACCGCCAGACGAAGCTGACCAAAAAGTTGGCACACCGGTCCTATCTCGACGGCGTCGCCACGCTGGGCCTGCTCGACAGGATTCCGGATTTCGGTGTGGTCAGCGAGAGGCTGCGCAAGCTTACCGGTTGGGAGATCGTCGCCGTGCCGGGCCTCATTCCCGCACCGGCCTTCTTCGTCCACCTGGCCGCCCGGCGCTTCCCAGTGACCAACTGGCTGCGGACGAAACAAGAGCTCGACTACATCGTCGAGCCGGATATGTTCCACGACTTCTTCGGCCATGTGCCGGTGCTGACCCAGCCGGTCTTTGCCGATTTCATGCAGATGTATGGCGAGAAGGCCGAGCATCTGATCGCGCTCGGCGGCGACGAGATGATCAGCCGCCTCTACTGGTACACCGTCGAGTACGGGCTGATCCAGGAGGCCGGCCAACCGTTGAAGGCTTTCGGCGCCGGGCTGATGTCGTCCTTTGCCGAACTTCAATTCGCGGTTGAAAGCAAGGACGCGCATCATGTTCCCTTCGATCTGGAAACGGTAATGCGCACCAGCTATGAGATCGACAAGTTCCAGCGCGCCTATTTCGTGCTGCCGTCCTTCGACGTTTTGCGCGATGCCTTCCACAACGTCGCCGACATGGCAGCGATCATCGGACGCCACAAGGGCAAGCCGGCGCTCGACCCGGCAAAACTTTAGACGCTGGCCAGACGCGGACGCTCGCAGCCGATCGGTGCGGGCGTTATTGGTCGCGCGCTGGAATGACGATCCATCGGCAGGCCGGAAGCCGAGAAGATGGGACCGTTCAGGCCGCTTCGGAAACGTCCCTGTCCAGGATGGTCAGATTGCGGCCGCGATCCTTGGCCTGGTAAAGGCGGCGGTCGGCGACACGCATCAGATCCGATACGCCGGCATCCTCGCCGCAGGTGACACCACCGATGCTGACGGTGAGGGGTATGACCCGCTCATCGACGGGACGGAAGCGGATCAGCTCGACTTCACGGCGAATGCGTTCAGCGACGCGTTTGGCCTCCTGTTCGGTGGCGCCGACCAGAAACGCACCGAATTCCTCGCCGCCGATGCGGCCGATCACGTCGCCGCTGCGCACGCCGCGCTCGATCGCGCTTGCAATCAGGAGCAGCGCATCGTCGCCGGTCAGATGGCCGTAGCTGTCGTTGATGAGCTTGAAGTGATCGGCGTCGATGATCAGCAACGCACCGCGATCGGATTTACGCCGGGTGGCCTCGAGGGCGGCGAAGAAGCTCTCGCGGTTGAGCATGCCGGTCATGTCGTCGCGGCTTGCCTTCTCCGACAGGCGCCGATGCGCAGCGGCGAGCTGGGCATGAGCGCGGGCGAGGTCGCGATGAGCGCCTTTCAACCTCTCGCCCTGCCAGAACGTGTAGGCGCTGGCGATCCAGGCGAGCACCAGCGGGCAGACCGTGGACGTCAGCCAGATCGTGCGGTTGATCGGAAAGCCCATTGCCGGAACGACGATCAGCGTCAACAACAGCGAGACTGCGAGGGAGGCGAAAGCGACGGCGGCAGACTTCAGAAATATGCGGCTCATCGCTGGTTCCCCCTGGACCGTCTGTGTGCCAGCAAGCCCTGAATGGCACCTTTCGGCGATGCCTAAAATTTGAATCATCGGGCCATTTTCGCCACCCATGACGCGCATAAGTTGTGGATAAAGCCTCTGCCAAAAGCATTGTTTCGTGTCATAAGGGGTTGCATGACCACGCTCCCGGACCCCGCCCGCTTTGCCCATGTCACCGACTGGGTGTTCGACCTCGACAACACCCTCTATCCGCACCATTCGAACCTGTTCTCGCAGATCGACGTAAAGATGACCGCCTATGTCGGAGAACTGCTGACGCTGCCACGCGACGATGCCCGCAAGCTGCAGAAGGAACTCTACCGGGAATATGGCACGACGCTGAACGGTCTGATGGCGCGCCACGGCATCGATCCCGACGACTTTCTCGAGAAGGTCCATGACATCGACTATTCCTGGCTGGTTCCCGATCCCGTTCTCGGCACCGCCATCCGCCAGCTTCCCGGCCGCAAGTTCATCTTCACCAATGGCGACCGCAGGCATGCCGAACGCACCGCGCGCCAACTCGGCATCCTCGATCATTTCGACGACATCTTCGATATCGTCGCTGCCGGGCTGAACCCCAAGCCGGCCCGCCAGACCTACGAGAAGTTCGCGGAACTCCACGCGGTCACCGGCCACAATGCGGTGATGTTCGAGGATCTGGCCCGCAACCTGTCCGTGCCGAAATCGCTGGGCATGACCACGGTGCTGGTTGTGCCGCGCAACTTCGAGCCGACCTTCTCGGAAATCTGGGAACGTGACCCGGGCCACGAGGACGATGTGGATTTCGTCACCGACGATCTTGCCGAATTCCTCACCGCGATCGTCGACATCACCGCTTGAGCCGTTGCTTCGTAAAGCCGGATCGAAGCCCGCGGCCTAAAGCTGATAGAAGCGGCTGATGATCCCCCAGGCTTCGTCGGCGGTGTCGACGAAATCGATGATGTCCTGGTCGCCAGGGGTGATCGTGCCTTGCTCGGCGAGGAAATCGAGATCGATCGCCCGTTTCCAGAAAGCCTTGCCGAACAGGATCACCGGCACGCGCTCCATGCGGCCGGTCTGGATCAGGGTCAGCGTTTCGAAGAATTCGTCCATCGTGCCGAAGCCGCCGGGAAACACCGCGACAGCCTTGGCGCGCATGACGAAATGCATCTTGCGGACCGCGAAATAGTGGAAGTTGAAACAGAGCTCCGGCGTCACATAGGCATTCGGCGCCTGCTCGTGCGGCAACACGATGTTGAGGCCGATCGACGGGGCGCCGACATCGTCGGCGCCGCGGTTGCCGGCTTCCATCACGCCGGGTCCGCCGCCTGTCACCACGACGAATTCGCGATAATAGGAGGTGGCCGACTGCTGCGAGCAGAGCCGGGCGAATTTTCGCGCTTCCTCGTAATATTTGCTGTTTTTCTCGAGGTTTTCCTTCTGCGTCTCGTTCTTGGCCGCCCAGGCTTCACCGCCCGGCTCGGGTATGCGCGCCCCGCCGAACAGGATGACGGTCGAGCCGATGCCGCGCTCGGCCAGGATCATCTCCGGCTTTAACAGTTCGAGCTGCAGCCTGACCGCGCGCAATTCGCGCCGTGTCATGAAGTCGGGATCGTTCCATGCCAACCGGTAGGTCTCGGCACGCGTCTGCGGCGTGTCCGGCACGCTTTTCGACCGCTCCAGATCCTCGTCCGAATGCGGCAGCGGCGTCCACCCCGCCTTTTCCATAGGAGTCATATTACCTACCCGTCTAATTATTCAGTTGCGCCGTCCCGGTGACGCAGCCGCGATTGACCCTCACCAAGCCTTCACATAGGGTCCGGCGACTTTCAAAACAGGTTAAGATGCGGCCCCTTAACAGCTTGGTAATGGAGCGAATTCATGTCAAAGCCCGATCTGGCGAGCCTCGAAAAGACCATCGAAACCGCCTTCGAGGAACGCGAGACGATTTCGACGGCAACCCGCGGCGCGACGCGCGACGCCATCCAGGCGGCGCTCGACCTGCTCGACCGGGGTGTCGTCCGCGTTGCCGAGCGCCAGGCCGACGGCAAATGGCATGTCAACCAGTGGCTGAAGAAAGCGGTGCTGCTGTCGTTCCGGCTCAACCCGATGGAGATCATCAAGGGTGGTCCGGGCCAGGCCGTGTGGTGGGACAAGGTGCCGTCGAAATTCGACGGCTGGAGTGCCATCGATTTCGAGAAGGCAGGTTTCCGCGCCGTGCCGTCGTCGATCGTGCGGCGCTCCGCCTACGTCGCGCCAGGTGCCGTGCTGATGCCGTCCTTCGTCAATGTCGGCGCCTATGTCGACAGCGGCACCATGGTCGACACATGGGCCTCGGTCGGCTCCTGTGCCCAGATCGGCAAGAATGTGCATCTGTCGGGCGGCGTCGGCATCGGCGGCGTGCTGGAGCCGATGCAGGCCGGGCCGACCATCATCGAGGACAATTGCTTCATCGGCGCACGCTCCGAAGTGGTCGAAGGCTGCATCGTGCGCGAAGGCTCGGTGCTCGGCATGGGCGTCTTCATCGGCCAGTCGACCAAGATCGTCGACCGTGCCACCGGCGAGGTTTTCTACGGCGAAGTGCCAGCCAATTCCGTCGTTGTCGCCGGCTCGATGCCCGGCAAGCCTTTGCCCAATGGCGAGCCCGGTCCGAGCCTCTACTGCGCCGTCATCGTCAAGCGGGTCGATGCCAGGACCCGTTCCAAAACCTCGATCAATGAACTGCTTCGCGATTGATCTTTTCAATAAAAACGGACCTACCCGCTTGCTCGACAGACCTCGATTTCTATGGCTTTTCTTCAGCCTTTCCGGGCGAGTGAACCCCAGCGCCTATGTTTTGGCGGGTCTTCTGCCGCTCCTCACTCAGCTTTTCCTGCTCTACCAGTTCTCGCGAACGCCGTTGGGCACTGCTGCAAGTCAGTACTGGGCGCTCGCCTGGTGGATCGCTGTGGTCGTCTCGACATGGTCGACCTTTGCGCTAACGGCGAAGCGGTTCCATGATTTCGGCAAGCCTACCTACTACGCATTGATCTCTCTCATCGTCGGCGCCATTCTCCTTGTCATTCTGGCCTTTTTCAAAAGTGATCCCGGACCCAACCGCTACGGCAAACGCACCAATGCGCCGGCCGAATCCTGAGCGCCGGGCGGGTCTCTAGCCATGCGCTACCGCACGCTTGATGCGAAACTGATCATCGAAACAGCCGAGCGACTGGAAAAACGCGTCGCCGAGCGGTTTCCCGATACCGGCTTGCGTGGCGTCGCCATCGAACTTGTGTCGCTGTCGCGTGATCTGGCCAAGGCGGCGAAGGCGCTGGAAGCGCCGATCTGGTGGCTGCGCGGCGTCGTCATCGTCACCATTGCCGCCGGCGCGGTGATGTTCCTGTTCGTCGGCACCATCCTGCCGCTCGGCCGCATCTCGGGAACCCACGACGCCATCCAGTCGGTGCAAGGCATCGAATCCTTGATCAACATGATCATCCTCGCGATGCTCGGCTTCCTGGCCTTGATCCGGACCGAGGAGCGCATCAAGCGCAAGCAGGTGTTTCGCAAGCTTCATGGCTTGCGATCGCTGATCCATGTCATCGACATGCATCAGCTGACCAAGGATCCGGCAGCGCTTTCAACCGATTTCAAGCCGACATCGCATTCACCGGCACGCATAACCGACCGTGCCGATCTCGCGCGCTACCTCGACTATTGCTCCGAAATGCTGTCGATCACCGGCAAGATCGCCGCGCTGTTCGCGCAATCGGTCAACGACGATGTGGTCGTCGATGGCGTCAACGACATCGAGTCATTGGGCTCCAATCTGTCGCGAAAGATCTGGCAAAAGATCACGCTGATCGACCATCCATTGCGGTCGGCTCGTGCAAGTACCTAAGCTAATCTTAATCACCTTGGTCCAGCAAGCCCTGTGAAGACTGTGTCGACCGGCACGGAGCACTCGACTGGCACACGACGAACCCCTGGCCAACCCGAAAACGCGCGGAAAGCGAAGCGCCGGCGCGCGGCTGTTCGCCTGGTTTTCTTCGCCGATCAGAGCGGAACCGGAAGCTGTCCGCGCGCGGCTTCTCGACGCCACTTTCGAGCGCAAATTCGCTGTCCTGTTCGGCACCATCAGTGTCCTGGTGCTGGCAGTCGGCGCCACTGTCTCCACCGGCGACCGGTGGCCCTACGCCTGGATGGCGGCCGACCTCATTCTGTTTGCCGTCCGCTTCCTGCTGATGCGGGAATGTGAGCGGACCCGCAAGCGCGGGGGAACGGGGCCGCTGGCAGGCCTCATGGCCGCCGGTGGGTCATGGTCGGTGATTTTCGGCCTCGGCTGCTATGGCTGCGTCGTCAGCGGGGATATGGCGCTTGCCGTGCTGGCTGCCTTGAACGTCGCAGGCGTCGTCGGCGTGGTGTCGTCGCGCAACGCAGCGACCCCGCGCTACGCCATATTCGTCATGCTGGCGGTAAGCCTGCCTTTCCTAGTTGGCGCGCTGTTATCTCCGGCGCCCGGAATGTCGATCGTCGGATTTCAAGTGCCTTTCTATGTGGCCGGCGTCATCATCGTGCTGCTTCAAAATCATGCGATCAACGCCCGCATGATCCGCGCCGAACTGGACAATCGCGATCTGGCGATCAAGGACGCGCTGACCGGCCTGCCCAACCGCATCTTCCTTCAGGAGAAACTGCGCGGCATGTGCAGCGAGCTTGCGGCGCCGGCAGCAAACGGCGGTAGGCCGTTTGCCGTTCTCAGCATGGACCTCGACGGCTTCAAACACGTCAATGACCGCTTCGGCCACGCGGTCGGCGACATGCTGCTGCGCAAGGTGGCCGAACGATTGAAGCGCGCTTTCCGACCGGGGGATATGGTCTTTCGCATCGGCGGCGACGAATTCGTGATCCTGCTGCCCGACACATCCGAGATCGAAGCCACCCTCCTGGCAAAGCGCGCCATTGAGAAGATTTCGGTACCTTTCGACCTTGGCGTGGGCACCGCAATACCCATCGGGTTGAGCATTGGAAGTGCCTTCGCGCCTGCCGACGGCGGCGAGCCGGAACTTCTTCTCACCTGCTCCGATCACGCGCTCTATGAAGCCAAACGCACCGGAAAGGGCCGTTACCGGGCGCATGTGCGGGCCGCGAACTGACCACAGCGATTATTGGGCCTTTTGTCGCTCAGTCCATGCAATATCTCGTATCCCGCCTAAGTGCGTCGCGTCTGAAGCGACTCCTGCGACGCACTTCAAGCCTTTGTTTGTTTTATGCGCATTTGCCCAAAACCGCTGCGCCCGCACCGGTCAAGCCCAAGGCCATGCCTTTTGGGCGACATGCATCAGGCCTGCGACAATACGCCACGAAAACCATAGTGTCGGCGGGATGGCTGTCCCTTATGTCTGGCCGTGACAGGCCTTGCGCTTTCGACTAACGCTTTTGCCCATGACGTTGCCGACCGATCCCGCTGGAAATCTCGCCGCCCTCATCCGCTGCCCCTCCGTGACACCCATCGAGGGCGGGGCACTGAGCACGCTGGAAACAATGCTGAAACCACTCGGCTTTTCCGTCGAGCGCCCGGTGTTCTCGGAGGACGGCACGCCCGATATCGAAAATCTCTATGCGCGGCGCTCCGGCAACGGTCCGCACCTGATGTTCGCCGGGCATACCGACGTGGTGCCGGTCGGCGACGAGATCTCATGGACGCATCCGCCTTTCGCTGGCGAGATCGCCAAGGGCGAGATGTTCGGTCGCGGTGCCGTCGACATGAAGGGGGGCATCGCCTGTTTCATCGCCGCCGTGGCGCGCCATCTCGAGTCGAAAGGCGGCCTGAAAGGCTCGGTCTCGCTGCTGATCACCGGCGACGAAGAAGGGCCGGCCATCAACGGCACGACAAAGCTGCTCGAATGGGCGGTCGCCAAGGGCGAAAAATGGGATGCGTCGATCGTCGGCGAGCCGACCAATCCCGATGCGCTGGGCGACATGATCAAGATCGGCCGGCGCGGCTCTTTGTCCGGCAGCATCATCGTCAACGGCCGCCAAGGCCACGCCGCCTACCCGCAGCTCGCCGACAATCCGGTGCGCGGCCTGATGACGCTGGTCGAAGCCTTGCTGCAGCCAGTCTTCGACAAGGGCACCAAGGACTTCCAGCCGACCAATCTGGAGGTGACCTCGATCGACGTCGGCAATCCGGCCACCAATGTTATTCCGGCAAAGGCGACCGCCACCTTCAACATCCGCTTCAACGACACATGGACCGCCGAGACCATCCAGGCGGAAATCCACAACCGTCTCGACAAGGCGGCGAAGCGAAAGAAATACCGGGCCGGCAAGACGACGCCGGTCGATTACGAACTCGCCTGGCGCGACCGGCCGAGCCACGTCTTCCTCACCCGCGACGAGCGGCTGATCGAAGCACTGAGCGGTTCGGTCAAGGCGGTGATCGGCAGGAAGCCGGCGCTTTCCACCTCCGGCGGCACCTCCGACGCACGCTTCATCAAGGATCATTGTCCGGTGGTCGAGTTCGGGCTGGTCGGCAAGACCATGCACATGGTCGATGAGCGCGTCGCACTTGCCGACCTCGAGACGCTGACGCAGATCTATCAGCGCTTCATCGAAGACTGGTTCGAGCAAGGCGCATCGTAATCATGCTTTCGTCGGATGAAACCTATGCTTCGCTCAACGGCGCCTGGCGACTGATGCTCGGCAAGGCCGATGGGCTGCGCCAGTTCGACCTTTCGGCCGACGGTTTCTGGAATTCCTTCTTCGCCATCGTCGTCGCGGCACCGGCGCTGATCGTCGGTTGGGTCGGCCTCGCCAACGAGATCGGCGATCCGAATGCATTCGCCGGACGCTTCAGCATGCTGATCCGTCTGGCGACAGTCGACATCGGCGTCTGGGTGTTGCCGCTTGTCGGCCTTGCCCTCGTCGCGCCGCGCGCCGGCATCGGCGGGCGTTTCGTCCACTATGTCGTCGCCAGCAACTGGGCGTCGGCGATCATCGCCTGGATGATGCTGCCAGCGGCGTTGATTAGGCTTTTCCTGCCGTCCACCAACGAGTTCGCCGTACTGGCGTCGCTGCTTTTGTTCGCGCTGTCGATGATCCTGACCTGGCGGATGACAAACGTTGCCATCGGCAGGGGCGCGGCTGTCGGCAGCGCTGTCTTCGCCGGAATGTTCGTGGCGTCGCTGGTCGTTCTGTTCGTGCTGCAGGCGCTGCTCGGCATCGTTGCGCCGAGCGGAACCGGCACTTGAAGCATCCAAGTGAATTTGTCCGAATTCCCGGTGTGGTTTCGCTTGCTGACGTTGGCGCCGCCCCTCACCTGCCTGCCGGCATCCTCTCCCCGTATAGTGACGGGGAGAGGGCAGCTCTCATCAACGATTTTGCCAACCACAGACGTTGCAAGAAGGATGCTGCGGCTGCGGCCAGCCTCTTCTCCCCGCACTATACGGGGAGAAGTGCCCAGCAGGGCGATGAGGGGCAGCGCCAACTCCCACAATTGGTTGAAGACGACGAGGACTGATTTTTACTCAGTCGTGTGCCGCCTGCGGGTAGTCCACACCGATAAGAAAAAGTCCGTCGGGCGGCGCCACCTGGCCACAGGCTGCACGGTCGCGCGCGTCGAGCGCCGCTTTCAGGTCGGCAATTGTCCAGCCGCCTTCGCCGACGCGCTTCAGCGAGCCGACCATCGAACGCACCTGATTGTGCAGGAACGAGCGCGCCGAGGCTCGCACTTCGATCATGTCACCCAGCCGACTGACATCCAGCCGGTCGAGCGTCCGGATCGGGTTGTCGGCCTGGCACTGGGTCGATCGGAACGTGGTGAAATCATGCCGCCCCAGCAGCACCTTTGCCGCTTCGTGCATGGCCTCGGCGTCGAGCCGCTTCGGCACCCTCCAGATCTTGCCCTTGTCGAGCGCCGCCGGCGCGCGCCGGTTGACGATGCGGTAGAGATAGTGGCGGCCGATCGCCGAGAAACGCGCATCGAAGCTATCCGGCACCACAGCCGCCTTGAGGATGGCGACGCGCGCCTTGGCCGTTTGCAGGTGGGCGTTGACGGCATCGCGAACCTTGTCATCAGGCCACGCCCTGACGAGATCGACATGCGCCACCTGACCGGTCGCATGGACGCCGGCATCGGTGCGGCCGGCGCCGCGCAGCGAGACCTGTTCGCCGCAGAATTTCTCGATCGCCTGTTCGATCGCCTGCTGCACCGAAGGCTGGTCTGCCTGGCGCTGCCAGCCGGCATAGAGGCTGCCGTCATATTCGATGTCGAGGCGAAAACGCGGCATTCCTAAGAAGGATGAGGTTAGGCGGCGAGCGCGGTGCCGAAAGCCGAAGCGTAGACCAGCTTGCCGGTCTCAGGCGCTTCGCCCCAGACCAGCGCCTGCAGCGCTTCGCCCTGGAACTCGCTTTCGAATTTTTCGGCGCGCGCGTGACTGTAGCCGAAGCGGCCATAATATGCGGGATCGCCAAGCACCACCGCCAGCACCTCGCCGGCGTCCTTCAGGCGGATATGCGCCTCGCGGACCAGCGCACCGCCGATGCCGGTGCCATGGAATGACGGCTCGACAGCCAGAGGCGCCAGAGCTACCGCCGGAAAGCTCTTGCCGCCGTTCTGCACGAAAAGCCGCGAAAACAGGATATGGCCGACCACCTGTCCATCTTCTTCCGCCACCAGTTCGACGACGGCATCGCCGCCGCTGACCAGCGCGTCGACCAGGCCGGCCTCCGCCTGCTGGCCGAATGCGTGTTCCTCGACCAGGCGGATCGCCTCGCGGTCCCGCGGCGTCGCCGCGCGTATCGACATCATGCTCATGAGAATTTCATTCCTTTTTCGAGCTTGGCCCCGCGCAGAAATTCCTGCGCGGCAATGGGCTTTCCGCCCGCACGTTGAACTTCGACCAACCTGATCGCGCCTGACCCGCAGGCGACCGTCAGCCGGTCGTCGAGAATTCCTCCCGGCTCGCCGGCGCCTTGCGAAAGCATCGAGCGAAGCAGTTTCAGCCGCTCCAGGCGGCCGCCAATTTCGATCTCGCACCATGCGCCGGGAAAGGGCGACAGGCCGCGAATATGATCGTGGACTTCGCCAGCAGGCCGCGTCCAGTCCACGCGCGTCTCCGCTTTATCGATCTTTTTGGAATAGGTCACCCCCTCCGTCGCCTGTGCGGTAAAAGTCAGGGCATCCCGTTCCAGACGAGCCAGCGCTTCCGCCATCAGCGCGGCGCCAATGTGCATCAGCCGATCATGCAGTTCGTCGGCCGTCATATCGGGGCCGATGGCGCATTTTTCGGCCATCGCCACCGGGCCGGTGTCCAGGCCCTCTTCCATCCGCATCACCATCATGCCTGTCTCGGTATCGCCGGCCATGATGGCGCGCTGGATAGGGGCGGCGCCGCGCCAGCGTGGCAACAGCGACGCGTGACCATTGAGGCAGCCAAGCCGCGGCGCCTCGAGAATGGGTTTGGGCAACAGCAAGCCATAGGCGACGACGACGGCGACATCGGCCCGCAAGGCGCGGAACGCCTGCTGCTCGGTCTCGTTCTTCAGCGACACCGGCGTCCGCACCTCGAGGCCCAGCCGCTCGGCCTCGCGCTGCACCGGCGACGGCGTCAGTTCCAGCCCCCGGCGACCGGCGGCGCGCGGCGGCTGAGTGTAGACGGCTCCAATCTCATGTCCGGCATCCGCGATCGCCCGCAGCGTCGGCACCGAGAATTCGGGCGTACCCATGAAGATGACGCGCAAGGGCATTTTGTTCCGGGTCCGGTCTTCGTCTGGCCGTTAAGTCGGCTCAGTCGAAGTCGCGAACTTTGCGGGTCGGCGACCGAAGTCGCGTTTCCTTTCTGCTTCGATTTCGTTCATGATCTTGGCGAATTCATCGCCAATTGCGTTTTCAGCAGCGAAAGTCGCGCGAATAGCGTCCCATGCCGAAAGACCCGGCTCCAGCCTGGCTTGCCTTTCGGCGACCATGCCTTCGCGCAGAAGAGCTATCGCCTTGCCCGACAGGCTCTGGCCGCTCTTACGCGCCGCCTGCTCGATTTCCCGCTTCAAGGGTTCGGGAATATTTCTGATCAGCATGTCGCTCATCGGCGTCTCCATTTCCTGATCTGGAACAGGGTAGAGGGGCGCTGTCCCGCCAACATCTTCGAAAAGTTCAGCATCAAACTGCGCGAGTATCGCCCTATCCCACTAACTTGCCCGGCGCCTTGCTGCCTGATGGTTTGTCCCTGGCGAGCTTCTTGAACTTCTTCACCACCATGTCGCGCTTCAGCTTCGAGATGTGGTCGATGAACAGAACGCCGTTGAGATGGTCGATTTCGTGCTGCAGGCAAGTCGCCATCAGCCCTTCGGCCTCGATCTCCTGCAGCTTGCCGTCGCGATCGAGATATTTCACCCGCACGGCGGCAGGGCGCTCGACCTCGGCATAGTAATCCGGGATCGACAGGCACCCCTCCTCGTAGACCGAGCGCTGATCGGCGCTCTCAAAAATCTCGGGATTGATGAAGACATGCGGCGCCGGCGGCTCGTCTTCCTTGGCGAGGTCGATCACCAGCATGCGCAGCGGTTCGCCGATCTGGATCGCCGCCAGACCAATGCCCGGCGCATCATACATCGTGTCCAGCATATCGTCGGCCAGTTTGCGCAAGGCGCCGTCGACGCGCTCGACCGGTTTCGAAACCTGGCGCAGGACGGGATCGGGAAGGATGATGAGCGGCTTGATCGACATGGCGTCTCACCTAAGACCTCGCACGAAAAGCGTCAACCGGGGCATTTGCAGCGGCGTTCACGTTTTGATCTGTGTCGTCAGGCCGAATCATTTATGCTGTCCGATATGAACGACCTGACCACCATCCTGTCCGAACCGATCGCCCGGCTCGGCGCCACCACGATCACGCTCGGCCACGCGCTGGCATTCGGCGCGGTCCTGTTCCTGGGCCTGTTCGTGGCGCTCGTCGTCGCGCTCTGGCGCTCGGCCAAGGCGCGTGCGGTGGCTGCCGCGGAAGCCGCCGACCACGCCCGCGACGCCGAGGCGCGGATGGCCGGCATCCTGGCAAGCCAGGCCGAGATGCAGGGCCGCATGGGCGCCATCGCCGAAGTGTTCGGGGCGCGGCAGGCCGAACTCACGCAGTCGATCGGCCAGCGTCTCGACGCGATGACCGGCCGTCTCGGCCAGACCATGACCGAGCAGACGAAATCGACGCATGAAAGCCTCGCCAAACTGCAGGAGCGGCTGGCGGTCATCGATACAGCGCAAGGCAACATCCAGTCGCTCGCCAGCCAAGTCGTGCAACTTCAGGCAATCCTCTCCAACAAACAGACGCGCGGCGCCTTCGGCCAGTCGCGCATGGAGGCGATCGTCGCCGACGGCCTGCCGCACGGCGCCTATGAATTCCAGGCGACCCTGTCGAACGGCAGCCGGCCTGACTGCCTGGTGAAGATGCCGAATGGCGCGCCCGCACTCGCCATCGACGCCAAGTTTCCGCTGGAAGCCTGGAACGCCATCCGTGCCGCCGAAGGCGTCGATTTGCAGAAGGTCGCGGCACAAGCGTTTCGGCGTGACATCGAGGTGCATGTCCGCGATATTTCCGACAAATACCTGATCCAGGGCGAGACGCAGGACACCGCCTTCATGTTCGTGCCGTCGGAATCGGTATTCGCCGAGATCCACGAGAATTTCGAGGGGATTGTCCACAAGGCGCACCGCGCCCGCATCGTCATCGTCTCGCCGTCGCTGCTGATGCTGTCGATCCAGGTCATCCAGGCGATTCTCAAGGACGCCCGCATGCGCGAGCAGGCGCATCTGATCCAGGGCGAAGTCATCCGGCTGATGGAGGATGTCTCGCGCCTCGACGAGCGGGTGCGCAAGCTGCAGAGCCATTTCGGCCAGTCGGCCAAGGATATCGACGATATTCTCGTCTCGACGTCGAAGGTGACCAAGCGCGGCCAAAAGATCGAGGCGCTGGAGTTCGGCGCGCAGCCGACGGAGGGCGACGCCGGATCGGCGGCCAGTGCGAAGACCGAAGCGGGTGCGCGC
The DNA here is from genome assembly GCF_000502375.1 of Mesorhizobium sp. L48C026A00. Lineage (NCBI taxonomy): Bacteria > Pseudomonadati > Pseudomonadota > Alphaproteobacteria > Hyphomicrobiales > Phyllobacteriaceae > Mesorhizobium > Mesorhizobium sp. L48C026A00. Next base: position 180,425 of record NZ_AYWU01000019.1, on the reverse strand, counting down.
GTCGCCGACTCCAAGACCGGCCAGCTGAGGCTAAGGGTCGTCGAAGGCGACGACTGAGAGGCTACTGCTCCTCGACGATCATCGTGCCTTCGAACTCCGGCAGCCAAGGCAGCGCCGAGCGGTGCCAGATCTGTTTTCTCGGGATCAGTTGTTCGCGCTGCCGCGCCGTGCCGACCCTGATGCCGTAGACTTTCGGCCCGTCGCCAACCGACGTGGCATAGAGGTGCGTACCGCATTCGCCGCAAAAGGCCTGGGCGCGCCTGGCGCCGCTCGCTGCGGTCTTGATGTAGATCTTCGGCGTGCCCTTGGTGATCCGGTAGTGCTCCTCCGGCGCCGGCACGGTCACCCGAAACGCTGTTCCGGTCAGCTGCTGGCAATCGATGCAGTGACAAATACTGGTGTTGTCCGGATCGACCTCCGCCTCGTAAGTGATGGCGCCGCAATGGCACCCGCCGTCGATTTTCATCTTCGCTCCTCCCTTCAGCCGAGCCTCGACGCGTTGGAGCTTAACGGCGCACCGGCCGAAGCTCCACCGGCAATCACAACGCGCGAAGCATGCTGTGGTTCAAGACTGCGGCGCCGACGCCTGTTCGATGATTTCATCAGTCCAGACCTTGAAACCGGCCAGCATACCCGGCCCGAAGATATGGGTCAGCGGCACATCGGCTGCGTCGCGGCCGGAGGCGATCAGGATGCGGCCGATGCGCGGCGCATTGTTGCGCGGATCGAAGGCATGCCAGCGGCCGCCGAGATAGACCTCCATCCAGGCAGCGAAATCCATGTCCGACCACGGTTTCGGCAAGCCGATGTCGCTGATGTATCCGGTGCAATAGCGTGTCGGGATATTCAAGGCGCGGCAGAAGGCGACGGCGAGATGGGCAAAGTCGCGGCAAACGCCGCTTTGCTCACGATAGGCCTCTGCTGCCGTGCGCGTCGGCCGCGCGTTGCCGTAGTTGAAGATGATGTGGTTGTGGACGAAATCGCAGACCGCCTGCACGCGTGGAATACCGAGCGGTGAGTGGCCGAACAGCCGCCACGCCTCGTTCGCCAGCACGTCGCTCTCGCAATAGCGGCTCGGCAGCAGGAACAGCAGCGTCTCCGACGGCAGGTCGCGCACCTCGTGCTGCCACGCCAGCAGATCGCCCATCTCAAAACTTCCGGGATCGCGGATCACCGCGTCCGTGCCGAAGGTGAAGCGACCGGGAGGGGCGACAAGGCGGTTGCACCAATTGCCGAAACTGTCGCGGTAGCTCTCGATCGGCACCGGTGGGTTCGAAGTCAGGAAATCCGGCCGCTCGAGATCGGACGCGCGGGAATAGTGAACGTTGAGCATCGCGATCAGCGGCGTTTCCTGCGGAAAGTCGAAGCTCATCTCGCAGCCGATATGGATTCGCATTATCGTCCTGACCGTCCTGCCGGATCACCACCCGGCGAAGGCACGGGCCGTTGCTGCAGCGCAAAAAAGATCATCGCACGGACCAGCGCGGTTTACGAGCGATTTAGAAACGGTTGACAGCCAACGGCTGGCGCCGGCGCCAGATTATGCCTCTTGCGGTCGAGCGTTTCTCTTGGTTCATTTCGCTTGCCACAATTGGAGGAAACGAATCATGGCTAAAGGTGCGATGAAGGCGGGCAAGGAAGCCCGCAAGCCGAAGAAGGACGCGAAGAAACCTGCCGCTGCCCCGACCCTGAAAGCGCCGCCCGTCAAGGCGACCAAACTCAAGGACAAGTAAGCCTCGGCGTTTCGGCGCAGTCATGACCGACGGCATTCCAGGACCATCGACATTCAGCGACTGGTCCTGAAGTGCTGTCGGCGCTGCTGTTGATTGGGCATTTCTGAATCAATGCCGCGAAGACGACTTCGCGCTTTCCGAAAAGACCGGGACGACCCGCAATCCAATGGAGCGTTCCGATGTCGTGGATTCTTCTCTTCTTCGCTGGCCTGTTCGAGATCGGCTGGGCGATCGGCCTCAAATACACTGACGGTTTTTCGAAGCCGCTTCCGACCGTCCTGACGGTTGCCTCAATGGTCGTCAGTCTCGCCTTGCTCGGACTGGCGCTGAAGACGCTGCCGGTCGGCACGGCTTACGCGGTGTGGACCGGCATCGGCACCGTCGGCACGGCGCTGCTTGGCATCTGGCTGCTCGGTGAGCCTGCGACCGCGATCAGGCTGGCCTGCATCGCACTCATCGTCTGCGGCATCATGGGATTGAAACTCGCGACCTAGTTCTTGCTGCAAGGCAGCAGCACAAACGCCTTCAGGGCCGCTGCAAGGCGGCCCTGAATTTGATTGGTGAATCGCGCTTGGAGCGCTAGCGAGCGGAAAAGCCCGGAGGCGTCCTGCCGGTGCGCTGCTTGCGCGCCGCATAGCGCGCGTCGCGCTTGGCTTTGCGCTCGGCCTCGTCGGCAAGCAAACGAGCGATGCGCTCGTTCTCTTCGGCTTCCCGGATCTTCGCTTCCGCCTGCGCCGCTTCTTCCGCAGCAATCCGCGCGGCTTCGGCAGCAGCTTCGCGCTCGGCCTTTTCGGCCGCTTCGCGCGCCAGCTTCTCCTGCTTCAGCCTGGCCTTTTCGGCCTCGCGTATCGCACGGGCTTCGAGGATCGCCTTGCGTTCGGCCTGTCGTGCCAGCACCGCTGGATCGTCCGCTGCCGGCTTTGCCTTGAAGCGCTCGAGAAGCGCCTTCTTTGCCTCGTTTGCGGCATTGCGCCGCTCGAAAACGTCTTTTTCCCTATAGATAGCCAAGTCCACTTCCCTGGAGTCAATTTGCGAGGCTTACATACGCGTGAAAACCCAGAGTTCAAGCGCCAAAACGGTATGCCAGCCATGAAATTCTGAGCTGTTGCAGCCGGGAGACGCCTTTTCGGCTGAATTCGGCTGAAACGGACATGCACTGTTCACCATCCGACCCTCTGGCGGCGCGGCGGACTGGTCGCTACCTGTAGCGCGAAAAACAAAACACCAGAACAAAACACCAGGATGACAGATGATGGAACTCGGTCTCTACACCTTCGCCGACGTCAGCCCGGAATCAGGCCCAGGCGCCATCGGTGCGCATGAGCGGCTGCGCAACCTGATCGAGGAGATCGAGCTGGCCGACCAGGTCGGCCTCGACGTGTTTGGGTTGGGCGAGCATCACCGTCCCGATTATGCGGCTTCAGCGCCAGTCGTGGCCCTGGCCGCGGCGGCCGAACGCACCAGGCGCATAAAGCTGACCAGCGCGGTCACTGTACTGTCATCCGACGATCCGGTCCGTGTCTTCCAGCAGTTTGCAACGCTCGACCTTCTTTCCAGCGGCCGGGCCGAGATTATGGCTGGGCGCGGCTCGTTCATCGAATCCTTTCCGCTGTTCGGCTACGATCTTGAGGACTATGACGAGCTCTTTGCCGAAAAGCTCGATCTGCTGCTTGCCGTCCGCGATCATGTCAAGGTGAGCTGGTCGGGCAGGCTGCGCGCTCCGATCAACGATCGCGGCGTCTACCCCCGCCCGTTCCAGGACAGATTGCCGATCTGGATCGCGATCGGCGGCACGCCGCAATCCGCCGCGCGGGCCGGTGCGCTCGGGCTGCCGCTGGCGCTGGCCATCATCGGCGGCGAGCCGGCGCGGTTCGCGCCGCTGTTCGATATTTACAGGGAAGCGGCCAAACGGGCTGGCAACGATCCGGCTGGTCTGGCCACCAGCCTCAACGTGCACGGCTTCATTGCCGCGACCACCGACCAGGCGGCCGACGATTTTTATGGGCCGCAGGCCGAGGTGATGAACCGCATCGGCCGCGAGCGCGGCTGGGGTCCGACGTCGAGAGCACATTTCGACCAGTCGCGCGGCCCGAACGGCGCGCTGTTCGTCGGCAACCCCGAACAGGTGGCCGAAAAGATCGTTGCCCAGCACAGGATATTCGGCAACGACCGCTTCCTGCTGCAAATGGCGATCGGCACCATGGCGCACGCCAAGATCATGAAGGCGATCGAACTCTACGGCACCAAGGTGGCACCGATCGTGCGCAAGGAAACGGCGAAGGCGATCCCCACCGTTGCCGCGCCGGCCGCCTGACTCGCCGGCCAGGTAGGGCCTAAGGTCATCGTCAGCGCCGGCTAACGCATCGGCCGAAAATCGGAATCGATTTTCGGGCCGATGGTAAATTCAAAGCGTTAGAGCGTACTTTGAGCGTCCAAGTGGACGCACGTCGCTCCAACGGAACCTTGAAGCCGCAAAGGCGTTTCCGCCAACAGCGTACACCAATCGCAGTGTGCCGCCGAGGGCCAGAATGAAAGCCGAACCCGCCGCTTCGGGCGCTGCCGAGAGCCCCGATCCGCGCGTCGAGGCGCGTGCGGACATGCACCTGATACGTTCGCTGCTAGTCGGCATCTTCATCCTTATGGCGATCTACGCGCTCTCCTTCGCCCGTGCCTTCTTCATGCCGGTCATCCTGGCTTTCCTGCTGGCGCTGACGCTGACGCCGATCGTCCGCTTCCTGCGCAAACACGGCATGCCCGATGTGCTATCGGCGACACTGCTGGTGGTGCTGTCGGTCAGCATCCTTGCCGTGGCCGGCTATCTGCTCAGCGGCCCGGTCATCGACCTCATCAACAACACCTCGGTGATTGGCCAGCAGCTGACCGAACGTCTCGCGCAACTGCGGCGTCCTTTCGAAAGGATCATGGAGATTTCGCGGCAGATAGAGGGACTGACGCAGACCTCCCAAGGGCCGGGCGTCCAGAGGGTAGCCATGGCGCAATCGGGCATCCTCTCGCAAGCCGCCGGCAATTTGCTGTCGGCGGGCACCAGCCTCATCATCGTCTTCGTCCTGTCGCTGTTCCTGCTCGCGTCCGGCACGATGTTCTATGAGAAGATCGTCGAATCCTTCCCCAGTCTCAGCGATAAGAAGCGGGCACTGCGCGTCGTCTATGACGTCGAACGTGAAATCTCGCACTATCTGCTTACCGTCGCCATCATCAATACATGCCTGGGCGTGGTCATCGGACTCGGCCTATGGGCACTCGGCATGCCCAACCCGCAGGTCTGGGGCGCAGCAGCGGCTCTGCTCAATTTCCTGCCCTATATCGGGGCGCTGATTACAATCACGCTTGTCACGATCATCGCGCTGATCAGCTTCGACAGCATCTCCTACGCGCTGCTGGCGCCGGCCTTCGTGCTGTTGTGCGATACCGTCGAGGGCCAATTCGTGACGCCGACGGTGGTTGGCCGGCGCCTAGAGATCAACGCCGTGGCGATCCTCATCGCCATTGCCTTCTGGTCCTGGCTGTGGGGTTTCGTCGGCGCGCTGATGGCGGTGCCGCTGCTGGTCGTCATCAAGGTGTTCTGCGATCATTTCGACGAGCTCAGCCATGTCGGCAATTTCCTGGCGGCGCAACATACGGCGGTTGAGGACGAAGAGATTTCAGAAACCGACACGGCTGCGGGCGCATGATCCGAGAAGCGGGATAAGCTGCGGCAGGCAGCCGTGGATACTAAATTCCAGAGCGTCCCTTTTTGCTTGAGTGGACTCATGGGCGTCAGTTCAATTTTTTGAATTTGCGGCCGTCGCGGTCGGTTCCTACATCCCTCCCGTCCACAGGATCCCCGCCCATGACCGCACTTTCGGTTCTCGACCTGTCGCCGATCGTCGAAGGCAGCAACGCTTCGCAATCGCTCACCAATTCGCTCGATCTCGCCCGCCATGCCGAGCGGCTGGGGTACAGGCGCTATTGGCTGGCCGAGCATCACAATATGCCGGGCATCGCCAGCGCCGCCACCTCCGTCGTCATTGCCCATGTCGCCGGCGGCACCACAACGATACGCGTCGGAGCCGGCGGCATCATGCTGCCCAACCATTCGCCGCTGGTCATTGCCGAGCAGTTCGGCACACTTAACGCGTTGCATCCAGGCCGCATCGACCTCGGCCTCGGCCGGGCGCCGGGCACCGACATGGGCACGGCGCGTGCGCTGCGCCGCAACCTCGACGCCGGCGCCGACAGTTTCCCGCAGGATGTCATCGAACTGATGGGCTATTTCCAGCCGGCCGAAGACGGTCAGCGTATCCGCGCCGTGCCCGGCGAGGGCGAGCAGGTGCCGATCTGGATTCTGGGCTCGAGCCTCTATGGTGCGCAGCTCGCAGCCATGCTCGGCCTGCCCTACGCCTTCGCCTCGCATTTCGCGCCGGCCGAACTCGACCACGCACTGGAGATCTATCGCTCGCGCTTCCAGCCCTCGAAACAGCTCGACAAGCCCTATGTCATGCTCGGCCTCAACGTGTTCGCTGCACCCTCCGACGCCGAAGCGCGGCTGTTGTTCACCTCGCTGCAGCAGGCCTTCGTCAATCTGCGCACAGGCCGGCCCGGCCGCTTGCCGCCGCCGGTCGACGGATATGAGCGCGACCTCGACCCGATGGCCAAAACCATGCTCGGCCAAGCGCTGTCCTGCGCCGTCGTCGGCGCCCCGGAAACGGTCAGGCAAGGCATCGAGGCGTTCGCGCAGCGCACCGGCGCCGACGAGCTGATGGTCACCGCGCAGATTTTCGACCACGCAGCGCGGGTGCGATCCTTCGAGATCCTGGCCGACGTCCACAAATCGCTGTCGGAAGCTGCCTGACTTTTTTGCGAGGCTGCGAAGGCGCGTTAGGCGCTGACGCTTTGTGCGATCGCCCCCAGCGGCGCGCCCAGCGGCCGGCATGAATTGCGGATCATCAGGCGTCCCTTGAGCGTCAGCTTGCGCGGCGGCGCGTCCCTGTTTCCGGCGAGCCGGTCGAGCAGCAGATTGGCCGCCTGCTCACCGATCGCCTTGACCGGTTGTGCGACCGTGGTCAATTGCGGCTGGAACACGTCCGACCACGGAAAATCGTCGAAGCAGGCGACCGAAATGTCCTCGGGGCAGGACAGCCCGATATCGCGGATCGCCTTCATGGTGCCGATCACCATCGGGTTGTTGGCCGAGAAGATCGCGCTCGGGCGGTCGTGCAGCGAAAGCAGCTGCATTGTCGCGTTGTAGCCGTCGACTTCATGGAAATTGCCGAAGCGGACAAGCTCGCTCTCGACCGGCAGGCCGGCAGCCTGGAGCGCCTCGCGATATCCCGTCATGCGATCATGCATGGGCGAGATGTCGAACGAGCCGGAGATGTAGCCGATCCGCCGGTGGCCGAGATCGATCAGATAGGTGATGGCGTCGAACACCGCGCGCTGGTTGTCGAGAACGACCGCGTCGGTATCGACGCCTTCGCAAACGCGGTCGAGCAGCACCACCGGCACGTTGGCGTCGTCGACAATTCTCTTCAGGATCGCGCCGTCGCCGACGCGCGCAACAATCAGTCCGTCGACCATTCGGTCGAGCAGCAGCCTGATCTGGTCGTCCTGCGTGTTCAGGTCCTCGTCCGTGCAGCACAGCATGACCGCATAGCCGGCGCGGTCGAATGCCTGCTGGATGACCGAAACGACATCGGTGAAGAACGGATTGGTGATGTGGGGAACGGTCAGCCCGATGGTGCGGGTCGTGCCCATCTTCAGGCTGCGGGCGATCGCGTTGCGCTTGTAGCCGATGTCGCGGATCGCCTGTTCGATGCGCTGGCTGAGCTCGGGACTGACGGTCGCGGTGCCGTTGATCAGCGCCGAGACGGTGGCGACCGAAACACGCGCCACTTCAGCCACGTGCAGCATGGTGGGGGCCGTGGACTTTCGCTGCTTTTTTCGTCCTGACGCCATCATTTTCGAAACGTTTCATCGCCCTCTGGCTGCAATACCTAAGGAATCCTGCGGATTTGTGCAAGAATTGAAATGCATCAATCCCGCCTCATTAGATAGCGACTTGACATGTTCGAAACGTTTAGATTAGCGTTTGAGATGTTCGACGACAACGGAAGGGAGGCCGTTCTTGTCATGGAGCATGGCAATTCCATCACGTCCGGAGATGATGCGGCCGCCGGCCGCTCGGCTGTCGTTCTGAGCGCCGAGCACATCTCCAAGACCTTCGGTGGCATCGCCGCACTTGTCGATGTCGGCTTCGAGCTGCGGCGCGGCGAGATCCATGCGCTGATGGGGGAAAACGGCGCCGGCAAGTCGACGCTGATGAAAATCCTCTCCGGCATCTATACGGATTACGACGGAACGGTGAACGTCGATGCCCATCTGGTCCGTTTCGCCGGGGTGCGCGACGCCGAGCATGCCGGCATCGCCATCATCCACCAGGAGCTCAATCTCGTTCCCGAGCTCAGCGTTGCCGATAATATCTTCCTCGGGCGCGAGAAGCTGATCGCCGGACTTATCGTCGACCGCAAGGCAAGCAGCCATGCCGCAGGCGCCCTGCTGCAGAGGCTCGGCATCGAGCTCAACCCGGAAGCGCGGGTCGGCAGCCTACGTGTCGGCGAGCAGCAGCTGGTCGAGATCGCCAAGGCATTGTCGATGTCGGCGCGCATCCTGATCATGGACGAGCCGACCTCCGCGCTTTCGCCGGCCGAATGCCAGAGGCTGTTCCGGATCATCCGCCAGCTCGCCGACAACGGGGTGGCGATCATCTACATCTCGCACCGCATCGACGAGGTCATGCATCTGGCCAGCCGGGTCACCGTGTTTCGCGATGGACGCCGCGTGCTGACCGAGGCGATGGCAAAGCTCGACGAAGATACCATCATATCGGCGATGGTCGGGCGCAACCTGCTTGCCTCTTCCCAGGAAGAGCGTGGTCCCAGCGGCAAGGTCGTTCTCTCCGTAGGCGGCCTATCGCTGTCGAAACCAAACCGCCACGGCTGGCGCACCGCGCTCGACGGCGTCGCCTTCGATCTTGCCGAAGGCGAAATTCTGGGGATAGGCGGACTGCTCGGCTCGGGACGCACCGAAATCCTGGAGACCATCTTCGGCTCCAGCGGCGGCCGCGCCGGCGGCGAAATCCGGCTCGACGGCGAGCCGGTGGAAATCCGTTCGCCGCGCGACGCCCGCCGGCTCGGCATCGCCTTGGTGACCGAGGACCGCAAGACGCAGGGCCTGCATCTTCAGGCCTCGATCACCGACAATGTCGCGCTGCCGCTGGTCGGCACGCTGGCCCGGTTCGGGCTTCGCTCGCGGGCCGCCGAGCAAGGCCTGGCGCGGCAGGCGGTCAAGGCGCTCGGCATTCGCTGCGGGACCATCGAGCAGCCGGCCGGCACCCTGTCCGGCGGCAACCAGCAGAAGGTCGTCATCGGCAAGTGGCTGGCGACGCGGCCGCGGGNCTGTCCGGCGGCAACCAGCAGAAGGTCGTCATCGGCAAGTGGCTGGCGACGCGGCCGCGGGTGCTGCTGCTGGACGAGCCGACACGCGGCATCGATGTCGGCGCCAAGCGGGAGATCTACGACCTGATCTTCAAGCTGGCGCGAGACGGGCTCGCCATCGCCGTGATCAGCTCGGAATTGCCGGAGCTGCTGCTTCTTTCCGATCGCATCCTGGTCATGGCCGATGGTCGCCAGACGGGAATCCTTTCCCGCGCGCAAGCCAGTGAGGAGGCCATCATGCGGCTCGCGGCGCCGCGCCGGACCATGACGAGACCCGCAGCATGAGCATCTTGAACATCCTGTCGCGGACGAAGCTCTATTGGGGCCTGATCGCCATCTTCCTGATCGGCGTGCTGGGCTCGCCGATCAGTTCCAAGGGCAACAACATCTTCCTGTCCTACGGCAATCTGCTCGATGTGCTGCGTCAGGTGTCGACCACCGGCCTGATCGCCACCGGCATGACGGCGGTGATCATCACCGGCGGCATCGATCTTTCCGTCGGCTCGCTGATGGCGATCTGCACCGTGGTCTGCGCCATGCTGCTGACGGTTCCGGGCGTCACGCCGGCGGCGGTGCTGGGGGTGCCGACAGTTGCCGTGGTCGCCCTTTGCCTCGGCATCCTGGTCACCCGCTTCATCTTCCTGAACATCGAAAAATCGCGCGCCGGCCCGCAGGCCACCCACGCCGTCAGGCTGGACAGCGTTCGTGGGCTGGTCACGCCCGGCATTGTCGGGGTGATCCTCTGCAGTCTGGTGCTGTGGTTCCTGCTGCCGCAGGTCGGCTCGAAATTCGGCGTGCTCGGCGTGTTGCTGGTGGCGCCTTGCGTCGGCCTGCTGTTCGGCGCGCTCAACGGCTTCATCATCGTTGCCGGGCGGCTGCAGCCTTTCATCGTCACGCTGGCGATGATGGTGACGGCGCTCGGCATCGCCCGGCTGACCGCCGGCCAGAACAATGCAGTGCTGCCGGTCTACACCGGGTCGAACGCCACCGCCGATTTCGAAATGCTGCGCTCGCTGGTGTTCGGCGTGATCCCGATGCCGGGCCTGTTCTTCCTCGGAGCGATCCTGATCTACGGCGCGGTGCTGCGCTTCACCCCGTTCGGCCGCTACGTCTACGCCATCGGCGGCAATGAAGAGGCGGCGCGGCTGTCGGGCATCGCCGCCGGCCGCGTCAAGATCGCCACCTACGCGGTATCCGGGCTGCTGGCCGGCGTGGCGGCAGTGCTCTATGTCGCGCAATACAGGCAAGGCAAGCCGGATGCCGGCGCCGGGCTGGAGCTCGATGCCATCGCCGCCGTGGTCATCGGCGGCACCAGCCTGATGGGCGGACGCGGCAGCCTGATCGGCACATTCTGCGGCGTGCTGATCTTCGGACTGCTCTCGAACATCCTGCAATTGCACAACATCAATTCGAACCTTCAGCTCGTGCTGAAGGGGATGATCATCATCGGCACCGTGCTCGTCCAGGAACGCAATGCCGGTGATCTTCTCTACTATCTGCGCCTGCCCTTTGGAAAAACGGCGCACAAGGAAACGACCGCAGCAAAGCGGCCGTCGAAAGAGACCCCGTCTCTAAATCTTGGAGGAAACAAGAAATGAAACGACGTGAACTGCTGAAGCTTGCCGCTGTCACAGCGGCGCTCATGACCACGACCGCGCTTCTGACCAGCGGCAACGCCTACGCGCAGGGCAAGAAGTGGAAGATCGGCTTCTCGCAGGTGACGACCATCGAGCCTTGGCGCGCCCAGTTCAACAAGGACATCCTGGCTGAGGCCGCCAAGCATCCGGAAGTCGAGCTGATCATCACCGACGGTGAGGACAAGACGGAAAAGCAGGTCGCCGATGTCGAGAACCTGATCCGCCAGGAAGTCGATGCGCTGCTGGTGTCGCCGAAGGAATCCGCGGGGTTGACCGGCGTCGTGCAGCAGGCGATCGACGCCAAGATCCCGGTCTTCGTGCTCGACCGCAACGTCGAGACCAAGGACTACACGCAGTTCGTCGGCGGCGACAACAAGCTGATCGGCCGGGCTGCCGGTGAATACGCGGTCGAGTTGCTCGGCGGCAAGGGCAAGGCATCAGGCAATGTCGTCGAGATCTGGGGCGGCATGGGCACCCAGCCGGCACATGACCGCCATGAAGGCTTCCATGAATTCACCGACAAGGAGCCGGGCATTAAATATTTGCTCGACAAGCAGTCGGGCGACTGGAAACAGGACCAGGCCTATAACATCATGGCCACGGCGCTGCGCAACAACGAGAAGATCGACCTCGTCTATGGTCATAACGACCCGATGGCCTACGGCGCCTACCTTGCCGCCAAGGATGTCGGACGCGAGAAGGACATCAAGTTCATCGGCATCGACGGCCTGCCCAATGAAGGCGTGCAGCTTGTTGCCAATGGCGAGCTGACGGCGACGTTCACCTATGTGACGCCGGGTGCCGAAGGGCTGCGGCAGGCGATCAAGTTCCTGAACGGCGAGAAGGTGGAAAAGACCATCACGCTGCCGACACAGAAGATCACCAAGGAAAATGCCGCGCAGATCCTGAAGGAGCACGGGCTCTGAGGCGAAGTCGTCGATGACGGCGCCCCTCTCCCCGTTCTACGGGGAGAGGATGCCGGCAGGCAGGTGAGGGGCAGCACTGACCAAGGCCGCGCTTACGCCAGCTTGGCCAAAAGCCTCATGAAAATGGCGGCCTCCTTGGCCGAAAGCGGCGCCAGCGTTTCCTCGGTGATCTCGCGGGCGATCGGGATCAGCCGCTCGACGGCTTTGCGGCCTTCAGCGGTCAGATTGACCAGCAGGCGCCTTTTGTCGACCTCATGCTTTGAAAGCTCGACAAGGCCGCGCGCCTTGAGCCGGTCAATGACACCTTTCACCGTCGCCGCGTCCATGGCGATCAGGCTGCCAAGCTGGTTCTGCGAGGTCTCGCCGACATCGTGCAATTTGGCCAGGGCGGCGAATTGCGGCGGTGTCAGGTCGGCAATGTGCCCGGCGAAGATCGAGACATGGCGCTGGTGTGCCTTGCGCAGGATGAAGCCGACCTGCTCCTGCAGGCGGTAATCGTTCTCGTCGGGCTCCTCGGCCTCGACAAGCTTGAGCTTGACGTCTTCGGCGCTCACCGCAGTCCGTCCCATGCCTTGATGTCCTTTGCCGCGAGGCCGCCCATGCGGTCGTGCACGCGCGGGCCGCAGGTCATGGCGAGGCAGAACAGGATCTCGTCGGGACGAGGTCCGTCGCTGATGCCGACCTCCATGGCATCGAAATGACTGCGCACATAGGCGGCGTTGATATGGCCGAGCGGCACGTCGAGCCGCGCGCCGAAGGCGCCGACCTTCTTTGCCGACGGCACGATCGCCTTGGCGTCGCCGAGCCGCTCGCGCATGGCATAGCCGCCAGGCACATGCCACAGCGCGCCATGCTCCAGCTCGCCGGCGATACCGACGATGGCGCCCTTGCCGTAGCCGTCGATCTGCTTCACGTCGCCGCCCAATGCGGCGATGAGCTTGTCGGAGAGCAGCAGGCCGAGCGGCTTCAGATCGTCCATGGCGCTCTGCAGGTCTTCCACGTAACGGCCGGCGAATGGGTTGTTGACCACCGCCATCGCGGCGGCGCGGCGGCGCGGCACCTTCGCCACCGGCCCACCCTCATGAAATATCTCCTCGGTCAGCACCGCAATCTTGCGGATCGCAAACTCAGGCATGAGCAATTTCCTTCCTTGATTTCTCGTTGGGCGCAACGAGCGCCAGGGGACCGGCGATCCGTGCCTGACCGGCAAGGAACAAGGCTGAAGCGGCAATCAGGCCATGCCGCCGAAACTCTTCGGCGACAGCGTGCCCGCTGTCCAGCGCGGCGGCTATTTCACTGGCAGAAAGCGCGTCGACGCCCTGGGTAACCAGGCGATCGCCGAGGTCGCTGTCGGGCGCCAGATCGCGCGCCGGCATGCGCTCGATGGCAGGGTGGCCGGGCAGGTCGACGGCGTTGGCGATCAGGGTGGCGGCGGCATCGGCTTCAGCACCGGTCCGCGCCAGCACGGTGACAGCGTCGGCGATGCCGAGCGAAAAGGAACGGCCGCGCCAGCCGCTGGTCGCGATGCCGCGGATCCCGTCTTCGGCACGGATTATGATCCGATCTGCCAGGCCATGACCCGTCCCGACAACGGCAAGCGTTATGGACCGGCCGTTGCCGAGATGGATCGCGCTGTCGCCACCATTGTTGACGTAAGCGCGATCGAGCCGGCGACCGGCCAGCAGCGCGCCAAGCATTTCGTCGGCTACCGAACCGGCGACCGCAGCCATCGGCGTGATGAATTGTTTCGCCAGCGGAACAACCGCCGCTTCCATGCGTCGCGCCGTCGGGCCAGCGAAAGCACGGGACCGCGACGAGGCCGGCCGGCGCAGTTCCGGCAGTTCGTCTACGAGCTCCTGCAGGATTGTTTGAAACCGCGCCACCGCCTGGCCATAGGCGGCGCGGCGTTCGTCCGCTTCGCCAAATGCCTCGACGATCAGGTCGATCGGGCCATGATTGAGATGCAGCCGGCTGCCGTCCTCAAGCCAATGCGCCTGCGGGCCGTTCATCACTACTTTGCCCCGTCTGCCGCTGCGCGCCGCAACTGCGCCAGCGGCGGCCATGGATTGCTGGCCGGCGCAGACGTGCCGCGGCGCGGGTTGAGATACTCGCCGCCTTTGGCGAGAATGTCGTCAACGCTGCGGATCTCGGCTTCGTAACCGCCGAGCCTGATATAATCGTCGCGGTGCAGGGTGAACTCGATCGGCGCCACCAGCGCCGGGGTCGGCACATAGCCGAAGGCGCCTTCCGGCACACGGGCGACATCGACCATCAGCGTGATGCCGCCGCCCGGCCAGACATAGACCGGCGCGCCGCCGACCGTCACATACGTCGTCAGGCCCTGCACCGAGCGGGTCAGATTGACCGGGTTCTCGGTGACGCCGGCACGCAGTGAGCCGCCGGCGCCGCCGACGAACAGCACGGTGCACAGAGCCGGCTCGCAATTGTCCTCGATCAGGCCGACGGATTTCTGCAGCCGCTCGGGGAACGGTTTTTGCACCGGCTTCAAGGCGTCGTCGAGCTCGTAATAGGCGAACTGCTCGCCGGTGGTCGAGACCATCAGCAGCGACAGGCCGGGACGCGCGCCCTTCTTCGCATTCCATTCGCCAAGGATCGACAGAGGGTCGGAAATGCTGGTGCCGCCCCAGCCGAGGCCGGGCTCCGACACCTTGAAATAGCGGCCCGGCGTCGAACGGCGGCCGATGATTTTTATCCCCGTGTCCTGCCAGCCGAGCACCTTGCCTGCCTGATGCTCGGAGACGACGCCGGTGATGTGGTCGTCGACCACCACCACCTCGTCGACCAGGCCGCGCCACTGGGTGGCGAACATGCCGATGGTGGCCGAGCCGCAGCCGACCCGCATCCGCTGTTCAAGCTGACCGTCGATGACCGGCGGCTTGCCGGCTTCGACGATGACCGTGGCACCGCCGTCGATGGTGAGTTCGACCGGCTTGCGGTTGCATAGATTGAGCAGCGCATCGCAGGTGGCGCGACCTTCGGCCTTGGATCCGCCGGTCAGATGATGCACGCCGCCCAGCGACAGCATCTGCGAGCCGTATTCGCCTGTGGTGACATGGCCGATCGCCTCGCCCGCCGCGCGGACCGTCGCCGTTTCGGGGCCGATATGCCGGTCGGTGTCGATCTTCACCTTGACGCCGCAGTAGGAGAAGATGCCCTCGGTGACGACGGTGACGAGATCGACGCCTTCGACCTCCTGGCTGACGATGAAAGGCGCCGGCTTGTAGTCGGGATAGGTGGTGCCGGCGCCGATCGCGGTGACAAAGCGGCGGCCGGTGTTGACCAGTTCGCCGTCCCATTCTTCGCCCTCAGCGACAAACGGCACGACAGCGCCGCCGGTCTCGGTCGCGTGGTCGAGGATGGTCAGCGGATCCATCCGCACGATCCTGCCGCCGACATTGCCGTAGCGGTCGCAGGCGCCGGTGCGGCCGTCTGCTATGTAGCACATGACCGGGCAGGCATCGCAGCGGATCTTTTCCGCCACCTGCTTCTCGCCGGGATCATGCGTCTCGAAGCGTTCGGCAAGCTCGCTCATCGGCGTGCCTCCTTGTCGCGTATCGCGGCGCGGATGCGGCTCGGCGTCGCCGGAATTCTACTGACCAGGACGCCGGTGGCATGGCGGATGGCATTGAGGATCGCCGGTGCCGTCGGGATCAGCACATGCTCGCCCAGGCCCTTGGCGCCAAAGGGTCCTTCCGGATCCGGAACTTCGATCAGGATGGTCTCGATCGGCGGCACGTCGCCGATCGTCGGGATCAGGTAGTCGTGCAGATTCTCGGTGCGGCCGGGGATGTATTCCTCCATCAGCGCCATGCCGATGCCTTGCGCGATGCCGCCCTCGATCTGGCCTTCGGCGAGCAGCGGATTGATCGCCTTGCCGACATCATGCGCTGCGGTGATCTTGATCAGCTTCACCGTGCCGAGCTTGAGGTCGACCTCCAGTTCGGCGATCTGCGCGCCGTAGCCATAGACGGCGTAAGGCTTGCCCTGGCCCCTGGCGTCGAGCGGCAGGGTCGGCGGGTCATAGCTTTCCTCAGCGCGAAAGACCAAGCCGTCGGCATCGGCCTTCAGCGTGGACAAATCGATATGCCGTGTCGCTTCGCCCTCGCGGATGACCAGGCTTGCGCCATCCAGAGCGATCGCCGCTCTCTCCGACACATTGGCGAAGCGCAGCATAGTCTCGCGCAAGGCACGGCCGGCCTTTTCGGCGGCCTTGCCGGTCACGAAGGTCTGACGCGAGGCGGACGTCTTGCCGGCGTCCGGCGTGATCGCCGTGTCGGCGCTTTTCAAGCGGAATTTTTCGAGCGGCAGGCCGACCGCGTCGGCGCAGATCTGCGCAATGACCGTGTTCGAACCTTGCCCGATATCGACCGCGCCCTGATGCAGGACGACATCGCCTTCAGCCGAGATGCCGACCCTGATGGTCGACGGATTGGGCAGCGAGGTGTTGCCGCAGCCATACCAGCAGGAGGCGACGCCGACGCCGCGTTTCCTGCTGTCATTGGCACTGTTGACTGTATCGGCATCGACAAGCGCACGCATCCAATGCGGGCGCAGCGCTTCGAGGCACTCGGCGATGCCGACGCCCGATTCCAGCCTCTGGCCGGTGACCGTTTCGGATCCGTTACGAAGGCAGTTTTTCAGGCGAAAATCGAGCCGGTCCAGCCCAAGCTTTGCGGCAAGCTCGTCATAGAGCGTCTCCTGCATGATCGTCGCCTGCGGCACGCCGAAACCGCGGAAGGCACCGGAGATCGGCCCATTCGTGTGGATGGCGCGGCCCTCGGCCCGATAATTCGGCGTCGCATAGGGACCGGAGGCATGCACCGGCACGCGGTTGGCGACGGTCGGTCCCCAGCTCGCATAGGCGCCGGTGTTGAAATCGCCTGCGAAGAACATGCCGGTGACGCGACCATCGGCATCGGCGCCGATCGTCGCCTTCATCTCGGCGGGATGACGCTTGGTGGTCGAGATCATCGATTCATGACGGGTATAGGCAAGTGCTGCCGGCCGCCCGGTTTTCATGGCGACCAGACCGATCAGCGGCTGCAACGAAACGTCAAGTTTGGAGCCGAAGCCGCCGCCGGTGGCGGTCGGCACGATCCGCACCTTGTCGACGGCAAGGCCAAGCACTTTTGCGACGTCGTCGCGGTCCATATAGGGCGCCTGCGTGCAGGCGACGACGACCAGCGTGTCGCCGTCCACATAGGCATAGCCGGCCTCCGGCTCGATATAGGCGTGTTCGACATAGGACGTGTCGATGGCGCCGGAAACAGTGAACGCAGCGCCGGCAAGCGCGGCTTCAGGGTCACCGCGCTCGACGAAGCCAGTGGTGAGCAGGTTTGCCGGCCGATTCTCGTGGATCAGTTTTGCCCCGCAGGCCTGCGCCTCGCTAGGCTGCAGAAGGTGCGGCAATTCGGTCCAACGAACTGGAAAATCCGAAAGGTCGAGATCGAGGATGGTCTCGCGCTCGCCGGCAACCAACGCCACCGCCTCACCGCGAAAGCGCGAAAAATCTTCGGCCAGCGCCGGCTGGTCGGCAAAAGGCGCAATGACGCCGAAGCAGTTCTTTCCCGGAAAGTCGGCGGCGGTGAAGACGCCGACGATGCCGGGATTAGCTTTCATCCAGGCATCGAGATCGCCGAAGGCGAAGCGGGCGTGATAATGCGGCGAGCGAACCACCAGCACCGCCAGCGCATCGGCCGGAAAGGAATCGCCGCCGAATTTTTCGCCGCCGGTGATTTTAGGCAGGCCGTCGAGGCGAATTGGAGAGGAGCCGACGGCGTGGCCCGAGATTGGCATTCTGCGGTCAAGACCGAGAGAACGGAGAAAGGGGGGGGCCGGCGCTGGTGCTTGTCCCTTCTCCCCGTCATTATACGGGGAGAAGGTGCCGGCAGGCGGATGAGGGGCAGCGCCGCCGTTCGACCCTTCATCAGCGAACCGTCCAGCATCCATCACCGCAGCGATGATCTTGCGATAGCCGGTGCAGCGGCAGAGGACGCCGCCCAGCGCATCCTGGGTTTCGGCCTCAGTTGGATTGGGGTTCTTCTCCAGAAGCGCTGTCGCCGCAATGAGCAGGCCGGGTGTGCAGATGCCGCATTGCGCCGCGCCATGGTCGAGGAACGAGGCCTGCAGCGCCGACAATCTGCCGTTGGCGAGACCCTCGACCGTGGTCACCACTGTGCCGGCGGCAGAACCCGCAGACATCAGGCAGGCGCAGACGGGTTCGCCGTCGACAAGCACCGTGCAGGCGCCGCAGTCGCCGGCGTCGCAGCCGACCTTGGTGCCGGTCAGGCGCAATTCGTCACGCAGCACCGAAGAGAGGCGGCGAACCGGCGGCACGCAGACAGAAACGGCGGCGCCGTTGACCTCAAAGGCGATTTCGGCGCGCTCCATGCTCACGCCAGTCTGAGCCATGCTCATGCCAGGCTGATCTGGGCTCATGCTAGTCTGAGCTTCAGTCACCTCAGACTGCATTTTGGTCATGCCAGGAGCTTGGCTCATGCCGCCGCTACCTTCTCGACCGACGCGTGGCCCGCGGCACCGAGCACGGCACGGACGACGATCTCGCGCGCGGCGTCGAGCCGGTATTCGGCGCTGCCGCGCACGTCGTCGATCGGCGAAAGCTCGTCCATCGGTGCGGACTGGATCGCAGCGACGAGAGCGTCGTTGACCGGGAGGCCGCGCAAAGCTGCTTCGACGCCCGAGAGACGCTTGGCGACGACCGAACAGGAGCCGACGGCGACGGCGGCGTTGGCGACGATGCCATCCTCAATAATCAAGCGAGCCGCCGCCATGGCTATCGAAATGACGAGATAGCGGCGCCCGCCGAGTTTTTCGAAAGCCGACGTGCCGGTGGCCGCTTCTTTCGGCACGCGGATGGCGGTGACCATTTCGCCCGGCTGCAGTTCCGTGCGGCGGTTCCCCAGGATGAATTTTTCCAGCGGCAGATGGCGGACCGTCGCCAGCGAGCGCAGCTCGACCTCGGCGTCGAGAACCAGCAGCGCCGGCACGCCGTCGGCCGCCGGCGAAGCGTTGCAGAGGTTGCCGGCGATGGAGGCGACGTTCTGGATCTGGGCGGAGCCGACTTCCCGCGCCGCCTGCTTCAGCGCATCGAAAGCCGTCGGCAGCGGATGACGGACAAGATCGGTCCAGGTCGTGCGCGCGCCGATGAGCCAATGGCTGCCGGTCTCAGCAATGCCGCGCAGGGTCGCCAGACCGTTGACGTCGAGGACATTGTCGCGGAAAGGCTTGGCTCCTTGTGCCGGATAGAAATCGGTGCCGCCGGCAAGGATGCGCCACCGAGCCTCGCCAAGCAAAGCGAGCGCCTCGTCGACCGTGGTGGGTTTCGCGTAACGGATCACGCCTTGCCTTCCCAGAAACAATGGCCTTCCCAAAAATGGGCCTTCCCAGAAAAGGGTTCCAGACGGATGCTTCCGGCATCCGAAACCGGTCAAATTCATTCGTATGCAAATGATATCAAGCCCGCAGGATTTGTCAAAGCCGGAGTTTTGGCGCGTTTTGGCGCCAGCGTCGGCATCGGCGCGACGGCACGCACATTTGTTACGCCCTTGGAGTTGACGCAGCCGGCCATCTGGTCAAGTTTCTGCATCGGTCGCGCCAGCGGCAATTTCGGCAGGATCGAACACCGGCGATTTTCGGTTCGGGTCATGCCTCCGCGACAACAAGAGGGAGGCTGCATGGCCGACGAAGCGCTTGTCATCATCGACCTGCAGAACGATTTCTGCCCGGGCGGCGCGCTGGCGGTTGCCGGCGGCGACGAGATCGTGCCGCTGATTAACGACCTGATCCGGCGGACCGAACATGTCGTGCTGACGCAGGACTGGCATCCCGCCGGCCATTCGAGCTTTGCCTCCAGTCATCCCGGCAAGCAGCCGTTCGAAACGATTGAAATGCCGTACGGCCCGCAGACGCTGTGGCCCGACCACTGCATCCAGGGCAGCCTGGGTTCGGATTTCCATTCGGGTCTTGCCTGGACCAGGGCCGAACTGGTGATCCGCAAGGGTTTCCGTCCGGAGATCGACAGCTATTCGGCTTTCTTCGAGAACGACCATGCGACGCCGACCGGCCTTGCCGGCTATCTCAAGGAGCGCGGCATCGACACGCTGACCCTGGTCGGCCTGGCGACCGATTATTGCGTCGCCTTCTCGGCGCTCGATGCGGTCAAGCACGGCTTTCACACGACAGTGCGGCTCGACGCCTGCCGCGGCATCGATCTCAATGGCTCACTCGAGACGATGCTGAACCGAATGCGCGATGCCGGCGTGACGCTGGCTTGAACATCACCGATCGCATTCGACACAATTCCACAGGGGGCATTATGCGGTTTGCGGCGGCTTTGACAGCGGGCGCTGTGGTGGCATTCGCAACCCTGTTTCCGGGAATGGCGCTTGCAGCCGAAGCCCACGAGCTGCCGGGCGAAACAATGTCGCTGTGGTGGGCGCTGCCCTTTGCCGGCCTGCTTCTGTCGATCGCCACCGGGCCATTGCTCTTCCACCATGTCTGGGAGCACCACTACGGCAAGATCACCTTGTTCTGGGCGGCGCTTGCGGTCGTGCCTCTGGCGCTGGCGTTCGGCATGGCTTCGGCTACAGAGGCGGTGCTGCATGCGCTGCTCACCGAATACATGTCGTTCATCATTCTTCTGTTTGCGCTGTTCACCATTTCGGGCGGCATCCTCGTCGCCGGCAACATCCACGGCACGCCGCTGGTGAATGCCGGACTGCTGCTGATCGGGGCGATGTTCGCCTCGGTCATCGGCACGACCGGCGCCTCGATGATCCTGATCCGGCCGATCCTGCGCGCCAACGACAACCGGCCGTTCAACGCTCATGTCGTCATCTTCTTCATTTTCCTGGTGTCGAACATCGGCGGCTCGCTGACGCCGCTGGGCGATCCGCCGCTGTTCGTCGGCTTCCTGCGCGGCGTCGATTTCTTCTGGACCGCTGCCAATCTCTATCAGGAGACACTGTTCGTCGGCGGCCTGGTGCTGGCCGTCTTCCTTGCCATGGACATCATCCTGCATCACCGCGAGGCCGGCGCACCGAAGATCAAGGATCCGACACCGGACACGAAGGTGCGCATCCGAGGCCTGGCCAACCTCCCGCTGCTGGCCGGGGTGATCGGCGCGATCCTGCTTTCCGCGACCTGGAAGCCGGGCGTGGCTTTCTCGGTCCAGGGCGTGAGCCTTGAATTGCAGAACCTTGTGCGCGACGCCATCATCCTGGCGCTTGCGTTCCTTTCGCTCGGCGTCTCGCAGAAAAGCCACCGGCAGGCGAACAACTTCCACTGGGAGCCGATATCAGAGGTGGCGAAACTGTTCGCCGGCATCTTCATCTGCATCGTGCCGGTCATCGCCATTCTCAGGGCCGGTGCCGATGGCGCGCTGGCGCCGCTGGTCTCGCTTGTCAGCTCGCCCACCGGTGAGCCCAACGACCTGGCGTATTTCTGGATGACCGGAGCGCTATCTTCCTTCCTCGACAATGCGCCGACCTATCTGGTGTTCTTCGAGCTCGCCGGCGGCGATCCGCAGCATCTGATGACCACCTTCGCCTCGACGCTGGCGGCGATCTCGGCCGGCGCGGTGTTCATGGGCGCCAACACCTACATCGGCAATGCACCGAATTTCATGGTTTACGCCATTGCCAGGCATCGCGGCGTGAAAATGCCGGGCTTCTTTGGCTACATGGCATGGTCGGGCGCGGTGCTGGTCCCGATATTTTTGATCGCGGGTTTCCTGTTCTTTCGCTGATCAGCCGACGCCGACATAGCGGCGGACCGCCGACGGATCGGCGCGGAGCTCCTCGACATCGACGGTCTCGCGGTTGCGGCCGTTTTCGATGAACGCGACCCGGTCGGCGACGGACAGCACGGCATCGACGCGCTGCTCGACCAGGATCGTCGAGACGCCAAGGTCGCGCAGCTTCGCTACTGTCTCGCGAATTTTTGCGATCATCGACGGCATCAGCCCTTCGGTCGGCTCGTCGAGCAGAAGCACCTGCGGTTCGAGGCACAGGGCCCGCGCCATGGCCAGCATCTGCTGCTCGCCGCCCGACAGCGTGCCGGAGCGTTGTCTCAGCCGCTGGCGCAGCAGCGGGAAGAGCTCGAGCACGTTTTCGCGCGTCGCCTTGCCCTTGCCACGGGCCATCAGGCCAATCTCGATGTTTTCGGCCACCGTCATCTCAGCGAACAGCCGCCGGCCCTGCGGCACATAGGCGACGCCGGCCTTCGGCACGTCGTGCGCCGGCAGGCCGGTCAATTCCCTGCCGTCGAGCCTGATCGAGCCGGCGCGTGACGGAACGAGGCCCATGATCGCCTTCAGGGTCGTCGTCTTGCCGGCGCCGTTGCGGCCGAACAAGCAAAGCACCTCGCCCTTGTTCAGCACGAGGTCGAGGCCGTAGAGCACCTGGACCTCGCCGTAGAAGCAATCGAGCCCGGAGACGATCAGTGCTTCAGCCCGCGTTTGCGTCATGCGGTCGTCCCCAGATAGGCGTCCTGCACTTGCGTATTGGCGCGGACCTGCTCGGGCGTGCCTTCGGCCAGGATCTTGCCGGCGTTGAAGACCGTGATGCGGTCGGCAAGCTGCATGACCACCGGCATGTTGTGTTCGATCAGAAGCACGGTGGCGCTTTTTGCGATCTCGCGCACCAGCCCGATGAAATTGTCGATCTCGCTGTCGGCCAGCCCCTGCGTCGGCTCGTCGAGGATCAGCAGGCGCGGCTTCAGCGCCAGCCCCATCGCCACTTCGAGCAGGCGCTGATGGCCATAGGACAATTGCCCGGCCGGCATGTGGGCGCGGTCGGCAAGGCCAGTGCGCTCGAGCGCCGCCATGACGCCGACATGCACGGCACCCTTCGAGCGGCCGTCGGTCAGCGTGCGCTGCACAGGCAGCGCAACGTTGTCGTAGGCGGTGAGGTTGGCAAAGACGCTGGTGATCTGGAAGGTGTAGGCGATGCCGAGGCGAACCCTGGCGTAGGCCGGCAGGTTGGTGATGTCGGCGCCGTCGAAGACGATCATGCCCGACGATGGCTGGATGCGGCCGCTGACCAGGCTGACGAAGGTGGTCTTGCCGGCGCCATTGGGGCCGATGACGGCGCGGATCTCGCCCGGCATGAGGGCGAAATCGACACCATCGACGGCGCGCAGGCCGCCGAAATTGCGATACAGGCCTTTGGTCGTCAGCAGCGGCATCATGGCAGCCATCCGAGCCAGCGCTGGCGGATGGTGCCGAGAACGCCCTTGGGAAAGAACAGCACCAGCGCGATGAGGGCAATGCCGACTATCAGCAGATAGGCCGAGGTGTAGCCGCTGGTGATGTCGACGACATAGTACATGAACAGCGTGCCGATCAGCGGACCGAGCGTGGTCGCAGCACCGCCGAGCAGCACCCAGAGCAGCGGCAGAATGGAATATTGCACCGAGGCGAAGGTCGAGCCGACGTACCCGAACAGCAGCGCGTAGGCGGCGCCCGAAGCCGCGCAGATGGTGCCGGAGATGACGACCGCGGCAAGCTTGTTGGAAAAAGTGTCGTAGCCCAGCATTTTGGTCCGCTCCTCGTTCTCGCGAATGGCGACCAGCACACGGCCATGCCTGGAGCGGACGACGGCGAGCGTCACCAGCAGCACGATCGAGAACAGGACCAGCGCGCTCATGTAGCGCACGGTCGGATTGGTGAGGCCGAGCGAGGTGTCGCCCAAAACAAGCACACGCGCCGACTGCGGCACCACCAGGCCCTGATCGCCGCCGGTCCAGGCCGCGAGATAGAGGATTATGAGATAGAACACCTGCGCGAACATCATGGTGACGATCATGAAGGCGACGCCGGAAGTGCGCAGCGCCAGCACGCCGATCACCAGCGCGAGAACCGCGCCGCAGGCAAGCCCGGCGGCGAAGGCGGCCGGCACGCTCCAGCCGAGGTGGATGACGGCAAGGCCGGCGCCATAGAGCCCGGCCGAAAAGAACATGGCATGGCCGAGGCTGAGCAGCCCGACATAGCCGAACAGCATGTTGTAGCCCATGGCGAAAACCGCCAGCACCATGATGCGGGCGAGCAGCCCGTGGTGATATTCCGGCAGGACGAAGCTCAGCGCGAACAGCAGGACGATGACGCCCAGATGCAATGCATAGGCCTTTGCCGGTGAAGCCTCCTTCATCGCGATGCCGTCCCGAACAGGCCTTGCGGCCGGAATACCAGCACCATGGCCACCAGCAGCGTGGCGATGATCTTGGCCAGCGTCGGCGAGAAGAACACCGAGATGATGCCATCCGACAGGCCGATGAGCACGGCAGCGACGACGGTGCCGCGCAGCGAGCCGAGACCGCCGATGATGACGACGATAAAGGACAAGAGCAGCGGGTCCTGCCCCATCAGATAATGCGCCTGGCTGATCGGCACGATCAGCACCGCAGCCACCGCCGCCAGCATGGCGCCGAGCGCGAAGACGCCGGCATAGACGCGGTCGACCGGAATGCCGAAGGCCTGCGCCGTTTCGCTGTCATATTGCGTGGCGCGCATGACGAGGCCGATTTTCGTACGCGTCAGCACGAACCAGGTCGCCGCCAGCAGAAGCGTGGATGCGGCGATGATCGACAGCTTGTAGCCGGAGTAGCCGAACCACGGCAAAAGGATGCGGTAGCTGAAGGGCGGCTCCACCGGCCGTGCCTCCGGACCATAAAAGGTCAGCGCCAGTTGCTGGATGATGTAGAGCATGCCGATGGTGGCGACGATGGTGGCTTCCGGATTGTAATTCAGCCGGCGCAGCACCAGCCGTTCGGAGACGAGCGCGATCAGGCCGACGATCAGCGGCGCCAGCACCAGGGCTGCGAGGAAGCCGAGCGCCGGATGGCCTGATATCGCCGTGGAGATCGCCCAGGCAAGCACCGCGCCGAGCATGAAGAACTCGCCATGGGCGACATTGACGACGCGCATGACGCCGAACACCAGCGACAGCCCAAGCGCCGTCAGCGCCAGCACGGCGGCGGTGACGAGGCCTTCGAGGGCGGCGAGGAGGAGGTGGGGTCCGAAGTGCATCGGCTATACGCTGGCGGGGTGCAAGCTCACAGCGGCTGCGTCGTGTAATCCCCTTCCGGCTCGTAGAGGCCGTCCTCGATCTTGGTCTTGTGGACGACGTTCAGCCGGCCGCCTTCGACCTTGGAGATGTTCTGGATGCCAAAACACTGGTGGATCTTGCCGTTGAAGGTCTTCGGCCCCTGCGGATGCTCGGGGCCTTCGGCGAACTCGGTCAGGGCCTCGGTCGCCTCGACCAGCTTGGCGCGGTCTTCCGGGCCCTTGTAGCCGGCATCCTCCATCGCCTTCTTGACGACATAGAGCGTTTCCCAGCAGCCGAACATGTGGGCGGCGGTGGAGACGTCCTTGGGATCGCCGACGGCGGCGCCATTGTCGTCGATGCCGACGGCGGCGCGATAGGCCTTCTGCGCGCCGGAATCATCGGGCTGCGCATAGCGCGGCGAGCCTTCCCAGAAATGGCTGCCGTCGAGGAATTCGAGGCCGGGGCTGTTGATGTCGGTGGCTTCGAGCGAATCGATGAAGCCGAACAGTTGCGGCCGGCTGGAGCCGTAGAATTCGCCGAGTTCCTTAACGAAGGTGAGTACCGCCGGGCCGACCATGACGTGGTAGATCACCTCGGTTTCGGCCGGGATCTGCGGAAAGTATTTGGTGAAGGACGATTCCGTCGGCGGGATGGCGATCTGGGCGATGACCTCGGCGACCTGCGCCTTCAGCGCCGGCGGCAGGTAGTCGCGATGGTCGTAGCCGAAGGCGAAATCGGGGAAAATCTGCGTCACCTTCTTGCCGGCATTCGCCGCGATCCACGGCGCCATCGCCTGGATCTGGCTCTTCACGTCGGTGATGCCGGGCTGGAAGACGTAGCGGTTGAGCTTGGTCGAGGCGACGTGGTGGCCTTCGCTGACGACAAAATAGGGCATCTTGGCCTCGCCGGCTGCCGGCGCCGAGCCGATGACGACATGCGAAAACAGCGTGCCGTAGACGATGTCGGTCTTGTGCTGGGTGGCGAACTTACCGACCACTTCGGCGCCGCGGCCGGGATCGGTGCCGTCATCCTCGATGATCACCTCGACCGGCCGGCCGTTGATGCCGCCGGCTTCGTTGATCGCCTTGACCGCGGCTGCGGTGGTCCGCTCGTACCAGCGGCCATAGGTGGCGCCGATGCCGGTGCGGTGGGACTGGAAGCCGATCTTTATCGGCGCCGAGCTTTGCGCCTGGCTGTAGCGCACGAACCCAGGCGCGACGGCAAGTCCGGCGCCCGCGGCCAACCCCTTGAGCGCGGTGCGGCGGGTGAGACCGGTTTTGGAGAGATCTAAAAACCCATTCTTGTCAGTCACGGCAGTTCCCCTTGTTTTTGAGTTTTGACCAATGGCTGTAGCGAGACGGGCCACTCTTGGTGAGAGCGCCGAAATTGCATGTGTACAAACTAAATCATCAAAGCCCTGACGTGGCAAGCGAGCTTTCCCCCGGGGACTGATCGAAGTCATCGAAGCCGGGTTTTGTCTCACCCGACCGAAGGCGTGGCAAGCAACCACAGGCCGAAGACCGTATAGGCGATCATCAGCACGGTGAGCGGAAACTGGCTGAGCGCGGCGCCCGCGGGACGCGGATGCAACCACCAGGCGAGGCCATGCGCGACGAGGACGGCGAGCATGTGGCCAATGATGATGACGCCGGCCTGGAAATTCCACAGCCACCATGCCGAGCCGGCGCCGGCAGCGACGCCGGCTTCGATCGGCATGGTGGCGGTGCCGAACAGGTTCCAGCCCAGCGTGAACGGGTCGGAAAGCGCAGCCAGCGCATATTGGCCATCGACAAGCAGCGCCGTCAGATAGTGCGCAACATGATAGGCGAGCGCGATCGGCATGATCGACCAGACCAGCAGCCCTGCGGCCTGACTGAGGGAATGCGGGCTGCCGGCAAGATGCTGGCCGAGGACAATGGCAAGGATGAACGCGGCTGCAAGCAGGACGAACGTCAGCACGAGTCCGAAGGTGCCGACGCCGATCACCGCCGTGCGGCCCGGAAATTCCAGCGGATTGATGCCGAACAGGCCGAGCCAGAAGAAGGTTTTCGACAGGCCGTCGAAGGACACCGATGACAGCGCAAGCAGCAGGAAAGCGATGCCGCTGAGCGACAGCGGCGCGGCATTGCCGAGCTTGGCGCCCGGCCAGCACAGACTGAGCCGGCCACCTTCATTGCGCCCGCCTTCGTTGCGCGCAAGGAGGGCGAAGCGCGCCACCATGGCGAGGAAGACGGTCAGGAACTCACCGCGCCGGCTCCAGTCGCGGTAGCCGAACACCAGCATGGCGGCAAAACTCAGCAGCCAATAAAGGCCGGCGGCCCAGGCGAGCCGCGCCGGGTCGTCGGGCGCCGGGTCGATCAACTCGAACCAGGCGAAGGCGAAGAACAGCGCGAAAGCCGGCCAGCAGCCGAGCCACGCAGGCGGTCGCCATGTCTTGCGATTGACGATCTTGCGATTGCCGAACAGGCGGGAAATGACACGCCAGGGCCCGTACCACGGGTTGAGCCATGACCAGAGATTGCCGAACAGCCCCTGCAGCAAAACCAGGCCAACCCAGAGCAGCGTCCAGATCGCCAGCGGCAGCGGGTTGGAGAGCGGATCACGGCTGCCGAACAGGCCGGCCGCAATCAGAATTACAAAGCCGGCAAAGGATATTAAGCTGACGACCGCCCGCGCGCCGTCGCCGAATGCGAACAGCGGCAGGCGCCGCCACCAGAAGCGGGCAGGAAAGTCTGAGGGCAGCAGCGCCAGGACAAGAAAACTGGCTGCGACCGCGAACGCGCCGCCGGCGACGTAGTAGCCGGTGGGCAGAAGCAGGACATGGCCGCGATCGGAGGCATGGGCGAAGGCTGGGGTGGGCAACAGGAGGGCCAACGAAGCGACAGAACCAAGAAAGCAAATGGCTTTGGCGGCTGAATGACAGCGCGCGCCCCCCTCTGTCCTGCCGGACATCTCCCCCACTTGGGGGGAGATCGGCAGTTCGCTCGGTCGGCGCCTTCCATGCGACGTTGGAGATTGGCGAAGGTGTAGATGACGGCCAATCTCCCCCGTCGTGGGGGAGATGTCCGGCAGGACAGAGGGGGGCGCGAAGGAACTCGAATTATCCAAGAGTTCCCTCACACCTCACACCTTGACCAATTGCTCCACGCGGTCTTTCTCGCCAAATATGCGTAAATAGCGCTCGATCTCTTTTTCGTCGCCCGTGGCTTTGGCCGGATTGTCGGAGAGCTTGACCGCCGGGTGGCCATTGGCCTCGGTGACCTTGCAGACAAGCGAGATGGCGTCGAGCCGGTTGGTTTTGGTCGGCGCGCAGCCCTCGAAATCATTGGTCAGATTGGTGCCCCAGCCGAAGGACATGCGCACCTTGCCGTGGAAATGGCGGTAGGTTTCCTCGATGGTCTCGACCTCGAGCCCGTCGGAGAAAATCAGCAGCTTCTGTCTGGGGTCCTTGCCCTTTCCGCGCCACCAGGAAAGGATCTTTTCGCCGCCTTCGATCGGCGGCGCGCTGTCGGGGCGAAAACCGGTCCAGTCGGCGATCCAGTCCGGCGCGTCACGCAGGAACGCCGCGGTGCCGAAGGTGTCCGGCAGCACGATCAGCAGATTGCCGCCATAGTAACGCTGCCAGTCCTGCAGCACCTTGTAGGGCGACTGCTTCATTTCCTTTTCCGAATTGGCGAGCGCGGCGAACACCATCGGCAGTTCATGCGCGTTGGTGCCGAGCGCCTCGAGGTCGTTGTCCATGGCCAAAAGCACGTTGGAGGTGCCGGTGAAAGCCTCGCCGATGCCTTCCTTCAGCGCTTCGACGCACCAGCGCTGCCACAGGAAGGAATGCCGGCGGCGGGTGCCGAAATCCGAAATGCGGATATCCGGCAGCGCTTTCAGCCGCTCGGTCTTGGCCCACATCTTGGCCTTGGCGCGAGCATAGAGCACGTCGAGCGCGAAGGGCCCGAACGCCCGCATGGCGGCGCGAGAGCGAAGTTCATTGATAATTGCCAGCGCTGGGATCTCCCACAGCGTCGTGTACATCCACGGACCGCTGAACGTGAGCTCGTACTGGCCATCGCGCTTGGAAAGCTCGTATTCCGGCAGCTGGAAATTCTCGAGCCAGGCGAGGAATTCCGGTTCAAAAATCTGCTTGCGGCCATAGAAGGTGTTGCCGCCAAGCCAGATCATCTCTTTCTTCGAGAAGCGCAAGGTGCGGGCATGGTCGAGCTGATCGCGCAGTTCTGCTTCGTCGATCTCCTCGGCAAGGCGAACCGAGGTGGTGCGGTTGATCAGCGAGAAGGTGGTGTCGATCTTGGGATACATGCCCCAGATCATCTGCAGCATCAGCAGCTTGTAGAAATCGGTGTCGAGCAGGCTGCGGACAATCGGGTCGAGCTTCCAGGTGTGGTTGTAGACGCGCCGCGCTATATCGGTCTTGGTCATGTCTCGATGCCGCCTTCGCTGCTCGCCCTAGCTTTTGTTTAGCGCTTTTCCCGGGAAGCCGCTGCGCACTATTCCGGGAATTGCTCCAAATGCCTCTTAGCATTGAATTTTTGAATGCGCCTCCCGCTTTGCCGGCTGGCCCGACAAAAAGGAAACGCTGCGGGAAGCGCGCTGCTTCGGCTGCTGCAGCCTCAGGACGCCGTCTTGGCGCCGATCACTCTCAGCGCCGGACGCTTCCTGCGGATGCCGATGCGGCCCGCCACCGGCGCATCGGCGCGGCCGTCGGCCTGCTCCTTTTCGGCAAACAGCCAGTCGATGAACAGCTGCACGATCGGGGCCGACCTCATCTCGTTGCGGCAGACGACATAGAAATCGTCGACCGCCGGCACCGACAGGCTGAACGGTGCGACAAGCAGTCCCCTGGCTAACAGCCCGCTTGCGGTCACCGTATCGCCAAGCGCGACACCATGGCCATGAACCGCCGCCTCGGTCGCCGTGCGAGCATCGCCGAGATGGTGGCGGCGGCCGCGCTCCAGATCCAGCGCATCGGCGGCGGCCAGCCAAGTGTGCCATTCACGGCCGTCGTCGCCATGCAGGAAGACGTGATCGGCAAGGTCGCGCACGGTGCGGATCGGACGGTTGTTGATCAGCGTCGGGCTGACCACCGGGAACAGTTCGAGGCCCGACCATTTGCGCATCCAGCAATCGGTCCAGCTGCCATCGCCATAATGCACGCAGATATCGATATGCGGCGCGCGGACGTCCTTGGCATCATTCGACGGGATCAGCGTCAGCCTGATATCGGGATACTGCGAGGTGAAGCTGCCGAGCCGCGGGATCATCCACAGCAGCAGCAGTGCCGGCACGCAGGAGACCGACAGGGCGCCGGTGCTCGCCGGCCTTGTCATGCGCTGCGTGGCGGCGGCGATTCCGTCGAAGGCGGTCGACACCGCCGGCAGCAATTCGGCGCCGTGCGGCGTCAGCTTCACCCGCTGACCGGCGCGCTCGAACAGCTTGACGCCCAGCGACTGTTCGAGCGCCTTGATCTGATGGCTGACGGCGCCGTGGGTGACGTTGAGCTCAGCCGCCGCCTTGGTCAGCGAGGCATGGCGCGCCGTCGCCTCGAAGGCCCGCAATGGATTCAGGGGAGGCAGACGCTTGGCCATCGGAGCCTCAAAGGAGCACGATCCCCAGAAGTGGGACCCCGTTTTCGGATAAGATCGTGCTCGACATTAATGTGAGATTTTCTCACAGCAAAGACCCTAACAATATCAATTGATTTTTCAATGCAGCTGCAAGACACTTTGGCGCGTACAGCATCAAGATGTGAAATCCGCAGGCAGCCGGCGCGACCGTCATTGATGGCCGCTCTGCAACAGCCATGGAGGACCGACATGGGTTATGATCGCGGCAAGCTCGAGGCGTTGCGCCGCAAATACGGCGAAAGCCATGGCGGCGAGATGTTCGACCCAAAATTCCGCCGCGTCGCCGACAAGATTTTTTCCAAGAGCGGCACGCGGCTGGCGCCCTATTCCGGCATCCCGACCTTCCTCAGCGCGCCTTACCGGGAAATAGCCGCCGACAATCCTGATTTCCGCGATCTGCAGGTGGCGATGATCGGCGTGCCGATGGACCTTGGCGTGACCAACCGGCCGGGCGCCCGCTTCGGGCCAAGGGCGCTGCGCGCAATCGAGCGCATCGGCCCCTACAATCATGTGCTGGAATGCGCGCCGACACATGAGCTGAAGGTGGCCGACATCGGCGACGTGCCGTTCCAGAGCCGTTACCGGTTGGAGACCAGCCATGACGACATCGAGCGCCGCACCAACCAGATCGTCGACGCCGGCGTCATTCCGCTTTCGGTCGGTGGCGATCACTCGATCAGCCACCCGATCCTGAAGGCTGTCGGCAAAAAGGCGCCGGTCGGCATGATCCACATCGACGCCCATTGCGACACCAGCGGCCTGTTCGACATGACCAAGTTCCACCATGGCGGGCCGTTCCGCAACGCGGTGCTGGACGGGGTGCTGGATCCGTCGCGCACAATCCAGATCGGTATCCGCGGCTCGGCCGAGTATCTTTGGGAGTTCACCTACGAATCCGGGATGACCGTCGTGCATGCCGAAGAGGTGACCGGCCTCGGCATGCCCGCCATCATCGCGAAGGCGCGCCAGATCGTTGGCGATGGCCCGACTTATGTGTCCTTCGACATCGACAGCATCGACCCGGCCTTTGCGCCGGGCACCGGCACGCCGGAAGTAGGCGGGCTGACGACGCGGGAAGTGCTTGAACTTTTGCGCGGCCTGAAGGGCCTCAACATCGTCGGCGGCGACGTCGTCGAGGTGGCGCCGCAATATGACGCGACCACCAACACCGCCCATGCCGGCGCGCAGGTGCTGTTCGAGATCCTCAGCCTGATGGTGTTCAGCCCGGCGCTCTCAGGCAAGCGAGCCTGACGCATCAGGCAAGAACTTCCAAGGCGAGCGCCGCGCTGGAGCCGGCGGCCGCATTCAAACAAACAAGCTTCCAGCAGGGGAACGACAATGACATTTCACATGAAATCATCCATCGCCGCCGTGCTGATGCTCGCCGGCCTCGGTCTTGCCACCCAGGCCGCCAATGCCGACGCGCTCGACGACATCACCAAGGCCGGCGCGATCAATGTCGGCATTTTCTCCGACTTTCCGCCCTTCTCCTCGGCCAGTGCCGATATGAGCATCAAGGGCTATGACATCGACGTGGCGCAGTTCATCGCCGACCAGCTCAAGGTCAAGCTCAACTTGGTCAGCGTGACCGGGCAGAACCGCATTCCGTATCTTACCGACAAGCGCGTCGATATCCTGATGAGCGTCGGCTACTCCAAGGAGCGCGAGCAGGTGATCGATTTCGCCGCCGCCTACGCGCCCTATTATATCGCCGTCATCGGCCCGGCCGCGCTCAAGGTCGAAGGCAAGGACGATCTCGCCGACAAGTCGATCGCCGTCAACCGCGGCACGCTGGAAGATACGTCACTGACCGAGGCAGCACCCGCCTCGGCCGACATCCGCCGTTTCGACAACTATAATTCCGTCATCCAGGCCTTCATCTCGGGTCAGACCCAGCTGATGGTCGTCGGCAACGATGTCGGCGCCCAGGTGCTCGCCCGCCAGGAGGCACTGAAGCCGGAGCAGAAGTTCCAGCTTCTCACCTCGCCCTCGCATATCGGCCTCAACAAGAACGAGGACCGCCTGAAGCAGGCGGTCAACGACGCGGTCGCCAAGATGCTGGCCGACGGCAAGCTGGACGAAAGCTCGAAAGCCTGGCTCAAAACACCGCTCAATCCCGACAACCTCAAGGATTGATCTCCGGGGTAAGGACCTATCATGGGCTACAGCCTCGACTTCGGCTGGCTTGCCGATGCGACAGGTGCGATCGCGCGCGGGGCGGCCATGACGATCCTTTTGATCGCCGTGACCACGCTCGCGGGAACGTTCCTCAGCATCCTCGGCGCAGCAGGGCGACGAAACGGCCCCTTGCTGCTCAAGCGGGCAATCGGCGTCTATGTCGAAATTATCAGAAACACGCCGTTCCTTGTGCAGCTGTTCTTCATCTTCTTCGGGTTGCCCAGCATCGGCGTGAGGCTCGATCCGCTGCTGGCCGCCATGCTGGCAATGACGCTCAACATGGCGGCCTACACGATCGAGATCGTCGGCGCCGGGCTCGACGCGGTGCCGCGCGGGCAGACGGAAGCAGCCCTTGCGCTTGGGCTCAGGCTGCGTCAGGTCTTCGTCAAGATCGTGCTGCCGCAAGCGCTCAAGGTGATCTTTCCGGCGCTGACCAGCCAGATCATCATCATGATGCTGGAGTCCGCCGTGGTGTCGCAGATCGCGGTGCGCGAACTGACCTACGAGGCCGACATGCTGCAGGCGCGCACCTTCCGTGCTTTCGAGACCTATTTCGTGGTGACCATGGTCTATCTCGTCCTGTCGATGGGGCTGCGCCGGCTGCTGGTCAGCGGCGGCCGCCGCGCTCTGGGGGCCGGCGTGTCATGATCGAATTTACCTTCTGGGATATCGTCCGCAACCTTCTGCTCGCCGCGCGCTGGACGGTGCTTCTGTCACTGGCGGCCTTCGTCGGCGGCGGCGTGGTCGGCATGGTCGTGCTGTTCTTCCGGATCGCCAAAACTAAATGGGCGCGGCGGCTGGCCTCGGGCTACATTGCGCTTTTCCAGGGCACGCCGCTGCTCATGCAGCTCTTTCTGATGT
Organism: Mesorhizobium sp. L48C026A00; assembly: GCF_000502375.1. Lineage (NCBI taxonomy): Bacteria > Pseudomonadati > Pseudomonadota > Alphaproteobacteria > Hyphomicrobiales > Phyllobacteriaceae > Mesorhizobium > Mesorhizobium sp. L48C026A00. The sequence goes on along the minus strand of NZ_AYWU01000019.1, from coordinate 146,879 downwards.
TCTTCGGCCTGCCGATGCTGGGCTTGCGCATCGAGCCGTGGACCGCTGCAGCGCTTGGCCTGACCTTCTTCGCCAGCGCCTATCTCGCCGAGATCTGGCGCGGCGGCGTCGATGCGCTGCCGCGCGGCCAGTGGGACGCCGGCGCCAGCCTCGGCCTTCACTATCTGCAGGAACTGAGGCTGATCATCCTGCCGCAGGCGTTTTCGATCACCCGCGCCCCGACCGTCGGTTTCCTGGTGCAGCTGATCAAGTCGACCGCGCTGACCTCGATCATCGGTTTCGAGGAACTGGTCAGGACATCCAACGCCATCAACAATGCGACCTTCGAGCCGTTCACCGTCTATGGGCTGGTCGCCTTGATCTTCTTCGTCATGTGCTTCCCGCTGACGCAATATGCACGCTCGCTTGAACGACGGGCGACGACAAACTAGCAAACTGCCTCGGCGCTTTTCGTTCGAATGCCTTCTTAGCTTCTTCGGAGCTATCTCCTTGTTGCAAGAAGAGTTCTGTGTACTCTCCACATGCATTAGAAAGGCTTGGGGATGAGAATTGCATTGTTGGTCGCGTTGGCCGCGACAGTGGCTGGATGCGCGACCTCTCCGGTCGACTATGGAGCGTCGCTTTCGAAGCAAGACCGGAAATGGGCGTCGCCGGAATGCCAGCAAGCCCGCATGCAGGCTTCGGACTACGACGCTCGCGAAAAAAAGCAGCCGGGCTGGGGAACCGGCGTCTTTCTTGGCCCGTACGGATTAGGGCTCGCAGCAGCCATCAAGGAGCACCAGCAGAAGCAACGAAAATTGTTCGCGCGCGCGGTGCACCTGCGGTGCTCAAGTCTTCCACTGCCAAAGGAGTTGCAAAGCAATCTAAGCCCTCAGGCCGCGAGCGCCAATCAGACGAAATATCCATAGACATCATGACCCGCCCTCCTTCGCGACGACGACGCCGTTTCATCAATGCCCAAAGGAGAGCGGCGGCGCGATCCTGTCCCGCCGCAGCCAGCGCGCCAGGAGCAGTGCCGCCACCACCGCCAGCCCCAACGACAGGCCGATCCAGATGCCGACGCCGTCGAGCCCGGAATGGAAGGCAAGCAGCACGCCGAGCGGCAGGCCGATGCCCCAATAGCCGATCGCTGCATAGATCATCGGAACCTGGGTGTCGTGCAGGCCACGCAGCATGCCGGCGGCCACGGCCTGTGCCCCATCGAAAATCTGGAACAGCGCGGCAAAGGCCAGGAACGACACGGCAAGCCCGATCACAGTGGCATTGGCCGGGTCGCCGAGATCGATGAAGGCGCTGATCAGCAGTTGCGGCCATAGGATCATCACCAGCCCCATCAGCGCCATGAATGAGACGCCGATGACAAAAGCGGTCCAGCCGGCGCGGGAAACACCTTCCGGATTGCCGGCGCCATGGGCGAGCCCGACGCGCACCGTCGCCGCCTGGTTGAGGCCAAGCGGCACCATGAAGCTGATCGAAGCGATCTGGATGGCGATGGCATGCGCCGCGAGCGAGGCGGCGTCGATCAGCCCCATGAGGAGGGCCGCCGCGTTGAAGATCGTCACCTCGAAGGCAAGCAGGCCGGCGATCGGCAGGCCGAGCCGCAGCAGGCCCTTGAAGCGCGGCCAGTCGGCCCGCCAGAAGCGCCCGAACAGCTGATAGCGGCGAAACTTCGGCTCAAGCATCACCACCGCCGCCATGCCGGCGAACATCAGCATGCTGGACAGCGTGGTGGCGAGGCCGGAGCCGGCAATGCCCATCGAAGGAGCGCCGAGATTGCCGAACATGAACACCCAGTTGAAGAACACATTGCAGGCGACGGCAACGAAGACGATGACCAGCGCCCAACCCGGCCGCTCCAGGGCCGAGATGAACGAGCGCAGGACGATATAGCCGTAGAACGGCAGCACCGCCCATTCAAGCCAGCGCAGGTAGATGCCGGCCTGATGCGCCAGCGCCGGTTCCTGGCCCATGGCCAGCAACACGGCCTCGCCATACCAGAGAAATATCCAGATCGGGATTGAGATGAGGATTGCCAGCCACAGGCCCTGCCGCACGGTGCGGCGCAGATCGCGCACGGAGTGGCGACGGCGGCCGAGTTCCGTGGCGATCATCGGCGAGGTCGCCAACATCAGGCCGAGCCCGAAGATCAGCGGCATGAAATAGAGGTTGGCGCCGAGCGCGCCGCTGGCCAGCGTGTCCGGACCCAGCCGCCCCATCATCATGACATCGGTGGCGGTCATCGCCGTCTGGCCGAGATTGGTGAGCACCATCGGCCAGGCGAGCGCCAACGTCGCCTTGATTTCCCGACGCCAAAGATTTTCCGGCGCGCGCGCGCCGGCTTCGATCGCATACATTTTTTCGCCTATCCGATTGCGGCGCGTCGGCAAAAAGGGCCGGAAGCCGCGTCTCAGCGCGGAAAATGGCCGTGATCGGCCCGGATTCCGCATTATCCGCACGGCTTGTCCATGAAATGGGCAGCTATGGCAAGGGGCTGGCTCAAGGGAAGCGTTGAGCCAGCAATGCGTACGGCGCTGTGCCCTGTCATTCAAATGGACGATGACGGTGCTTGCCTGGAGAAGCGAGAATGTCGGGTTCATCTAGAATTTCGCGGCTAGTGCATATCGCCCAAAAGCGTGTCCCTGGGCTTGACCCAAAGGTGTGCAGCGGTTTTGGGAAAATCGCATGCACAAAAACAAAGACTTCAGGCGCGTCGCATGAATCGGTTCAAACCCGACGCGCCTTAAGCGGGGAACGAGGAAACGCCCTATGTCTCATGCAACGCTGCGGAGCCTTCGCAGCCTCGTTTCCGGCGTTTGCTTGCTTGCCGCCATTGTACCCTTCCCTGGCGCGAAGGCCTAGGGCAAACGATGTCGACGCGGCGATCGTCTTTGCGGTCGACAAGTCCGCCTCAATGAACATCGAATATGCGACTCTGCAGCGACAGGGGCATGTCGACGCACTCCGGTCGAAAGAGGTGGCGTACGCCATCGCCGGCGGGCTGGTCGGATGTATTGCCATCACTTACATCCAATGGTCGAGCGTTGGACGCCTCCAGACGGTGCTGCCGTGGACGACAATATGCGACAGTGGGCAGGCTGTAGCTGCGGCCTCAACCATCGACAGGGCGGGCGACACGGGTCAAGGGCGCAACTCTCGCGGAAGAACGTCTCTTTCCTTCGCGATCGACGTAAGCGGCCAATTGCTCGACAGGTTTCCAGGAACTGCAAGAAAGAACATCATCGATGTCTCCTCGAATGGAACCAACAATGACGGTTACCGGTGACGGAAAGCCGCCGGCGAGCGGTTGCCAAGGGTTACATCATCAATGCAATCGCAGTGGAGCGAACTGAGCCTGGCGTTACCACCGAGCTTCCCGACTACTTCAGGGAGAATGTCATTGGCGGGGCAGGATCATTCGTCATCGCTCCCGCTTCACCCGCCGACTATTCGGTCGCCATTCGCAGAAAGCTCGTTCTGGAGATCAGCAGTGCTGCTCCAAGCAATGATCGCACGACCCGGTAGCAGATCCCGCTGTCTCTTCTCTGGATATCCCTGGATCATCCGCCTCCGCCGGCGCATTTCGAAAAGTTGCGATGATCGTCGCCGACCCTCGTGAGATCCGGTCGCGCCGCTTGCAATACCGTCGGAAGCAGCGACTGTAGAAGTGTAGAAGTCGATGAGGTCTGCTCTTCAGGCGGTTTCCAGCCGGGCAGGCTGTATACCCAGTGTCTCGAAAGGGCATGCAGATGAGCGCGTTTCCCGAAATCCATCTGGTTCGGCATGGCGAGACGGAATGGAGCGCGTCGGGAAAGCACACCGGGCTGACCGACATACCGTTGACGCCAGCCGGCGAGGCGGCCGCTGGGGGGCTCGCTGAGCGGTTGCAGGGGCTTTCGTTCCAGGCAGTCTGGTCGAGCCCGTCGCAGCGCGCCTTCAAGACTTGTACGCTAGCAGGCTTCGGTTCGGCCGGCATGACGAAGGCCGATCTGGCGGAATGGGATTACGGCGCGCACGAGGGACTGACCACGAAGCAGATCCTCATCGAGCGTCCCGGCTGGCGTCTGTTTCGCGACGGCTGCCCTGACGGCGAGGCGGCAGAGGATGTCGGCGCAAGGGCGGATCGGATCGTCAATGAATTGCGCGACGTCAACGGCAATGTCCTGGTGTTTTCAAGCTCGCATTTCCTGCGGGTGCTGACGGCGCGCTGGCTCGGCCTGCCGCCGCAAGATGGCGCGCTATTCGTGCTGGATACCGCCAGCACAAGCGTGCTCGGCTATGAGCACGACCTTGGCGAGCCAATTATCCGGCGATGGAATCAGAGATAGCAGACGCATTGCAGGGTTCTTCGCGCCGCACCTACCTGATTTCGTCCAGCGCCTGTCTCTGCCGGTGCATTTCCAAAAACACGCGGTAGTCGCGGTCGAACCGGCCGGCGGCCGCCGAATTGGGCTCTCGCGTCTTGCCGCCTTGCTGCATGGCGACGCAGGCGGCGTTCAAATCGGGAAAAAGTCCGGCGGCGGTGGCGGCGATCATGCCGGTGCCGAGCAGCACCGCCTCATCGGCCAGCGGCTCGACCACCGTGCAGCCGGTAGCGTCGGCATAAAGCTCCATCAGCAGCGGGTTTTTGGTGTGACCGCCGGTGACATGCAGCGTGTCGATCAGATAGCCGTTCTCGTTCAGCGCTTCCAGCACATGGCGCACGCCCAGCGCAATGCTGACGGCGGTGCGCCAATACAGCTTGCACAGGCTGTCGAAGGAGGAATCCAGCGTCAGACCGCTGATGACGCCGACGGCATGCGGGTCGGCGAGCGGCGAGCGGTTGCCATGGAAATCCGGCAGCACATGCAGCCTTCCGGCCAGATTTTCGCCCTCTATAGCGCGCAACTCGACAACGCGCCGGGCAATCCTGGCGTGCATGGCGGCGTCCGGCTCGCCGCCGGCGCCGTGCCAGCGGATGATGTGATCGAGCAGCGCGCCGGTGGCCGATTGGCCGCCTTCCGACAGCCAAAGCCGGGGAAGGGCCGCGCCATAATACGGGCCCCAGACCCCGGCAAAGGGTTGCGGGTCGAGCGACATCGCCATGACGCAGCTCGAAGTGCCGGCGATCAGCGCCAGATGCCGGCCGATGTTGGTTTCATCGCCGGCGAAGCCGCCGAGCACGCCGAGCGCGCCGGCATAGGCATCGATGACGCCAGCGCCGACCCGGCATTGTTCGCTCAGGCCAAGCTCGGCCGCGGCTTGCTTGCTCAGCCGGCCGATATCGGCGCCCACCGGGCTGGCCTTGTCAGGCAGATTGCCGTGCTCGAAAAGATCGCCGAGCCCGACGGCTTTGAAGAAGTCGTGCCGCCAGCCGGTCTCTTCATGCGCCAGATAGGTCCATTTGGCGGTCAGCGTGCATTGCGAGCGGGCGAGCGAACCGGTTGCCATCCAACTGAGAAAGTCGGCGAGGTCGAATAGATAGCCGGCTTCGTTCCATGTTGCGGGCAGGTTGCGCTTCAGCCACATCAGCTTCGGCGTCTCCATTTCCGGCGACATGACGCCGCCGATATAGTCGAGCACGGCGTGGCCGCTTTCGGTGCATTCATCGGCCTCGGCAATGGCGCGGTGATCGAGCCAGACGATGGTGTCCCAGCGCCTTTCGCCTGTCACCGAGACACTGAGCTGGCCACCATCCTTGCCCCGCACCACCAGCGAGCAGGTGGCGTCGAAGGAGATGCCGACGATGTCCTGCGCTGCCACGCCGGCTTTTTCATTGGCCGCGCGCACCGCAATGCAGACCGCCGACCAGATATCCTGCGAATCGTGCTCGGCGTGATCGGCCTTCGGCCGGTTCATGACGATTGGATGCTCGGCGCGGCCGAGCAAGGTGCCTCCGGTGTCGAGAATGCCCGCACGGGCGCTCCCGGTGCCGACATCGACCGCGCAAACGAAACTGTTCGTCAAGATGTTCTTACTCTCGCTCCCAGGCCTGCAATCAGATCGGGCAGTTGCAGCATGTCAGCGAATATAAAGTCCGGTTCACTCGACGCAAGCCGCGCTTTCAGTGCCGGGTTGCCGGCATGCGAGCCGCCGGTGAAGGCGAGGACGCGCATTCCCGCCGCCCGTGCCGCCGCGACGCCGACGGGGCTGTCCTCGACGACGACGCAATTTTGCGGGATCGCTCCCATTTTGGCGGCGGCGTGGAGAAAAAGGTCCGGCGCCGGCTTGCCCCGCGCCACCATGGCGGCGCTGAACAGATGCGGCTCGAGCAGCCCGAGCAGCCCGGTGACGTCGAGCGCATAGCGGATGCGATCCAGCGTGCCGGAGGAAGCAACGCAGCATGGCACGGTAAGCTTCGGAAGAACCTGGCCGATGCCGGGGATCGGCTTCAGCTCGTCGCGAAACTTGCGCATCAGCCCGACGCGCATCTCGGTCAGGTGCTGGTCGGTGATATCAAGTCCGAAGTCGCGACCGAGGATTTCGCGAACGCTTTTCATGCTTTTGCCGAGGAAATGCTCATAGGCGGCATCCTCGCTGACAGTGCCGCCGGCAAGCGTGATCATGCTAAGCAGCGCCGAAACGGACAGCCCCTCGCTGTCGACCAGCACGCCGTCGCAGTCGAAAATGACCAGGTCAGGCGTCATTGAAGGGCCTTCATCGGCAGGGCTTCATCGGCATTGAGCCGATCTTAGAGGTTGCCGGCGAGGTAGCGCGTCAGCGTCGAACGTGCGCCATCGGCCCAGAGCGCCTCGAGCGCCTTGGCAAAGGCTTCGACGAACGGCGTCGAGCGGCCGACCTCGCCATAGATGTCCTCCATGGCCAGCCAGGCGGCAGGCGCAGCCTTTGCCGCCCTGGCGGTCGTCTGCAGCCGGTCCCAGCTTGGATCATTGGGCTCGATGACGGCGCCGCTATCGGTCGTGCCGAAGCAGTAGCGGCACCAGAGCGCCGATTCCAGCGCCAGGCCGGCGACGCCCTTGCCGGCCTTCAGCCGGTCGGCGATGGTCGGGATGATGAATTTCGGCTGCCGGTTGGAGCCGTCGAGGCAAAGCCTGCGAATGGTGTCGCCGATCTTCGGGTTAGAGAAGCGGTGCTCGATGAGCTGATAATAATCCTCCAGCACGGTGTCCGGCACCGGCGGCACGGTCGGGATGATCTCGTCGTGCTCCAGCCTGTCGAGAAAGCCGCGCACCAGAGGCTCCTGCATCGCCTCGTGGACGAAATGGATGTCCATCAGCCCGGCGGGATAGGCGATGGTCGCATGGCCGCCATTGAGGATGCGGATCTTCATCAGCTCATAGGGCGCGACATCGCTGACGAACTGCACGCCGACCTTTTCCAGCGGCGGGCGGCCGTCGGTGAAATGGTCCTCCAGCACCCATTGCCTGAACGGCTCGCAAAACACCGGCCAATTGTCGTCGAGCCCGAACTCGCTCGACAGAATGCCGCGCTCGCGGTCGGTGGTGGCCGGCGTGATGCGGTCGACCATGCCGTTGGGAAAGGCGACGTTCTCGCTCACCCAGGTCGCCAGTTTCTCGTCGATCAGCCGCGCGAGCCCGATGACGCCGTCGGCGGTGACATGGCCGTTGTGGGGGATGTTGTCGCAGGACATGATCGTGAACGGTACTATGCCGTCGTCGCGGCGGCGCAACAGCCCGGCAAGAATGATGCCGAAGACAGTCTTCGGCATTGCTCCCGGCTGCGCGTCGGCGACGATATCGGGATGGGTCGGATTGAACACGCCCGATGCCGGATCGATGAAGTAGCCGCCCTCGGTGATGGTCAGCGAAACGATCCTTATCGCCGGGTCGGCAAGCCGTTCTAAGATCGCGGCTGCATCGCCCGGCATCAGGAAGTCGATCATGGCGCCGGTGATGCGGGCGCTCATGTGGCCAGAATCCTGCTCGACCACGGTGGTCAGCCAGTCCTGTTCCTGCAACTTGCCGCGGCCAACTTTTTCGCCGTCGAAGACGCCGGCGCCGACCAGTGCCCAGTCGTGGCCGACGCCCGCATTGAACAGGTCGTCGAGATAGACGGCCTGGTGCGAGCGATGGAAATTGCCGACGCCGAAATGCACGATGCCGGCCCTGAGCGCGGCGCGATCGTATTTCGGGCCGACGACTTTTTCCGGCAGGCGGGACAGTGCCGCCGATGAGAGTTTTACGGTCATTTTAACAAACGCCTTCTCATTGCGGCGCCTGCGCCTGCCTGACCTTCTCCCCTTGTGGGAGAAGGTGGATCGGCGCGCAGCGCCGAGACGGTTGAGGGGTGCTGGACGAAGTGCTGCATCAGAACCCCCCGTCCACCCTCGTTTCACTCGGCACCTTCTCCCCCAAGGGGAGAAGGAAAGTTCAACTCATCCACTGGCCGCCATCGACATTGTAGGTCTGGGCGACGATGTATTCGGCGTCGTCGCATGCCAGGAACACCGCCATGCCGGTGAGGTCTTGCGCCGTGCCCATGCGGCCATAGGGCACGGCCTCGCCGACCAGCCGCTTCTTTTCGCCCTTCGGCCGGTTTTCGTATTTGGCGAACAGGGCATCGACATGGTCCCAGTGCTCGCCGTCGACGACGCCGGGCGCGATGGCGTTGACGTTGATGCGGTGCTTGATCAGGTCGAGGCCGGCCGACTGGGTGAGCGAGATGACGGCTGCCTTGGTGGCGCAATAGACGGCAACCAGCGCCTCGCCGCGGCGGCCGGCCTGGCTCGCCATGTTGATGATCTTGCCGCCCCGGCCTGCCGCGATCATCGAGCGGGCGGCTGCCTGCAGCATGAACAGCGTGCCGGCGACATTGACGGAAAACAGCCTGTCGTAGCTCGCCTTGCTGATCTCGACGATCGGCGCCAGGTCGAACAAAGCGGCGTTATTGACCAGGATGTCCAGTCCGCCGGCCCTTGTCTCGACCGCTTTGACCGCCGCCTCGATCGAAGCGAGATCGGTGACGTCCAGTTTCACGGCGTAAGCCTTGCCACCGATCTCCGAAGCGGCCTTTTCCGCGGCTTCGAGGTTGATGTCGCCGATGGCGACGGTGGCGCCCTCGCGAACATAGGCTTCGGCGAACGCCCGGCCGATGCCGCGCGCCGATCCGGTGATCAGCGCCGATTTACCCTCGAGCCTCATTGCAACATCGCCTTTCCGTCGGCGCCGAAGCGGTGCAGCTTGGTCTGGTCCGGCGTCAGATAGATCGTGTCGCCGTGATGGGCGGCCAGTTCGCCGTCGGCGCGCACCGTCAGCGGCCCGACACCGTCGGCCTGAACGTGCAGAAACGTGTCGGAGCCGAGATGCTCGGCAACACCGACCGTGGCTTTCCATTCGCCTGAAGTCGTCGAGATGTTCATATGCTCGGGACGGATGCCGACGGTCTTGGCGCCATGTTTGGCCGCCGGCGCGCCTTCGATCAGGTTCATCCTGGGCGAACCGATGAAGCCGGCGACGAACAGGTTCTTCGGCGTCTTGTAGAGCTCCATCGGCGAGCCGACCTGTTCGATGTTGCCGGCGTTGAGCACGACGATCTTGTCGGCCATGGTCATCGCCTCGACCTGGTCGTGGGTGACGTAGATCATCGTCGTCTTGAGCTGATGATGCAGTTCGCTGATCTCCAGCCGCATGGTGCCGCGCAGTGCTGCGTCGAGGTTGGACAGAGGTTCGTCGAACAGGAAGGCCGATGGCTGGCGCACGATGGCGCGGCCGATGGCGACGCGCTGGCGCTGACCGCCGGAGAGCTGGCCGGGACGGCGATCGAGATAGTTGGTGAGGTTCAGGATGCGCGCCGCGTCCTTGACCTTCCGATCGATGGTGGCCTGGTCCTCGCCCGCCATCTTCAGCGGGAAGGCGATGTTCTTGGCCACCGTCATATGCGGGTAGAGCGCATAGGACTGGAACACCATGGCCAGCTTGCGCTTGGCCGGCGCCTCGCCGGTGACGTCGCGGCCGTCGATGTTGATGGTGCCGGCGGTGGTGTCCTCCAGCCCGGCGATCAGCCGCAGCAGCGTGGACTTGCCGCAGCCCGACGGGCCGACGAAGACGACGAACTCGCCGTTCTCGATGGCCAGGTCGATGCCCGGAATGATGACCGTCGACCCGAACGACTTGGAGACGTGCTTGAGCGTGATATTTCCCATGGTTTCCTCCCCGAGGGGTTATTGTCCGTCGTTCATCGCTTGCGGCGGTGTTACTTCACGGCGCCAAACGTCAGGCCGCGCACCAGCTGCTTCTGGCTGAACCAGCCCATGATCAGGATCGGCGCGATCGCCAGCGTCGAGGCCGCCGAAAGCTTGGCCCAGAACAGCCCTTGCGGGCTGGAGAAGGAACTGATGAAGGCGGTGAGAGGGGCGGCCTCGGTGGTGGTCAACCGGATCGTCCAGAACGCCTCGTTCCATGCCAGGATGATGTTGAGCAGCATCGTCGAAGCGATGCCCGGCACCGCCATCGGCGTCAGCACATAGACGATCTCGTTCCAGAGCGATGCGCCGTCCATGCGCGCCGCTTCCAAGATCTCGCCGGGAATCTCGCGAAAATAGGTGTAGAGCATCCACACCACGATCGGCAGGTTGATCAGCATCAGCATGATCATCAGGCCGATGCGGCTGTCGAGCAATCCGGTATCGCGGAAGATCAGGTAGATCGGGAACAGCACGGCAACCGCCGGCATCATCTTGGTGGAAAGCATCCACATCAGGATGTCCTTGGTCCACTTGCCCGGCGAGAACGCCATCGACCAGGCCGCGGGTATGGCGACGAGCAAAGCCAGGATGGTCGAGCCGACCGACAAGAACACCGAGTTGAGGAAGAACTTGAAGTAGCCGCTCTGTGCCTCGACCGCGGTGTAGCTCTCCGTGGTTCCCGACGGAAACAGGTTGAAGCCCTGGATGGCCTCCTGCTCCGACTTGAACGAGGTGATGATCGTGTAGAGGATCGGGAAGAAGATCAGCAGGGCGACGATCCAGGCGGCCGCGGTCGCGATCGTCTTGTGCTGGGTGCTGACTGCACGTGCCATCGTTTCCTCCCTTATCTGTCCAGGTTCTTGCCGACCGCGCGCATGGCGAAGAAGGCGACGATGTTGGCTAGAATGACGGCAATGATACCGCCGGCGGATGCCTGGCCGATTTTGAACTCCAGCAACGCCTTCTGGTAGACGAGGAAGGGCAGGTTGGTGGAGGCGTAACCCGGGCCGCCATTGGTGGTGACGAGGATCTCGGCATAGACCGACAGAAGGAAGATCGTCTGGATCAGGATGACGACGGTGATGGCGCGCGACATATGCGGCAGCGTCAGATAGATGAAGCGGCTGACAAAACCGGCGCCGTCCATCTCGGCGGCTTCCTTCTGCTCGCCGTCGAGTGACTGCAGGGACGTCAACAGGATCAATGTCGCAAACGGCAGCCATTGCCAGGCGACGATGATGATGATCGCCAGCATCGGGTATTGGCCAAACCAGTCGATCGGCTGCCCGCCGAAGAAACGCGCGATGTCGGCAAAGACGCCGTATTGCGGATGCATGATCATGTTCTTCCACACCAGCGCGGCGACTGGCGGCATGACGAAGAACGGCGAGATGACGAGGATGCGGACGATGCCCTGTCCCCACATCGGCTGATCGATCAGCAGCGCCAGCAGGATGCCGCCGATCACCGTGATCAAAAGCACGCTGGCCACGAGGATAAGCGTGTTGAGGATCGACTGCAGGAATGCCGGATTGGAATAGAAAAGCGCGTAATTCGAGAAGCCGACGAAGCCGTCGCGGATCGGGTTGAGCGGATTGTACTGCTGGAAGGAGAACCACAGGGTGAATGCCAGCGGCACGATCATCCAGACGAATAGCAGCACCACGGATGGCGCCATCATGAAGCGGGCAAGCGAACGGGTCTGCTGAGTAGCCATGACGGTCACCCTTCAAAGGTCAGCCAAATTTTTCAGTGTTGTGAAGGTGGCCGCCCGAACTGGGATTCGGGCGGCCCCTGCCGGTTAAGATAGGCAACCGGCTTTCGGCACCGGGAGGAGCCTACTGGATATAACCGCCCTCGGTCATCGTTGCGGTGGCTGCGTCCTGGGCCTGCTTCAAGGCGTCGTCGACGCTGGTCTGGCCGGCGAGTGCCGCCGAGAACAGCTGGCCGACGGTGGTGCCAAGGCCCTGGAACTCGGGGATGGCGACGAACTGGACACCGACATAAGGCACCGGCTTGACGGTCGGATGCGTCGGATCGGCGGCGTTGATCGAGTCCAGCGTCATCTTGGCGAACGGCGCCGCCTTCTGGTATTCGGGGTTGGCGTAGAGCGAGGTGCGCGTTCCCGGCGGAACATTGGCCCAGCCTTCCTTCGCTGCGACGAGCTCGAGATAGGCCTTGCTGGTTGCCCAGGATACGAATTTTTGGGCGGCGTCAGCCTTTTGCGTGCCGGCGGGAATGGCCAGCGACCACGCCCACAGCCAATTGCCGCGCTTGCCCAGGCCATTGTCGGGCGCCAGCGCATAACCGACCTTGTCGGCGACCGTGGAGTTCTTCGGGTCGGAGACGAAGGAGGCAGCGACGGTGGCGTCGATCCACATGCCGCACTTGCCCTGCTGGAACAGCGCCAGGTTTTCGTTGAAGCCGTTCGAAGATGCGCCCTCTGGGCCATTGGCCTTCATCAGGTCGACATAGAACTGCAGCGTGTTCTTCCACTCGGGCTGGTCGAACTGCGGCTTCCAGTTCTCATCGAACCAGCGTGCGCCGAAGGAGTTCGACATGGCGGTCAGGAAGGCCATGTTCTCGCCCCAGCCGGCCTTGCCGCGCAGGCAGACGCCGTTCACGCCATTGGCGCGATCGGTCATCTTCTCGGCGGCCTGCTTGACGAAGTCCCAGGTCGGCGCGTCGGGCATCGTCAGCCCGGCCTTCTCCATCAGGTCCTTGCGGTACATGACGAACGAGCTTTCGCCATAGAACGGTGCTGCATAAAGCGTGCCATCGACCGAGAGGCCACCGGCAATGGCCGGGATGATGTCCTTGACGTCATAGTCGTCGCCGAGCTTGTCGAGCGGCAGCAGCCAGCTCTGCTTGGCCCAGATCGGAACTTCGTAAGTGCCGATGGTCATCACGTCGTACTGGCCGCCCTTGGTGGCGATGTCGGTGGTGACGCGCTCGCGCAGCACGTTCTCCTCGAGCGTGACCCACTGCAGCTGGATATCGGGGTTCTTGGCGGTGAAATCGTCGGTCAGCGTCTGCATGCGCACCATATCGCCATTGTTGACGGTGGCGATGGTGATGGATTCGGCATGCGCGGCGAACGCGAGGGTGCTGGCCGACAACAGACCCAGGGTGAGCGTGCGAAGTTTCATCAAAAATTCCTCCCATGGACCAAGCTGAGCATTTGCTTTGGCTGTGAGCAATTACTCACCTCGCGTGATTTATGTCAAGCCGGATTCGTTGCTGCAGTGCAGCACGCAGCCTCGTGCGGGATCTTGCTCCGGAGGATTAGGGCGCGCGAAAATGCCGAATTTCGGTGCCCGCTTGACCGGATGGATTATCGACTATTGGCCGGCGATCTCAGCCAGGATCCATTCGCGAAAAGCGCGGATCTTCGGCACGTTGCGCCGCGCCTGGGGATAGACCAGCCAATAGGCGTGGCCGTCGTCGCCGACCAGATCGAAAGGCTGGATCAGGCGGCCATCGGCAAGCTCGGCCTTGAAAAGAGCGGCCGTTACGATCGCCACGCCCTGCCCGGCGATCGCGGCGTTGGCCTCATAGGCCTGGGCAGCCATGCTGGAGCCGGGGCGCTTGGCCAGTTCCTCGACCGGCAGGCCGGCGGCGATAAACCAGTCCCGCCACCAGATGTCGCCAGGGTCGAGGATCGGCAGGCGCAACAGATCGGCTGGCTCCTTCACCCCGCCGATGGTCGCCGCGAGTTTCGGGCTCAGCATCGGCGTGAAGTCCGCATTGAAAAGCTTGTGCACCTCCACGCCTGGCCAGTTTCCGCCGCCCGAACGGATGGCGATGTCGATGTCCTCGCGGGCAAAGTCGACGATGCGGTTCGATGTATCGAGACGCACCGCCAGCGACGGATGCGCGACCTGGAACGAACCGAGATGCTGCGCCAGCCAGTTCGAGGCAAAGGTCAGCAGCGTCGAGACACAAAGTACTCCGTCGGCGCCGCTGCGCGCCGCGGCATAGGCTCCGCCCAACAGGGCGAACGCCTCGCTGACCGCCGGCGCCATGCGTTGCCCGGCCTCGGTCAGCACGATCTGCTTTGGCCGGCGCAGGAACAAAGGCGCCCCGACGCGCTCCTCCAGAAGCTTGATCTGATAGCTCGCCGCCGCCTGCGTCATGCCAAGCTCGCCGGCGGCCTTGGTGAAGGAAAGATGCCGCGCCACCGCCTCGAACACCCGGATCGCCTGAAGCGGAGGGAGCTGGGAGACCTGCCGTGACTTGAGTTCAGGCATAAGCCCTCCTTATGGGCCGTGATCGACGTTTGATTGGCAGCAAGGCCGAGCCGGCCGATATTTGAGGTCGACGATCACTCTCGTCTAGAGATAACGAAGGCTGATGATCATGACCATTGTATAGGAAAAGCTATTTCGGACGCCAGGCCAAGGCTGGTTTTTGCGGCTGGCGCGTGGATTGGCGCGGCACGGAGCCAGGAAACGGGCCTATCTCGACATCAGGGAATTGCCGCCGCATCTGCAGCGCGACATGGGTTTTCTCGACGGCAACGATCCTTATGGCCGGCGCAAATAGCCTTGCTGGGCTTATCGCAAATCAGCTGGCGGCCAGCAAGGCGGCGGCGGTCCGCTCGTCGGTGATGAGACCGTTGACCAGCCGCCGGTTCACAGCCGCAAGGATGCCGGGCAGCTTCCGCTCGCCCATGGCGAGCGCGATCACCAGCGATTTTTCGCGCGACGGCAACGATGCCGACGACACCCTGTCATTGGTGATGCCCTCGATCATCCGGCCTTCGCGATCGAACACCCAGCCGACGATCTCGGCGACGCCGCCGGCCTTTTGCAGCGCTTTCAATTCACTCTCCGAAATGAAGCCGTCCTCGTAAAGCGGCGCCTTGGGGCCGAGATCGCCGATGCCGACGAAGGTGACGTCGGCTTCCGCGGCAAGCGCCAGCGTCGGTTGAATCATCGGCTGGCTGAGCAGCATCTCGCGCTCCTGCGGCGAGGAGGCGATGACCGGCAGCGGCATCGGGAAGGAGCGTGCCTTGACCCTGTCGGCCATGGTGAAGATGACGTTGTAAAAGGCGGCCGAACCGTCGGGCGAGATGTTGCCGGTCAGCGACACCACCTTGTGCTGCGGGCATTCCATCGGCGGCAGCTGCTCGATTGCCGCCTTCAGCGTGCGGCCGGTGCCGATCGCCATGACGATCGGCGTCGGCGAGCGCAGCCGTTTCTCGATCTCGGCGGCCGCCGCCACGGCGACGCCGATGGTGGAGGAGGAAGCAGGATCGCTTGGAACCACCTCGACCAGATCGAGCGCGAAGCGCGATTTCAGCCGGGCCGCGAGGTCGAGGCAATTGGCGATCGGGTGGTCGACACGCACCTTGATCAGCCCTTCCGAGACCGCCAGCGACACCAGCCGCTGCGCCGTCTGCCGTGAGATGCCGAGCGTCGAGGCGATCTGGTCCTGCGTGTTGCCGGCGACATAATAGAGCCAGCCGGCGCGCGCCGCGTCGTCCAGCCTGTTGCTGCCGCTGTCCTGCCGGGAATTCAACTTGCTGCCTCCCTGCCCCCGAGCACCGAGCGGGAGCGCATTTAGTTCTACCGGGGAATGCGCTTGTAAGCAATTGCCTGTTGCCAGAGCAATTGCCTAGTAAAGCTCCCGATGGTGCGTGCGGTGTTTCGAGTGGGGGTTATATCCAAGCAGATCCCACAATGTTGGTGCAGCCAGGCGCGGCGGTTTATCTCCCGAGGCAAACCCTTTAAGGGATTCGGGCAAAGGAGCCTTGCATGACGCCGAAAGCGGTTTTCTGGGACATGGACGGCACGCTGGTCGACAGCGAGCCGTTGCACGAGGCGGCGCTGATAGCGGCGCTGCACAGCGTCGGCATCGCGGCGCCGGCCAACCTGCATGAGCGCGTGCTCGGCATCGCCGCATGGCCGGTCTACGAGATGCTGCGCGACGAGTTCGGCCTCGGCCTGGCCTTCGACGATTGGATCGTGCGCAAATACGACCACTATCTGCCAATGGCCGAGACGCTGAAGCCGNCGTCGACGCCAATCTGCGCATGGTCGGTCTTTTCTATCCCGGCATGAAGACGATCAGCCGCAACGACGTGCGCGAAGGCAAGCCGCATGCCGAACCTTTTTTGCGGGCCGCATGGCTGGCCGGTGTCGATCCGGCCGATGCCGTGGCCGTCGAGGACAGCGTGACCGGCTCCACGGCTGGGCTGGCGGCGGGGATGAAGACGATCTTCTGGCCGGAAGCACCCATGGCAGGGCCGCCCGGCGCGATCGTCATCAACAGCGCCGACGAATTGCGGGCTGAACTCGGGCTTTAAGATTGGCGAAACCGCCGATCAGAGCGTCCTTCTCCCCGCATAGTGACGGGGAGAAGGGCGCTCAGTTCCGGTAAACCGGCTCCTGCTCGTCGAGGATCGCCTTCAATTCGGACAGGTGCCGTTCGGCCTGACCGGGATAATCTTCCTGCTCCGCTGCTGCCTTCTCGGCGATTTCGTCCGACAGGATCCGCAGCGGACGGCCGGTCCACAGCGCCTTGATGTAGGTCTCGGCGGCGCGTTCGAAATAGAACATGCGGTTGAAGGTGTCGGCGACGGTATCGCCGATGACCAGCACGCCATGGTTGCCCATGACCATCACCTTGACCTTCGGATCGGTGAGCAGCTGCGAGCAGCGTTCGCCCTCTTCCTCGAAGGCGAGCCCACCATAATGGCCGTCGACGACGTGGCGGTTGAAGAAGATCGCCGCGTTCTGATCGATCGGCGGCAACGTCGAGTCGGCGAGCGAAGCGAGCACCGTGGCGTGGATCGAGTGCACATGCATGACACAGCGCGCATGACGGACATTGCGATGGATGGCGCCATGCAGCCCCCATGCCGTCGGGTCGGGCGCATCCGGGCCGGAGAGCGTATCGGGATCGTTGGCGTCGATCAGCAGCAGGTCGCTCGCCTTGATGCGCGAGAAATGCACCTGGTTGGGATTCATCAGGAATTGCGAGCCGTCATCGTTGACGGCCAGCGAGAAATGATTGGCCACCGCTTCATGCATGTTGAGCCGCGCCGTCCAGCGGAAGGCGCAAGCCAGATCGACGCGTTCCTCGTAGAAGGGCAGGTTGGTCAGCATTTCCTTCTGCAGGCGGGCGATGCTCATCGAAAACCTCCGTGAAAGAAGCAAGGATGCCGTGCGCCGCAGATGCGCGCAACCGGTTTCGTTTGGTGCAGGCGAGCGCTTTGGCTTACGCCGCAGTGCTTCTGGCGGCGTCGATGCGCAGCCCGCCATGCTCGACGACAAAATCGATCACCTGCTGCAGGCCCTTGCCGCGCGACAGATCGGTAAATCCGAACGGCCGCTTGCCGCGCATGCGGGCGGCGTCGCGCTCCATGACATCGAGATTGACGTTCACATAGGGGGCGAGATCGCTCTTGTTGATGACCAGGAAATCCGACCGGGTGATCGCCGGGCCGCCCTTGCGCGGGATTTCTTCGCCCTGGCAGACCGAGATGACGTAGAGCGTCAGATCGGCGAGGTCCGGGGAAAACGTGGCGGCGAGGTTGTCGCCGCCCGATTCGATGAAGACGATGTCGAGATCCGGGAATTTCCTGGTCATCTCGGCGATCGCCTGCAGATTGATCGAGGCATCCTCGCGGATGGCGGTGTGCGGGCAGCCGCCGGTCTCGACGCCGATGATGCGATCCTCGGGCAGCGCCTGCAGCCGGGCCAGCATCATGGCGTCTTCCTTGGTGTAGATGTCGTTGGTGACCACGGCGATCGAGAACTCGTCGCGCAGCGCCTTGCAGAGCTTTTCGGTGAGCGTCGTCTTCCCGGAGCCGACGGGGCCGCCGATGCCGACGCGAAGGGGACCATTGGCTTGTGTCATGCGACGAACTCCGTGATGGCTAGCACTGCAAAGCCGAGCCCTACAACCAGGCAGAGCGGCGAATAATAGCTGACATCGAGCCGCGCGAAAGGCTGTTCGGGCGCCAGCCGGCGCCACCACGGCGTGAAGCCGGCAATGCCGCGCCCCAGGAAGACCAGCGCGATGAGCAGCGCTGTCGCGGCAAGCCCGGCCTTGGGAAAGGGCGTGGCAAACACGCCTTCGAGCGCCAGCGGCCACAGTGTCGCCAGGCCGAGGCAGGCGGCGACGGCGAAGCTGGCGAAGGGCGCCGGCATTTCGTCGACGCCGCGAAAGCCGACCACCGCGCGGGCGCAGGAGCCAGCGTCGCTGCCCGGCCAGATCCCGCCAATGCCCCAATAGACATGCAGGGTGGTGATCAGCAGCAAGACGAAGGAGATCGCGAAGGCGAGGACGATCATGAGCGGAAAAGCCGCGAATATTGCGTTTCGTGCTTCATCGCCATGACATCCGAGACAAACGCGCAGCCGCCGAGTTCATCCAGCGTCGAACCGGCGGCGCGAGCGGCAGTTTCCAAGGCCAGCGGCTCGAAGCCGGCGAGCAGCGCCGTGGCGCCGGTCTGGCCGACGACGCCGAGCCGGATCGCGGCCTGGACGAGGTTGGAAAAGAAGCTGTGCAGGAAGGCCGACAGTGCATCGCGCAGGGCAATGGCGTTGCCACCGGCAGTTGCACCGACGGCGACGCAATAGGCGCACTCGGCCGGCAGACGGTCGAGCACCTGACACGGCCAGGCCGATGCCGCCTTCAGGAAGGCGGCGCCCTGCAGCATGGTCTCGGTGTGGCGCTCGCGCGAGCCGGCCAAGGCCTCGGCGAGCGCTGCGATTTCGGCGAGATCGCCGGCTTGGCGGGCGCGCCGCCAGCTTTCGGCAAACAGCACGGCATCGTTCCAGCCCGAGCCCATCTCGACCAGCGTCTCCAGCCATGCGGCGAGGTCCTTGCTGTCGGCGATCAGCCCGGCATGCACGGCTTGTTCGAGACCATGGCTATAGGAAAAACCGCCGACCGGGAAGGCAGGCGACAGCCACGCCATCAGCCGCAACAAAGCGACGTTGGAAGGCTGGTCAGTCATGGTCGTGCGAATGGCTGTGGGTATGCGATTCGCCATGGGTATGGGAATGCGCACCGCTGTGCGCATGCGCCTCGGCATGGGCATGACCGTGACTGTGCCCGGAATAGGCGCCGCGCAGCGGCTTGAACGGCTCTGAAACGTCGCTCACCGTGGCGCCAAGCCCCTCCAGCATCGCCTTGATGACATGATCGCGCAGGATGAGGATGCGGTTAGCCTCGATGGCGGCGGCAAGATGGCGGTTGCCGATATGCCAGGCAAGCTCGGCCAGGTGCACGGCGCTGTCGGCACGGATATCGTAGAGCGGTTCCTCGGCCGCGACGATCTCGATATGACGGCCATCCTCCAGCACCAGGCGGTCGCCATCGTTCAAGGCCACCGGTTCGGGCAGGTCGACCAGCACTCTATCGCTACGGGCCGTTTCGATGGCGCGGCGGCGCAGATGCCGCTCGTCATGGGCCAGCACCGCACGATCGTAGGGCGCGACCGCTCCTGCCTCGCCGGCGCTCAGAACCGAAACGGCACGCGGGAATTTGGTGAAATCGGTGCGGATGTCGAGCTTCATGTAAAACTGCCTCTCCCAACAAGCGTAGCCTATCGCATCCGCCGCCCCAATGGTGCTCAAACGATCGTGTCGAAGAGCCGCAGGATGAACGTATCTGGTAGACGAGGGCGGCGGCGACGAAGGTGGTGTGAAAGCGGCCGTCGCTGAAGGACCCAGCTAATCCCGCAGGAAATCGCCGATCGATAGCGGGTTTCCCGGCCAAAATCGTTCATCGAGCGCCTGCTTGCATGTGAATGGAGGTTCGCCTGGAAAGTGAGATTTCCTGAGACCCGTTTCCCTGACCGCGACAAGCAAAGCGTCTTTATATGCCTCGTCGAAAATCTGAGCGGGATATCGGCGAAGACTCGGGCTGTCCTTGATGATGTTTCCGATCCAGATGCGCTGTTCGGAAATTGACGACTGCCAACTATGACTTCGATGGCCGGGTTGGAATTCCCATTTCAGGAGATGTGCAAGCAGCACCTCCATCCGACTGCGAATCTCTCGTTTGTCACGTCTCCCCAAGCTCTCGATCTCCTCGGCAAGATTCTCACGATCGAGGTCGGAGAAACGAGCTTCGCGCAACAATGCGCTTTGCTCGGCGCACCACTGGACGTAGTCCGCTTCGTAGGGAGTGAGGGCCCTGAGACGATCAATCCTGTTCATGAGGCCCATCATGCCGCAATTTCGAGACAATCGCAAAACGGCACGTCAGAGCTTGGACAACTGAGCACCGAATTTGACGCCCCGCCAACAGGGCGTCTGTAGGATCAAAACAAAAAGTACCGCTGCGCCATCGGCAGCACGGTGGCCGGTTCGCAGGTGAGCAATTCGCCGTCGGCGCGGACTTCGTAGGTTTCGGGATCGACCTCGACATGCGGGGTGGCGTCGTTGAGCACCATCGAATGCTTGCCGATGCCGCCGCGGGTGTTGTCGACGGCGACCATCTGCTTGTCGACGCCGAGCCGGCCGCGCAGGCCGGCATCGAGCGCCGCCCGTGAGACAAAAGTCACCGACGAATTGGTCATCGCCTTGCCATAGGCGCCGAACATCGGCCGGTAGTGCATCGGCTGCGGTGTCGGGATCGAGGCGTTGGGATCGCCCATCGGGGCGGCGGCGATCATGCCGCCGACCAGCACCATGTCCGGTTTGACGCCGAAGAAGGCCGGGTTCCACAGCACCAGATCGGCGCGCTTGCCGACCGCCACCGAGCCGATCTCGTTCGACAGGCCGTGCGCGATGGCCGGGTTGATCGTGTATTTGGCGATGTAGCGGCGGACGCGGAAATTGTCGTTGTCGCCGGTCTCCTGCGGCAGCGAGCCGCGCTGGCGCTTCATCTTGTCGGCAGTCTGCCAGGTGCGGATCGCCACTTCGCCGACGCGGCCCATGGCCTGGCTGTCCGACGAGATGATCGAGAAGGCGCCGATGTCGTGCAAAATGTCTTCGGCGGCGATGGTCTCCTTGCGGATGCGGCTTTCGGCAAAGGCGATGTCTTCGGGGATCGACGGCGACAGATGATGGCAGACCATCAGCATGTCGAGATGCTCGGCCAGCGTGTTGACGGTGTAGGGCCGGGTCGGATTGGTCGACGACGGGATAACGTTGGGCAGGCCGCAAACCTTGATGATGTCGGGCGCATGGCCGCCGCCGGCGCCTTCGGTGTGGAAGGCGTGGATGGTGCGGCCGTTGATCGCCGCCACCGTGTTCTCGACAAAGCCGGACTCGTTCAGCGTGTCGGTGTGGATCATCACCTGCACGTCATAGTTGTCGGCGACCGACAGGCAGCAGTCGATTGCCGCCGGCGTCGTGCCCCAGTCCTCGTGCAACTTAAGCGAGCAGGCACCGCCCAGCACCATTTCTTCAAGCGCGGCCGGCAACGACGCATTGCCCTTGCCCGACAGGCCGATGTTCATCGGGAAGGCGTCGAAGGACTGGATCATGCGCGCCAGATGCCACGGCCCCGGCGTGCAGGTGGTCGCCAGCGTGCCATGCGCCGGTCCGGTGCCGCCGCCGAGCATGGTGGTGATGCCTGACATCAGCGCTTCCTCGATCTGCTGCGGGCAGATGAAATGGATATGCGCGTCGAAGCCGCCGGCGGTGAGGATCTTGCCCTCGCCGGCGATGATCTCGGTGCCGGGGCCGATGATGATGCTGACGCCGTTCTGCATGTCCGGATTGCCGGCCTTGCCGATCGCGGCAATGCGGCCGTCCCTGAGGCCGATATCGGCCTTGAAGATGCCGTCTGACGCATCGACGACCAGCGCATTGGTGATGACGGTGTCGACCGCGCCTTGCGCGCGGGACACCTGGCTCTGGCCCATACCGTCGCGGATGACCTTGCCGCCGCCGAATTTCACCTCTTCGCCATGCAGTGTAAAATCCTTCTCGACCTCGATGAACAGCTCGGTATCGGCAAGCCGCACCTTGTCGCCGACGGTCGGGCCGTACATCTGCGCATAGGCAGCGCGGGTGATTCTAGCCATCAGCAATTGCTCCCGAAATACGGCCCCAAATACAGCCCCAAGATACAGCCGGTCGAACCCCGGCCCACATTGTCGCCATCCTATGGTCACGCAATGACCTGCTGGGCGACACCTTCCGATCCCATTTAGCGTTTGAGGTGGCAAGGTCACCCCAAAACGACCGTTTGCCAATCGATGGAAAGGAAGTTTTATGCGCAAAACGATCTCTCTCGCAGCCGCCGCCACCCTGCTGCTCGCGACCGCTGCCAGCGCCCAGCAACAGCCTGCGCCGCAGCCTGCCGAGCCGCCGGCTTCGCCCGCTCCCGCAGCGCCCGGCGCTCAGCCGCAAGCGCCGGCGATTCAGACCGTCAACGTCGTCGACATCGAGGAACTGCCCAAGGAAACACAGACCAAGGTCAACGAAGTGATCGCCAAGCGCGGCGAGGACGGCCTGCAGAAATTGCGCAGCTCGATCGACGCGACGCCACAGGTCAAATCCGCGCTCGAAGCCAAGGGGCTCACCTCGGCGCAAGTGATCGCCGCCAGCATGGACGCCAACGGCTCGCTGACCTTGATCACCAAGAAGGCGAGCTGACGACGCGCCGTGGCGGGCCGGCACGAAGTCGGCCTGCCGCATCGGGGAGGGAACCTTCGCAGGGCGGAATACGTTTCGACTTTTTGGCCTAGAAACGGGTCTCGAAAGAGGCTTTGAGAGCGAGCGATGGCGATCACCACCTTCCCCGACACCAGATGGCTGCATATGCTTGCCGCAACTGCGTTTCTTGCGGCGAGCGCTCCCCAGGCCGGGCTGAATGCGCAGGGCCTTGAAGGCCCTGAGACCCAGAACAAGATCATCGGCTCGGAGGTCGGCCAGGAAGAGACCAACACCGCTGTCGAGGCCGGTAAAGTCACTACCGCGATCGAGCGGACGCGTGAAAACATCGGCGCGGTGCGCAAGACATCCAAGCTCGACAAGGTCGACATCGTGTTCCTTACCGACGCCGCGCGCACGGAAGGCGGGCTGCCGCCGGCGATCGAAAGCAAGGTCGAGCAGCATCAGGACGACATTGCGGAACTGCGCGACGAGATCGAGGCGAACGCATTGCTGTTCAACGCCATCGACTCTCGACGTGTGCAGACCGAAGACGTTCTCGCCGTCGAATTCGACGATCCTGGCAAGGTCGTCATCTACGCGGCGGCCAAGCCGCCCGGCTGAGCCGAAACCGCGCGACGCTCTGGATCGCACAACGCGACCAGGGGATCTCACAACGCGCCCATGATCTTCTGCTGGAACCCGTAGACCTCGCGCTTTCCGCCGAGCGGCACCAAGGTGACGTCGCGCTCCTGGCCGGGCTCGAAGCGCATCGCGGTGCCGGCGGCAATGTCGAGGCGCATGCCGCGCGCCCTGTCGCGATCGAATTTCAGCCCCTCATTGGTCTCGAAGAAATGATAGTGGCTGCCGACCTGGATCGGCCGGTCGCCGCTGTTGGCCACTTTCATGGTGACGGTTGGCTGGCCCTTGTTGAGCTCGATCTCGCCGCCTGCCGTGATGATTTCGCCCGGGATCATCGCCAGCCTCACAAGACGCCGAAGACGAGGCCGGCGGCGAAAAGCAGGATCGCCGAGAGGGAGGTGCGTTTGATCGGGACCATCGGTATGCCTTTCGCTGTCAGGATTGTGCCGTCATGCGGCGTTGCGGGCCGGGCCGCAGCCTTCGGCCTTGAGGACGCGCTTTGTCGAGGCGGGATATTTGTTCAGCATCGCTGCCAGCCTGATCGGGCGCACCGAAAAATTGCCGCCGCAGTTCGGGCAGACGCCGCCCAGCACACGGTCCACGCACTCGGCGCAGAATGTGCACTCGAAGGTGCAGATCAGCGCATCCGTCGCCTCAGGCGGCAGGTCCTTGTCGCAGCATTCGCAGTTGGGGCGCAGCTCAAGCATTTTTCTCACCTCACCTTATCGGCCCTCATCGTATCGGCCCTCATCTTATCGGTTCATGCACGGTCACCAGCTTGGTGCCGTCGGGAAACGTCGCCTCGACCTGGACGTCGTGGATCATCTCGGCGATGCCTTCCATCACCTGCGCGCGGGTGACGACGTGGGCGCCGGCCTCCATCAGCTCGGCGACCTGGCGGCCGTCGCGGGCGCCCTCGACGACGAAGTCGGTGATCAGCGCGATCGCCTCCGGGTGATTGAGCTTGACGCCGCGTTCGAGCCGCTTGCGCGCCACGATCGCCGCCATGGCGATGAGCAGCTTGTCCTTTTCCCTAGGCGTCAGGTTCATGCGTTTCCCCGCAACAGCATAGTCAGAATGGCATAATCGGAATTAGAGTGACCATAATTTGGGCAGACCCGCCCGTCCGTTGAGCAATTCGACGAGCGGAACCAGCCGCTTGCGGAGCTGGTAGCCGTCCTCGGCAAACAGCCTCGCAAGAAGCTTGCCAGATTTCTTCACGCTCCAGACGCTGGCGTCGCCCTGGCCGCCGATGATGTCCCGGGCCGGATCGAGCAAAGCCTCGACCCGCGGCGAGATCATCAGCACCGTCGCCATGGCAATGGCGCCGCCGGCCACGGCCGAACCGCCCAGAATCGCGGCAATGTCCGGCCCGATGCGGAAATCCTCGGCATGAACCAGCGCTCCGTCCTGACTGACGCGCCAGCGGTCGTGGAAATCGCCGTGCGCAGCGCGTTCGCCCATGGCGAGGCGGCCAAAAACGGTCGCCTCGAGCACCAGCGCCTCGGCACCGGCGGCAAGCTCCAGGTCGAGCCTGCGGGCGAAGGCCGAGCGATCAAAGAGGATGGTTTCCTGCGGCAGCCAGGCGATGCGGCCGCCGGCGCCGACGGTCAGCTTCACCCGCACCTCGGCACGATCGGCCGCGGCGCGGTAGACCTTCTCGCAGGCCTGGGTGGTTATGCTGGCGCAGGCGCCGGCGCCGACATCGATGTCCCAGCCGAGGCGGTCGCCGCCGGTCAGCCCGCCGGCGGTGTTGATCAGCACGGCTTCGAGCGGATCGGCCGAGACGGCCGGCATGCGGATCTTGGCGGAACCATCCTGATAAAGCCGCCGAAGACGCGTGCGGCCGCCATTCCTGTCACAGCCGAGCCGCGCCGTTCCGGCGACGCGTTGGGCCGGCGGCACAAAGGTCAGGCCAGGTTCGATCATATCCATGGTGGCAACGATAACCACAGCGCCGGCTTTGTCGACATATAAGCTTGTTGCTTGACAACGTTTCGGTTTCTATAGAGGAGCCGTCTTGGTACGGTCACACAGCGCCTGGCGGGATAAAAGGCGATGATGACAATTTGAGCCTGGGGAAAAACAGGCGCCGATCAATTGGCGTCGGGGAACGACAAGGGTTGGGGAAGGAACCGAATGGCTGACCAGCTGGCAACGGACATCATCGAGAAGATCAAGGCCCATGCCGAGCCGGGTGGCGAAGAAATCACCACCAGCACCGAACTGACGTCACTTGGCATCCATTCGCTGGAACTGACGGAGATCATCTTCGACCTCGAGGAACAGTATGGCATCGAGATCGAGATGAACACGGTCGATGCCTGGAGCAATTTGAAGAACGTCGGCGACATGGTCGAGGCGGTTCGCGCACTGATCGCGAAAAAGCCTGACTGAATGCCCAAGCGCGTCGTCATTACCGGCATCGGCGGCTTATGCGGGCTCGGCACCAATGTGCCGGCGATCTGGGACGAGATGCGCGCCGGCCGCTCGGCCATCGGCCCGATCGTCAATTCGGAGCTGCATGACCTGAAAATCAGGGTCGGCTGCGAAATCAGGACGCTTCCCGAGCACGGCATCGACCGCAAGCAGGTCGTGTCGATGGACCGTTTCAGCCTTTTGGCGACGATCGCCGCGCGCGAGGCCGCGCAACAGGCCGGGCTAAGCTTGCACGCGGCCAACACCTACCGGATGGGCTCCATCGTCGGCGTCGGCGTCTGCGGCTGGGAGGCGATCGAAGAGAGCTATCGCGCCATCCTGCTCGAAGGCAAGAACCGCACCGGCATCTTCACCGTGCCGAAAGTGATGCCGGGCGCTGCGGCCGGCCACGTCAGCATGAATCTCGGCCTGCGCGGGCCGGTCTTCGGCATCACCTCGGCCTGCTCCTCGTCCAATCACGCCATTGCCTCGGCAGTCGACCAGATCAGGCTTGGCCGCGCCGACGTCATGCTCGCCGGCGGCACCGATGCGCCGCTGGTCTGGGGCATCCTGAAAGGCTGGGAGGCGCTGCGGGTGCTGGCGCCCGACACCTGCCGGCCGTTTTCGGCCGATCGCCAGGGCCTGGTGCTCGGCGAAGGCGCCGGCATGGTCGTGCTGGAAACCTACGAGCATGCCATGGCGCGCGGCGCCACTATACTCGCCGAAATTGCCGGCGCCGGCCTTTCCGGCGATGCCTCCGACATCGTCGCGCCGACCGTCGAAGGACCGGAGGCGGCGATGCGCTTCTGCCTCGTCGATGCCAGGCTCAACCCGGAAGACATCGACTACATCAATGCGCATGGCACCGGCACCAAGGCCAACGACCAGATCGAGACGGCGGCGATCAAGCGTGTCTTCGGCGATCATGCGCACAGGCTATCGATCTCCTCGACCAAATCGATGCATGCCCACTGCCTCGGCGGGTCGGGCGCGCTGGAGCTGATCGCCTGCGTGATGGCGATCCGCGAAGGCATCGTGCCGCCGACGGCCAATTTTCGCGAAACCGACGCCGATTGCGATCTCGACATCACGCCGAATGTGGCGCGCGAGCGCAAGGTGCGCGCGGCGATCAGCAACGGCTTCGCCTTCGGCGGCACGAATGCGGTGCTGGCGTTCAAGGCGGTCTGACGGCAACCGGATCATCCAGACACGGCGAGACGCGTCTTGCCACGCGCCACGACAGCGCGCTTGCGCGAAAAAAATCCCAGGAGTTTCGATGACCGACCTGTCCGCCTTTCCGATCGCCACGCGCTGGCCGGCCAGCCATCCCGACCGCATCCAGCTCTATTCGTTCCCGACGCCGAACGGAGTGAAAGTGTCGATCGCGCTGGAGGAACTCGGCCTGCCCTACGAGGCGCATGCGGTGAACATCGGCAAGGACGAGAGCTGGACGCCGGAATTCCTGTCGCTGAACCCGAACGGCAAGATCCCGGCGATGATCGATCCGGACGGCCCGGGCGGCAAGCCGATCGGGCTGTTCGAATCCGGCGCCATCCTGCTCTATCTCACCGACAAGACCGGCAGGCTGATCCCGGCCGACCCGGCGCGACGTTACGAAACGATCCAGTGGGTGTTTTTTCAGATGGCCTCGATCGGGCCGATCTTTGGGCAGGTCGGTTTTTTCCACAAATTCGCCGGACGCGAGATCGCCGACAAGCGGCCGCTGGCACGCTATCGCGACGAATCGCGGCGGCTGATCGGTGTGCTCGAGACGAGGCTGACGGGCCGCAGCTGGATCATGGACGACGATTACACCATCGCCGATATCTCGATGCTGGGCTGGGTGCGCAATCTGATCGGTTTTTACGAGGCAAGGGAGCTTGTCGGCTTCGACGATTTTTCCCATGTCGCGGCATGGCTGGAGCGCGGCCTTGCCCGGCCGGCGGTGCAAAGGGGTCTTGCTATCCCTGCCCGGGGCTAGCGCATCGGCGCAGGCGCCGAAAACCGGCTATTTTGCCTTGGTTTTGGGTTTCGAGCCGCCCTTGCCCATGACGGAAGCGGCGAGGGACGCAGCGGTCTTGGCGGTGGCGACAACCGCGCCGGCCGCGACATTGGCCGTCGTCTTGACGGTGCGCATCGCGCTGTCCGCCATCGAGCCGCCGCTTGCCGACTTCCTCGATCTGGCCGGTTTTGCCGTGGCCTTGGCTGCGGTCGGCGTCACTTTCTTCGGTGCTGCCTTGCCAAAACTGGGCTTTGCATCCTTGGAGCGGGCGGCGACGGCCGGGCCAGCGCCGGTCTTCGATTCAGTTGCCTTGGATTCAGTTGCCTTTGATCCAGTTGCCCTGGATCGAGTTGCCCTGCCCTTGCCGGGCGCAGGCTTTCTTGCCTTGGTTGCCATCGGAGTAGCCATCGGACAGTCTTCCTCATGTCAGCATCATTGCCGTATCTGACACAACGGCCGGAAAGTCCTAAGGTTCCAGGCGCGGCTGGTCCTTGCAAATCAGGCGTGATCGCCGACCATCAGATCGGCGGGGCGGCGGCGGGCAAGCACGCGATCGATGTTGGGCATGTCGTTGGAAGCGATCCAGGCGCGGGCGTCCTCGTCGGAGCGGCCATGCTCGTGCCATCGCTCGAGCAGCCGGCGCTCGAGCTCGGCGCGCGGCACATCGACAAAAACAGAGAAATCGAACAGCGGCGCCAGCCGCGACCACGGTGCCTCGTCAAGCAGGAGATAATTGCCTTCGACCAGGATGAACTTGGTGTCGGCGGCGATGATCGAAGCAGCCGCGCGCGACAGCTCCATGCTGCGGTCGAATACCGGAATGGCGATGTCGGGCTCGGCGGCGCGGATGCGCTTCAGCAAGGTTTCAAAGCCGGCAAAGTCAAAGGTTTCCGGAGCGCCTTTTCGCGCGCGCAGGCCGCGCCGCTCGAGCACGATATCGTCGTAATGGAAACCGTCCATCGGCACGATTTCGGCCGCGCCTTCCGGCAGCAGCTCATGCAGGCGGGCCGACAGCGTCGACTTGCCGGCGCCCGGAGGGCCGGCGATGGCAACGACAAAGCGCCGCGCCTTGCCGGCGCGCTTGAAGATGGTGGCGGCGAGGTGAGCGATCTCGGACATCGGAGCCTTTCTGGCTGGGTGTTTTTCGATCGCATCTTGGCTATAGTTGGCGGGATTTTCAAACGCGGTGTTGACGACCGCCCAATTGTCGAGGTCGCCGCCGCCCCTCATTGCCCGCGACGTCGGCGCCGCGCTTCTTCCTTCTCCCCTTGTGGGAGAAGGTGGATCGGCGCGCAGCGCCGAGACGGATGAGGGGTGTTGGACGGANCCTTCTCCCCTTGTGGGAGAAGGTGGATCGGCGCGCAGCGCCGAGACGGATGAGGGGTGTTGGACGGAATGAGACGTTGGTGTTCCCTGGAACACCCTTCATCCGACCTCGCTTCGCGAGGCCACCTTCTCCCACAAGGGGAGAAGGGAAGGCTGCACGCGGCCGCTCGCCAATCAACCAGAACCCGACCTGCCAATCCGCAGGAAATCGCCATCGAAAGCGACATCCCGCGTCGAACCGTCAGCCGTCGCAAGGCGCATGCGCCCCTGCGTGGTGGTGATGTCGCGCGGCGGCTCGCCGTCCATTAAGGGCAGTGCGCCGATGACGTGGCGGAACGAGACATTGCCGCCAAGGGCAAAGGCGGTCGCCACCCCTTCCCGCTTCAGCCAGTTGTCACCCAGCGACGCGGCATGGCCGAGCGCGGTGCGGCCGTCCTCGATGCCGAGCACGCCGCGATGGCGGCCGCTCCACGGCGCGTAGTCGCGCCCGCCATTGCTGATCCACAGCATGGTGACCGGCAGTTCGGCCGGGTTCTTCAGCACCACAACGAGATCGGCTTCCGCTTTTCGCGCCAGCGCGGTCCAGCCCGGCCCGCCATGGTCGGCCTCGACCAGCGTGACGAAATCCTCTCGGCTGTGGTCGATGCGGTAGTCGGTCAGGTCGAGCGTGCCGCCATCGGCGGCGGGAAAGCGCGTCAGGTCGGTCGAACGCGCGGGATAGGCGAAGCGGAACCGGCCGCGGGCCGGATCGGGCTCGAGCGGGTCGTCCGGCGTCGCCGCAAACCGCTTCGGCGAAAAAGCCAGCCTGCCGCCGTCCTTCATCACCGTCATCGGATGATGAGCGACGGAAATCGCGCCCGAACCGCCGGAAAAGACATGTTCCTGATAGAGAAACGGATGATGGTCGCGCAGGGTGATGATCTTGTCGACCGTCGCGCCCATGACCTTGTGCTGCAGCCTGAAAACGGCCCGCCAGCCATCGGCAGTCGCCGCGGAGGCGACGACATCCCAGCGGCTGTTGGCCGGCCAGCCGTGCAAGGGCGCTTCCTCGACATCGCTGCGCGAAAACGGCGCGCATAAAAAATCGCCGGACAGGCGAACGGTGCCATCGGGCAGGTCTTGCGGCAGCGTCTCGCGCGGCTCGTCGATCCATGGCGCGCGATGCAGCGGTTTTAGCCGGCGGCCGTCGCTATCGACCGTCATGTCGGCGAGATGGCCGACGGTGAGATCGACCGTTACCGAAATGCCCTTTGCCTTGATCGTGAGCATGGCGCACCTCCTGATTCTGCCGGCGCCAGCAAACCCGCTCGGTGCCGGTTGCGCAAGCTGGGCGATGAGCATTTCATGCCAGGCTGGAACTCCATGTGGAGCTCAATGTCGATCGTCGGCG
Source organism: Mesorhizobium sp. L48C026A00 (assembly GCF_000502375.1). Classification (NCBI taxonomy): domain Bacteria; kingdom Pseudomonadati; phylum Pseudomonadota; class Alphaproteobacteria; order Hyphomicrobiales; family Phyllobacteriaceae; genus Mesorhizobium; species Mesorhizobium sp. L48C026A00. The sequence goes on along the minus strand of NZ_AYWU01000019.1, from coordinate 116,394 downwards.
CTGCCCCTCATTGCCCTGCCGGGCATTTCTCCCCGTATAGTGACGGGGAGAAAGGGGCTGGCCGCAAGGCCGGCGCCACTTCTTGCGAACGCTGGTGATTGGCGAAACCCATCGATGCCAGCGTCCCTCTCCCCGTCACTATACGGGGAGAGGATGCCGGCAGGCAGGTGAGGGGCAGCACCAACACCCAGGGAATTCAAACCCGAAGCGATTGCCGTGAACACCGGCATTAACCAAATGGACGGCGCCATTGGGTTAGGCTAGTTTCCCACTCGTTTCAGCAACAGCTTACCTTCAGAATGTCCAAACAGCGCCACTTCCCGCTCATCAAAAAATTTGTCGCGGCGTTTGCGCTGCTGGTGCTGGTTGCCGGCTGCGCGACGACGCCGACGGAGACCATGCTGGCGGTGCCGGCGCCGGCGCAGAAATATGCGGCTGTTGTCATCGACGGCAGCAGCGGCAGGACGCTGTTCGAGGCCAACTCGACGGCGCCGCGCTATCCGGCGTCGCTGACCAAGATGATGACGCTCTACCTGCTGTTCGAGGCGCTGGATCAAGGCCGCGTCAGCAAGACGACGCTGATCCCGGTCTCGGCCAACGCCGCCAGGCAGCCGCCGACCAAGCTGCGCTTCCGGCGCGGCGAGACGATCGACGTCGATTCGGCGATCCGGGCGATCACCGTCAAATCGGCCAATGACGTGGCGGTCGCCGTCGCCGAATATCTCGGCGGCAGCGAAGACGCGTTTGCCGCGATGATGACCGCCAAAGCGCGCCAGATCGGCATGCGCAGCACCGTCTTCCGCAACGCTTCAGGCCTGCCGGACGCCGGCCAGCAGACGACGGCGCGCGACATGGCGGTGCTCGGCACGGCGCTGCGCGCCCGCTTCCCGCAGCATTTCCACTATTTTTCGGAAAGCGACTTCATGTTCCGGGGCAGGCTGGTGCGCGGCCACAACGACATGCTCGGCCGCGTCCGCGGCGTCAACGGCATCAAGACAGGCTATATCAGGGCCTCAGGCTTCAACATCGTCACCTCCTACGATGCCGACGGCCGCCGGCTGATTCTCGTGGTGATGGGCGCCGACAGCGCGCGCCAGCGCAACGACCACGTCGAGGCGCTGATCCAGCGCAACCTGTCGCCGGCGTCGAACACGACGACAAGGTTGCTGTATGCCGGGGAGCAGTGAGGGGCGGACGAAAGCCAGGGCATGTCGAATGACGAACGCCCTGAGCCTGCGAAAGGCCGGCCACGCGGCGACCGGATGCGGCGCGAACCGATAGAACAGAGGCGCCGGGACAACTTTACGGCGCCTGCCACTTGCCCGTTGAAGCCTGCGCCGGCTTCCGCTAAGAAGCCGTGGCTGGCCGGTTCACCGGCTGCTTCGTTTTCCGGATCGTCGATCCTGAAAGCACCCGTAGCTCAGCTGGATAGAGCGCTGCCCTCCGAAGGCAGAGGTCACAGGTTCGAATCCTGTCGGGTGCGCCAAAATCTTCAATGATTCCAGCAAGTTACAGACTTAAAGTTCCTCGTCGATAATGGCCTAGCTAGAATTGCAACCATATTGCTACCGGTAGTGATCATGGTGTGGCGTGCGTTTTCGCGTGATCTGCGGATCAAGAGGACTTGTTGGCGCGATCCATTTGGCTGAGGAAAATGGCGACCTCACGCAAGCACCAAACTACGAATCTGGGGGTCAGGAGTTCGAATCTCTTCGGGCGCGCCATTCCATTTTCGGACAACAGATCTCGTTCATATCGGTCTCACGTTGGCAGAAGTCCTGCCGCCGGCAGAAACAAGAGCTGGACGGCTCGATATCGGCGCCCGCCCCGGCCGCATCGAGCTTCGGGCGAAGCCGCGCGAGTTCCTCTTCCTGGCCGAGTTTCTCGAGGCACTCGACGTAGCCCTGGAGCGCCCAGACATTGTCCGGGTGGCGCGCGACGCGGAGCGCGGACTCGTCCAGCCCGAGATCGGAGCGGTAGACCGCCGCAGCCTCGTCTACACGGCCTTGCTCAAGTAGCAGTGCCCCCAGCGCGTGGCGGACCGGCTGCATCCAGCCCCAAGGCTCGGAATAGGGTAGATCGTCTTCGAGCTCGACCGCCCGCCGCAGCGAGTTAAAGGCGACGTCGACCGCCTGTTTGCGATAGGCGATCTCGCCCGCAAGCATCGCGCGCGCGATGGCAAGGATGTCGACATAACGAATGTTGAAGAACATCCGAGTTTCCGGAATTGCGGACGCGGCGTCCTCGAACCGCCGCTGCTCCGCCGCCGCCTCGTCGACCTCGCCAACCGCCGCGTGTGCAACCCCACGGGCATAGTGGGTAAGTGCGGTCGTTACGCAGTAGAGTTCGGGATCGTCGGGTAGCGGCTCTTCCGTCAGTTCACGCCACTTTCCGAACCGCACCATCACGTGAAGGCGCATCGGCACGAAACCTTCCAGCCAGTCGGCCAGCGGCGGATTGGACAATCGCAACAACTCAGCGGGCAGATTCGCCGCCAATTCATCGGCAGCCTCGATCGCTGAAGCGTAGCGGCCGGCAAGCATGCTTGCGTAGATCTTGAGGTGCAAATCGTGGCAGCGCGACGATGTGTAGAAGTTGAACGCGCCCTCCTTCGCGGCATAGCGGCGGTCCGCTGCGATCGCCCGGTCAGTGGCCTCAATGGCTGCCGAATATTGGCCGATCTGGACATCGATGTGGGAGGGCATGTGAAGCATATGCCCCGCGTCCGGCGCGAGCGTGCGCAGAGCATCCGCGGCTGCGAGCGCGCGCTCCGGGTGCGGCGACATTTCGATCGCGTGAACATAGAGGTGCAGCAGCATGGGATGCTTGACGCCCGCCGCCTCGGCGCGTGCCAAGCCGCTTTCAAGGACGTCCACGATCTCGAACGTGTCCGCCCTTTCGATTGGATCGCCAGTGCGCGAATTCCACAACTGCCAGGGCGTGCGGATCATCATCGCCTCGGCAAACAGCGCGGCGACATCGAGATCGTCCGGATAGCGTGCATGCACGCGGCGCATCGCGGCGGCATAGCCGTCGTTCCAGTGCCCCATGGTCTCGAAATCGGCCGGCCTCGGCGAGGGACAACGCTCGGCCATGGCCTCGATCAGCGCCCGCTCAGTTTCGTCGGCGGCTGCGCGGTCCGCCCGCGCCGCGTGCAGCGCTTCATGGGCCCGTGCTAACGCTTTTTCCAGTTCCGCTGGCGGAAAGTCTTCCCAACGCCGACTGTAGTAGGGGCCAAAACTATAAGCGACGCCCCAATGGGCCATCGCGCAGGCGGGATCTTCGGAAGCTGACCGGCCGAAGCAATCGCTCGCCGCTTCAAAGTTAAAGCCGTAACGCCAGTTGAGACCCTGATCGAACCATTGCTGCGCCGCCGCCGAGCTTGTCGAAACCCGTCGGCTGTGCGGACCGAGGTCATAAAATCCTTTCGGCATTGCGTCACCTATAGTAGCGCATCCCCGACATCTGTCGAGGAACTCAAGGGCGCTGATTGTGTTGCAAAGCGTCCAGCCGTGATGGATGATCGATAACACTCCGGCCAAGGCTCCCCGTGTCTAGGCGATCATGACCCTCCTGATGCTCCGCCACGCCTTTGGGGCCATATGACCGCGGCTGCAGCGTCCCCGCATCGATAGCTTCCGATCATGGCATCGCAGTGGTCTGGCGAACCGCGTCCTGCAGCAGCGCATTTTGGCGTGCACTCGGCTGCAACTTCATAGTGTTCCAGCGGAAACGTAGTTATCAGTTTCATCTACGCTGGGGCGCCAACCTTGCCAAGGTTGGGATCGAGCGTTCGAATCGCTTCACCCGCTCCAAATCTTCTTTAGATTTGAAAAGCTTATAGGGCCCGGGTAACCGGGCCTTTTTGCTGTCCGGCGCCGGGGGAGCGGGCGGGTGAGTCTGATTCTAGCCCCTTCAGGCAGACAGGTGCACGAGGTCATAGCGCTGCAACCAAGGAAGCAGCGGCTTAATCGAACTCGCCGGATAGAGCGAGTTACGCGCGAAGTCCGCCACGCGCCCAAGCTCGTTTCGGAGGAAGTCCACAGCCATATCCTGGTCCGGAAGGTTTCCCTCCGGGAGGACCACGACGAAATCGAAGATCGTCGCCCGGTCCTTACCCTCAGCGCGCCGCAGGATGCGCCCCCGCCGCTGAATGAACTGCCGAGGGTTGCGGGAGCTCGCGATTAGGTATGCCGTCCGGCAGGCCGGTACATCGATGCCTTCGTCGAGACAGCGGATCGCTACCAAGGCTTCTGTTTCTCCATCCTTGAACTGACGCAGGATTTCCCGACGTTGCCAACGGTTCTCGTCGGACGTGAACGGGGACACCCGAACGCCGCGCTTGCTCAAAGCTTGCGCGACCGCGTGGCGTTGTTTCATCTCCGCGCCCACGGGTCCGCTATGATCATTCACATCATCGTCGTCATCGCTGACGGTGCGACCATCGCTGCAATAGAACAGTGAGTGCGGTTCGACCCTGTGTTGACTGAGCAGTTTGCCTAGTTCCACCAACTTGTTCTCGGCCGCCCCAATGAGCCGAGCGCGCCGCATAAGCAGGGACTTCAGCTTCAGGCCGTTCGGGCCGCCCATGTCGTTCTTGGCCGCGGAAAAGGCACGGGCGATCTGATCGCTAAGGAATACGTACTCTTGGGCTTCGTACGGGGTGAGCTCGACGGGGATCGGTATATATTCGTAGGGCGTCAACACGTTGTCGCGAACGGCGTCGGCCAGCGTATACTGAAACACCGACTTGTCGTAGATCTCTCGCAGACGCTGATTGGCGTCATCGTCCAGATAGTGGAACGGCGTGGCCGACAGACCGATTCGAAACTTCGCACCTGGTAGCAATTTGCCCCCGTAGCTACTGCTGCCGTGGTGGTGGCACTCATCACCGATGAAGAAGAGCCGCTGGCAGTCCAGCTGTTTCGCGAACGCTTGGAAGTGATCGCTCTTGAGCGTCTTGTTGACGACCACAATCGCGATGAACTCTCTTTGATGACCACGGTTGCGCTGCAGGTAGGCCCGAACGCTGGGCTCCCACTCCGCCCTGCTCCCGTAACAACGCAGGGCTTGTATGTTGAACTGACGAAGCTCCTCGCACCATTGCTCGGCGAGGTCCTGATAGGGGACGGCTACAATCAGGGCGATCCCCTCATTCGCTTCGGCGGTCTTGGTCGCCGCATAGATAGCGGTCATGGTCTTTCCGGCGCCGGTGGCAAGCTCGAGGATCCCATTGTAGCCGTTGACACTCCAGGCCCGCAGCGCTTCGAGTTGATGATCGCGCATGCTGAACGGCAATCCGCGTAGGGTTTTTGGCACTGCAGGTCGCATGTAGTTGCCGACAATGTGCTTTTCGAAGAAGAAGCGGACGCGCTCGGACTCCTGCTGCGGCGTCGGAGGCTCCGGGAACTGATCCATAACGAAGGCCAGTCCCTTCTCGATCGCTTCGGGCAATGAGCAGATTACTGTAGAGCTCCCAGTTTCTCCGGACCACAAACGAGCGAAGTTTTGGGCGTGGTTGTCCACGTAGGACTGTTGGCCCTGATTCCACGACCGGAACACGGTGATCTCCTCCGAATTAAAACGCGGATCTAGGGCGCTAATGGTCTCGTTCATCGAGCCACTGAACGAGATGACATCGCCGATACGGTCCTGAAGCAGTCCGATCTTTTGATGGAACATTCCCCTCGGGCGGACGGCGACCTTCATTTCGAGCCCGCCGGTCGAGAACAACCAAGCAAGGAGCCGAATGCGGTACTCGAGCAGACTGCCAGCGTGATCGGCGATTAGCTGATCGAAACGCGGGAGCTCCTCTTCGGTCCACGGCTTCGACACGCCGGCTTGAATAGCTTCAAAGTCCTCCGGTGCGACGAGCCTGCCGAAGATTAACTCGATCCGCCCTTTGTTGACAACAAGGGTAGACATCGCGGCCGGTGTGTTGAGTAGAACACCGAGCGAGAAAAACCCGACGGCGCGACGGTACGAGACCGCCTCACTAAGCGCCGGGACGAAGAAATCGGCGTAGATGTTGTCGACTTCTGATGTGTAGTTCGTTTTGAGTTCAAGTTTGCGAAGCATCAGAAGGTCGGTTCGACAATCTCACCCGCAGAGTTCGACGGGATTGGAGGCTTGACACCGATCGTACTCAAGCCACGCCATACCGCGTCTTCGACGCTCTGATCCGAATATCGATCTATCCACGATTGGACGAGTTCGAGGCCTCCGTTGGCGTACTCTTCGTAGATTTGAACGCACTCGCGCTCTTTATCGGGGCGGAGAATGTCCGAGTTCTTGCGGTCGGCAAGAGCAAGTGCGAAGATCACGTCTACGGCCTCGTTGAGCTGATACTGGGCGCCCGCGATATCCTCGGTTCCCGCTCGCGTATCGAGAGGTTGCCTGCGCCTCTCTTTGTAGCCGAGGACGGCGCAAAAGGTGAGTGCCTCCCTCAACGTCGGGAACAACGTCGCGTCCTTCCCGCCGAGCGCTTGCAGAGTGCTCTCGAACGTCTTGCTACGTCGAACCGGAGAATGAATGAGACGCATCACTGCTTCACCCAAGTAATGCGAGTGCCTTCGATCTCGCTGTTATAGGTGGTCAGATTATAGGTTTTGCCCCTTGCCTCTATAAATTCGGGTTCCTTTGAGGCACCGTCGCTAGAGTTGTGGCGCGTGAGAATATATTCCTCACCGATCTTGTCGGCGAGCATGGTCATTACCGCCTCCGAGGCCTGGCGGAGCGGGAAGGTTTCATGGCCCGCAAACTGCAGGCGCATACCAGAATCAGCGAGAACGTCCTTCATTCACCGACCTTACTGGAGGATCGCTCCAGTGTGCAAGAGTCATGCGCCGGATGGCGTCCGCGATTGCGTCAGCCGCATAGTCTATTTCGGAGCAACCGTTATACCGTCCACAATAAATACGAACAGTCTCTCGCATTTCGGATTCTGTAAAGCTCATTGCAGAGAGAACATGTGACGGCTGTATTTGGCCGCTCGTGCAAGCAGAACCTTCTGATAAGCATACACTATTGGCCAACGCGTCGATCAATGATGGCGCATCTACCCCGAAAAATCGGAGACTTAGACTTCCAGGCAGCTGATGAGAGCCGGTTGTATTTCTTTGAAGCCGGACCTGTTTCGCCTCCAGACGGCTGACGAGACGATCGGCCAAATCGCGCACGTGGGCCGGGTCTTTCTCAAGACGAAGTGCCGCTACACGAGCCGCGGCACCAAAGCCGACGATCAGAGGGGTAGGCAGCGTGCCAGGGCGAAGCCCCCCTCCTGCGCGCCGCCGTGGAACAGCGGTCGTGGGCGGTATTGCGCGGCAGCGGAGACGAACAACGCGCCTATGCCCATAGGGCCATATAACTTGTGCGAGGAAATGCTGGCGAAGTCATAGTCGGCTACGCAGGTCGGAAGCTTACCAACAAGCTGCGCAACGTCTACGTGAATCATCGCACCAACCGCCCGAACATCGGACAATAAATCGGCAATTGGCTGAACTGTCCCGACCTCGTTGTTGGCGGCCATCACCGAGACTAGCAAAGTCTGATCGGATAACAGTTGTTGAAATGCAATCACGTCCAGCCGCCCGTCGCGCCTCACTGGGCAGACGCGAATCTTAAAGCCCTGCTCCCCAAGGCTAGCCGCCGCACTTAGGACACTCTTGTGCTCGATGGCCGACACTATGATCTCTCGACGCCCATCGCCTGCACGTTGCGCCGCGTTAGCGACTCCGAGGATGGCCATGTTGTTGGCTTCTGTCGCGCCCGAGGTGAACACTAGTTCCTGTGGGGCGGCGCCGACTAGACTAGCGACTTCAATACGGGCCCGCTCCACTGCAACTGATGCTTCGGTCCCGCGCCTATGGGGAGAATGCGCATTGCCCGCTCGGCGATGCCACCAAGGCGCCATCGCCTGCTCCGCCTCCGGCGCCAACGGCGTCGTCGCGTGACCGTCTAGGTAGATAGGAAGAACAGCCTCGGTTTGTCTCATATGCGTTCTCGATTCTGCGGCACCTTAACTTAGAGCGTTTTGCAGCGATGCAGCCGTATTAGGAAATCCCCTTGTTCCGCGCCACGCCCCCCACCTTGCACGGCGCTGGCCGGTTGATGCAGCTTGGCTCTCTGCGCAAAAGAAGAACGTATCATGAACATGAGAGCTTATTTATCCTAGGAGGTCAACCCCTCAGGCAAAAGCCAGCGTTATTATCGATGTCGCGTCACCTATGTCTCGGGTCGGACACGGGTCCGTTCCGAACATCGGTGAACCATTTCTCTGCCGGCCTTCCTGTTTCAGCCACATCTCGTAAACCGGGTCCGTCCGCCCATGACGGTCACCTCCGATCTCAGCCACGGTCTGGAACGCCATCGGCCCCAAACGACTTGTCCATGATTAGATCTTGAAAGGAGAAGCCATTGTCCGCACCTGAGGAAATGGATGTCGTCCTCGAAAAGCTGCCTTTGAGGATCGGCGCCTACATACCCGACGACTTGCTGGAGGACTGGTTCGCGCCGGGAACGGGCATGAACCCGGTCAGCCCGGCAGCGCTTGCGGCCGCCAAGGCTTACGGATGGCGCTTTGAATGCGAGTTCAAGCACTACCCCGAACGGATGGAGGGCGTGTTCTGGAAGTGGGTGCCGGCGATCTGATTTGCACGATTGCCATCGGCCCAGACTTCTTGGCGCTTCAGTGATCGAGCTTGCCGCGAGATGGGATCGCTGCCTTGTTCTTCTCAGCCGCCGCCTATCGGCGTCGTCACCTTTCCGGTTCCGCCGCATTCGGGGCAGGTGCGGCCGTCGATCATGCCTGTCCCGGCGCAGCGGCGACAGAAATGCTCGCCGGCGCCGGGAGTGCCTGGCGGAACCTCGTCGGGATTGTCTTCGCCAAAATGCTCGGGTTTGCCATGCAGTTGCTTTCTCAACCGGGCGACCGCAGTCTCGTCGACTTCAAGCGACGTGCTGCTGTCATCAGGCAGACCTTCGCCGGATTGGCCTATGGTTTCGTTGCGCGGTCGGTCGTTCGTGCCTGTCGTTATCTTTGGTTTCTGAGCCATTGCAGTACTCTTTGCAAATTGCAGGCGCAGCTCTCAACTCCAGCGGTTCGAACGCCTCAGCTCCGCAGAGGTTCCGGTTGGCAATCGTCCGCCGGTCGGGGCGGACGGAAGTGGCAAACGGCTGGCGAGCTCATCGCTCAAGCATCGGGGATCGCTTCAATGGCGCCGCGCAGCCTTTGCGTCAGCTCAGCCGCTCCGAGCGCGCTTTCACATCATCGCTCAGCTGCCGCACGACCTCGGCGGTGTTGCGGATGTCGGCTTCGTCGAGAGCGACGCCCATGGTCGAGGCGATCGCCAGGAGCTGGGCGTTCAGCTCGCCGTAGCGCGCGGCGCCTTTGCGCGTCAGCTGCACAAGCTTCGAGCGCCGGTGTTTTGGATTGTCGATGAATTCGACGAGCCCCTCGGCCGCAAGCTCATCCGCCAGCCGCTGCATGCGCTGGCGGCTGGTGGGTCGCATCTGGGCGATCTGCGGCACGGTGAGCGGGCCAAGCAGCGCCAGGCTGCGCATGAAGCCGAACGCACCGCCGCCCCAACTGGTGATGAGCCCTGTCTTCTGGCCGAGAGCCCGTATCCTGAAGAAGCACTGGGCCACTTCGAGCATCAGCTCGGCGATCGCCTCGGCCTTGCCGTCAGCGATGGGGTCCGTCCCCGTCGTTCGGTCAGTCCCGTGTCGTGCCGACGCCATCGCTTCAGTTCCTTTGTCCGGGCCAATCTCTGCAATTGACACCTCCGTTGTCAACTTTTAGAATGACACCTTAGTTGTCGTATCTAGGCGGCTATGGGCTTCGTAGCCCTAGGCATCTGCGGGAGCAGACATGGCAATGGACCAGGCTGGGCAAACCGACAGCGGAACCGCAGGCGTGATCGCGAGACCGCCGCTGCTCTTTCTTGCCGCTCTGCTGATTGGCTTCGTGCTGGATCGCCTGCTGCGCTTGCCGTTCCCCAGGTATGACCTGGTCACCTGGATCATCGGCGGCTCGCTGATCCTGGTCGGTTTTGCGCTTTTCGCCGCGGGCATTCGCAATTTCTCCCGCGCGGCGACGCCGGTGCCGACGAATGAGCCGACGCGCGTGCTGGTGACGACCGGCATCCACGGCTGGACGCGCAATCCGATCTACCTCGGCATGTTCCTCATCTATGGCGGCATCGGCGTGGCCGCGCAGAATATCTGGATCCTTGTCCTCACGCTGCCGCTTGCAATCCTGGTCCGCTACGGCGTCGTCGCCCGCGAGGAGGCCTATCTCGAGCGGCGTTTCGGCGGTGCGTATCGCGACTACAGGCGACGCGTGCGGCGGTGGCTCTGAGCGTCGCAAGAATGCCGACAGTTGCGCACGTCAGGAAACCGCAACGAGATGACCGTTGCCAAGATCCCTCAGGGCCAGTTTCGGCGGCTCTTCGCCAATTTTTCGGGTCGGGCTCGGGATTTCCTGATCGAGACGCGCGAAACGCGGCCGGCGCCTTGCAGGATCGGGCACCGGCACGGCCTCGATCAAGCGCTTGGTGTAGGGGTGGCGCGGGTTCGAAAAGACCTGGTCGCGGGTGCCCATTTCGACGATCTGGCCGAGATACATGACGGCGACACGATCGGAAATGTTCTCGACCACCGCCATGTCGTGCGAGATGAACAGATAGGCGATGCCGAATTCGTGCTGCAGTTCCTTCAGCAGGTCGAGCACGCGGGCCTGCACCGACACGTCGAGCGCCGAAACGCTTTCGTCGGCGATGATGAGTTTGGGCCTGAGCGCGAGAGCGCGCGCGATGCAGATGCGCTGGCGCTGGCCGCCCGAGAACTCGTGCGGATAGAGCTCCATCTGGTCGGCCGAGAGACCGACGCGTTCAAACAGCGCCGCCACAAGCTGGCTACGCTCTTCCTTCGAAGCGATGCCATGGATCAACAGCGGCTCGGCAACGAGGCCGCCGACGCGCATGCGCGGGTCAAGCGAGGCATAGGGATCCTGGAAAATCATCTGCACGTCGCGGCGAACCGCCTTGCGCTGGTCACGGCCAAGGCCGGCCAGATTGCGCCCGCCGATGACGATATCGCCGTGGTAGGGCACAAGCCCGGCCAGCGCCTTGGCGGTGGTCGACTTGCCGCAGCCGGATTCGCCGACCAGCGCCAGAGTCTCGCGCGGCGCGATCGAAAAGCTGATGCCTTCGACGGCATGGACACGGCGGTTCACTTGGCCGAAGAAGCCACCGCGCAGGTCGAAGCGGACATGCAGATCGTTGACCACCGCCACGCTTGCGGGCATTTCCGCTTCGACGGATTTTTGTTCGGCGGATTTTTGGCGGCCGACGCCGGTACCAATGCGCGGCACGGCAGCGAGCAGCTCGCGCGTGTAGTCGGCTTGCGGGCGGGCAAAAATATCGGCGGCTGTTCCCTGCTCGACCATGCGGCCGTGCCGCATGATGACGACGCGATCGGCCATTTCGGCAACCACGCCCATGTCGTGGGTGATGAGGATGATGCTGGTGCCGTGTTCGCGCTGCAGATCACGCAGCAGTTCCAGCACCTCGCCTTGCACCGTGACATCGAGCGCCGTCGTCGGCTCGTCGGCGATCAGCACATCCGGTTTCAGCGCCAGCGCCATGGCGATCATCACGCGCTGGCGCATGCCGCCGGACAGTTCGTGCGGAAACTGTTTTAGCCGGCTTTCGGCTTCCGAGATGCGGACGGCCTTCAGCGCCTCGACGGCGCGCCGGCGGGCCTCGGCACGCGACAGGCCGGTATGGGCCTCGATGGACTCGACCAGCTGCCGGCCGATCGACAGCACCGGATTGAGCGATGTCATCGGCTCCTGGAAGATCATCGCGATGCGGTCGCCGCGAATGCGGCGCATCCGACGCTCGTTGAGTGTCGCGAGGTCGATTTCGCCAAGCTGGATCATGCCAGAGGAAATTCGTGCGGCAGGCTGCGGCAGCAACTGCATTATCGCCAGCGCCGTCATCGATTTTCCGGAGCCGGATTCGCCGGCGATGCAAAGCGTCTCGCCACGCTTGAGCGTCACCGACAGGTCCGACACGACTTCCCGTTCGCCGTCCTCGCCGCGCACGCTGACGGAGAGGTTGGCGATATCGAGGATGGGGTTGTCGGCGAGGGTCATTGTGGGCGCGGCCGGGAGAAGGTCGTGTTCCTGCGCACCCCCCTCTGTCCTGCCGGACATCTCCCCCGCAAGGGGGGAGATTGGCAGTTTCGCCCCCGCGGCCATTCTTCGCCGTTGAAGATTGGCGAAATCCCTCGTGACATCCGATCTCCCCCCTTGCGGGGGAGATGGTCGGCAGACCAGAGGGGGGTGTGACGGAACGCAGCGTTCATTCAAACACGCAGCGCGGGAAGTAGAACGACACCACCCAGTTCGGCATGTCGACGATCTCGCTGATCCGGAGATCGCCGCAGACCGAAACCAGCATATAGGCCTCGACCGGGTCCATTCCGTAGCGGCCGGCAAGCAGGTCGATCATCTGCGAGACCGCTTCCCTGGCGCCCGTCATCAGGTCCGGTCCGATGCCGGTCGTCACCTCATAGCCCTTGGCATCGAGATGGCGCGTCACCGGTCCGGGCATGGTGAAGCGCGGTGTCTTCAGCCTGATATCCTTGACCAGATCGAGCTTGAGCACGACATCCATCGGGCTTTCGATCGCCGTGCCGCACACTTCGCCGTCGCCCTGCGCGGCATGCGTGTCGCCGACCGAAAACAGCGCACCGGCGACCTCCACCGGCAGATAGAGCGTGGTGCCGGCCGCGAGATCGCGGATGTCGAGATTGCCACCGACGCGCCTTGGCGGCACCACCGAGTGGAGGCCCATTTCAGCCGGCGCGTTGCCGATGGTGCCGGCAAAGGGTTTTAGCGGCACCCGCGCATGCTTGCCGAACAGCGCCGGCTCGAGCGAGGCGGCGTCGTATGTCCAGATGTTCAGCGCCGGCTCCGGAAAATCGTCGGCGAGCAGCCCGAACCCCGGAATGTTCGCCGTCCAGCCGAATCCGGACGGCTTGAACGCCTCAATTGTGATCTTCAGCGCGTCGCCCGGCTCAGCCCCGTCGACATAGATGGGCCCGGTGACGGGGTTCACCTTGGCGAAGTCGAGCAAAGCGACGTCGTCCACAGTGCTGTCCAGCGTCAACTGGCCTCCGGACGAGTCCAGGCACTGAAACTCGATCGTCGAACCGGGCGCCACCCGCTCAGTCGGGACAAAGGAATTGTCCCAGCCGAAATGGTGATGGCGCCCGTGGATGGTGTAGTCGCAGTTATTGCACATCGGTCACATACACATTGTCGTAGTTGATCGGGATATGGACAGGGTCGACATAGAGATTGTCGGCGCCGCCCATCCGGGGCGATTTCATGGTGAAGCGCTGCTCGTTGAAGACCGGCACCCAGGGCGCGTCTTCCATGATCTTGCCGTAGATCGCGCTCCACATCCTGGCACGTTCGCCTGATTTGGCCGGATCGACGATCGAGTCGGCCTCCGCCGCCTTGGCGTCGAGATCCTTGTTGCAGTACCACGACCAGTTCCAGCCGCCCGGAACCGCGCCGGCGCAGCTGAGGATCGGCCCGTAGAAATTCGACGGATCGGGGAAATCGGCGATCCAGGCCATGCCGCCGGACCAGATCATCGGCGCGCCGGCCTTGTCGCCGCCGGCCGCGATGACATTGGCCTGCGCCAGCGACTGGATGCTGGCCTTGATGCCGACTGCCGCCAGGTCCTGCTGGATCGCCTGGGCGATGCGCGGGTTGGGATCGGTGTTCATGGCGAACAGCTGGGTGTCGAAACCATCGGGATGACCGGCCTCGGCAAGCAAAGCCTTGGCCTTGGCCACGTCATAGGGATAGCCCTTGAATTCCTTGTCGTAGCCGGGCATCGACGGCGGCAGCGGCTGGTTGGCCGGCACCCCGCGGTTGTTGATCAGCTGGACGATACGGTCCTTGTTGATCGCCATGTTGACCGCTTGCCGCACCTTCACATTGTCGAAGGGCGCCATGGTGGTGTTCATGGTGATGTAGCCGGTGTGCAACTGACCACCCTCGACGACACGGTCCTTCTGCTCGGGATCGGCCATCACCTCCTGGAACTTGGCCGGCGGAATAACGTCGCCGAGCACGTCGATCTCGCCCTTCTGCAGCCGCAGCAGCGCGACGATCGGCTCCTGCCCAATCTCGAAGGTGACCTTGTCGAGATGCGGCAGGCCCTTGTGCCAGTAATCCGGGTTGCGCTCGAAGACGACGCGCTGGCCGAGCGTCCATTCGGCGAACTTGAAAGCCCCGGTGCCGACCGGATGCTTGCCAAAATCCGCGCCGTATTTCTCGACCTCCTCCTTCGGCACGACATGCGAGAAGTTGATGGCCATGACATGCAGGAAGGTGGCGTCGGGCCGGGTCAGCTCGAACTTGATCGTGTAGGGGTCGACGACGGTGACGCCCGACAAGCTTTCCGCCTTGCCGGCAGCGACATCCTCATGGCCCTTGATCGAGCCAAAGAAGCCGGCGCCCGGGCTCTGCGTCTTCGGATTGGTGACGCGATCGAGCGAATATTTCACGTCGCCGGCAGTCATCTCGCGGCCATTGTGGAACTTCACCCCCTGGCGCAGCTTGAAGGTGAAGGTCTTGCCGTCGGGCGCGATCTCGTAGCTCTCGGCGAGGTCGGGCCGCAGATTGGTGGTGCCCGGCTCGTAGTCCATCAGCCCGTCGAACAGGCTCTTGATCATCGACCAGTTCTGCCAGTCATAGCCGATGGCCGGATCGAGCGTGGCGACGTCGTCCTTGTAGGTGATGGTGATCGCGCCGCCCGGCTTGGCGTTCGGATCGACGGCGTGTTCGGCGCGGGCGCTTGTCATGCCGAGCATCAGCGCGAGCACCGATACCGCAACGGTGGAGGTCAAGAATTTCTTCATCTCATGTTCCCTTTCTCTGGTTGTTACCGGTCTTTTTTTGGTTTTCATCTGAGCTTGATGCGCGGATCGATGAACGGTGCGACGGTGTCGGCCAGGAGATTGCCGAGCACGATGGCGAAGGCCGAAACCAGGGTGACGCCCATGATGATCGGGATGTCGACGCGCTGGATGGCCTGCCAGGCAAGCTGGCCGATACCGGGCCAGCCGAACACGCTTTCGACCACTACGATGCCGCCCATGAAGATGCCGATGTCGATGCCGATCATGGCGATGACCGGCAGGATGGCGTTGGGCAGTGCATGGCGGAAGATGATGGCGCCGCGCGCAAGGCCCTTGGCGCGGGCGGTCCGCATATAATCCTGGCGCAGCACGTCGATCATCGACGAGCGCATCATGCGGGCGTACCAGCCGGCGCCGAGTATTCCCATGGTCAGGGACGGCAGCACCAGATGGCGCCAGGTGCCGTAGCCGCCGATCGGAAACCAGCCGAGCTGCACGGCGAATACATAAAGGAGCAGCAGGCCGACGACGAATTGCGGCGCCGAGACGCCGACAAAGGACGCGACCATCAGCGTCTGGTCGGTGGCGGTGCCGCGCCTGACCGCGGCAACAAGGCCCATCGTCAGGCCGATCGCCAGCTCGCAAAGGATGGCGCCGACCATCAAAAGCAGGCTTGCCGGCAGCCGCGACACGATAAGCTCCGTGACCTCGGAACGCTGGATGTAGGAGCGGCCGAGATCGCCGCTGAGCAGGCTGATCAGATAGCGCCAGTACTGGATGAAGAAGGGCTGGTCGAGGCCGAGCTGCCGGCGGATGTTCTCGACCGTTTCGGGCGTGGCACTGCGGCCGGCGATCTGGCGGACGGGGTCGGCGGGCAGCAGGTAGAGCAGTGCAAAGGTGATCAATGAGACGCCGAGCAGGATGAGCACGGACTGGATAACGCGGCGGCCGAGATAGGCGATCATGCCCGGCCCCTTTGCGTCGGATCGAGGATGTCGCGCAGCGCATCGCCGATGAGGTTGAAGGCCAGCGCCAGCGCCAGGATCGCCGCACCAGGAAAGAAGACCAGCCAGGGCGCTGCCTGAAAATAGGTCTGGTTCTCGAAAATGATGTTGCCCCAGGATGCGGTCGGCGGCTGCACGCCGATGCCGAGATAGCTGAGCGTTGCTTCGAGCAGCACCGTGGTCGAGATGCCGAGCGTGCCCCAGACGATGATCGTCGGCAGCAGATGCGGCAGGATATGGCGAAACAGGATGCGTGGCGCGTTGGCCCCGATCGTACGCTCGGCGTCGATGAACTCGCGCTCGGCGAGCGAGCTTGTCTCGGTGTAGATGACCCGCGCGGTCTGCACCCAGTTCACCAGAGCGATCACCATGGCAACGATCCACAGGCTCGGCTGGAGCACCGCCGCCAGGCAGATGGCGAGCAGCAGCGCCGGAAAGGCCATCATCAGATCGGTGAAGCGCATCAGCGCGCCACCGATCCAGCCGCGGAAATAGCCCGCGGTGACGCCAACCAGCGTGCCGATCAGAAGCGCCACGCCGTTGGCGACGATGCCGATGATCAGCGAGGTGCGTGCGCCGAAAAGGATGCGGGTCAGCAGATCGCGGCCGAGCAGATCCGTGCCCAGCCAGAAGCTGGCATTCGGCGGCAAGGGCGCGCCTTCAAGCGTCAGCCCGTCGAACATCTGCTCGTTCGGATCGTAGCCGGTCAGCCACGGCGCCAGGATGGCGCCGGCCACGACGACGGCAACGATCACCAGGCCGATCGACGCCAGGGGACGCTTGACCAGTCGCCGCCAGACGCCGGCGCGTGGCTTGACCGGCATGCGCCCGGTTGCCGGAAGATCAGGCGCGATGGGTCTGGTCATCGCCGCCTTCTTCCGTCATCGCCACGATCCGGCCCGCGGCCTCCTCGACACTGATCTGCCAGCTCATCGCCAGCGACCGGAGCTGCGCATAGGCGCGGCCGTCCTCAGCGCCTTTCGACAAGGCCTCCACCGCGCGCACGATGGTCTGGCGCTCTGCGACGCGCAGGCGAAGCGACGATATCTCACTTGCCAAAAGCTTGCGCGCCTCGAAACTCTGCCGTGCGATCAACAGGGCGCTGTAGACACCGGCATTGCCGACCGGCTTCAGCAACTGGGCGTCGGCCTTGTGCGACAGCGCCCACTCGATGCGGCCCGGCGCTTCGGAGCCGATCAGCGCCACCAGCGGCATCGGCGCCTCACCCGGCGCCCAGGGGAATTGTTCGTCAAAGCCGAGATCCGCATCGAAGAAAACGAAGTCCGCCGCCAGCGCCTCGGCCGGCAGTTCCGGCCAGCAGCCGACCGTCTCGAGGCCGATGGCCGACAATTGCCGCGTGATCGCCTGCACCGTCGGATGCGGACGATGCAGGACAAAGGCCCTGGCGCCGCCGAGGTTCGGGATGCGCGGGACCTTGCTCACGAGACCACCCTCAGGCGTGGGCGGCCGAATGTCTCGGTCCGGTCATAGCGGGACAGATAGGGATCGGGCGCGACACCCTTGGTCACCATCACAGTCTTGAAGGCGGTGCCCTCGATGCGCCCGATCTGCACCGGCAAGGTGGCGTGCTGGGTTTGCGGATCGATGGAGATGTCGCCGAGCGGGGTTCGAAACGAGGTTCCGGCAAAGGCCTGGGAAAGGTCCGGCCATTGTGCGCCGGGATTGCGGGCGAGGATTTCGGCAAGCGTCCGCACCGAGGCATAGGCCGCTGCCTCGAAGGACGAGGCTGGCATGATGGTGGGCGCCGAATCGCCCTGGCGATCCGCTGCCGAGATGTCGTGAAAGTACGGCCCGACGGAAAGGTGGCCATTGCCCGCCTCGTTAAGCGCCGGCAACTCGCATTCGGTGAGATTGCAGGACAAGATCGGGGAGCGCTCCGGCCTGAAATGCGGGTCGCGTTCGGCAAGTTCGGCATAGGCCGCGATGAAGGCATAGGACGAGGAGCCGATCAGGTTGTTCAAGATGAAATCCGGCCGGGTCGCCTGGATCTCGGCGATCAGCCTGGAGACATCGACCTCGCCGAGCGGCAGATAGCGCTCGCCCAAAACCTTGCCGCCGGCGTCGGCGATCAGGTCGCGGGCGACACGGTTGGTCTCCCAGCCCCAGATGTAGTTCGAGCCGAGCAGAAAACCGTTGGCGCCGAAGCGCGGCACGACATGGGCCAGCAGCGGAACGAGATGCTGGTTCGGACAAGCGTGCATGTAGACGACATGCTCGTTCGCTTCGAAGCCCTCATAGGGACAGGCATACCAGAGCGTGCCGCCGGCGCGGTCGAGGATCGGGATGACCTCCTTGCGGCTCCATGACGTGATGCAGCCAATGATGTGGCGCGCGCCGCTGTTGGCGAGAATGTCGGCGCAGCCCGTCGCGTAGCCATCGATGTTGCCCTGAGGGTCGCGCTCCACCGGAACGAATTCGATCGGGATGGCGGGATCGGCATTGACATCGGCGATGGCCGTCATCGCACCGGAACGGCAGGATTCGGACAGCAGGCGGTAGTTGCCCGACCGCGAGTAAAGGATGCCGATTTCAATACGCCGTCCCAAGCAAATCCCCAAAATAACAATGCCCCGCAGCCGCCGCCGCGGAAGGCGAGGCATACGAGGCATTTTTGCCGCCCGGCGGTCGGAGCCGGTATTTTCTCCATTAGCGTATTCGGTACGGCGGGTCAGTCAAGCGGGAAAAGTGAGGGCCGGGAAAGTGACGGCGTTGCGTCTGGTTGCGCGAGGGCCTCGCAGAGAATTCGGCCCATCCGGAATGGCGTGTCCCGCCTGCGCGACGCACCTGCGCTAACGAGCGGGTTTTGCTTTGAATCTTACCTCGGCGGCTGGCTGGAGCCACAGCTAGACTACGCTTTCAGCCTCGCCCCGTCAGGATCGAAGAACGGCATCGCCGACACCACCACGCGTGTCGGCATGCCATCGATGTCAATGCTGAGCACCGTGCCGATCTGCGTGAACGGCAGCCGCAGATGCGCGGTTGCCAGCACCGTCCCCAGCGAATAGCCGTGGTCACGGTAGGTGACGACGCCGGCATCCTCGCCGCCTTCACGGTGACATTGGTGACGCTGATCCGCCTCTGCGACGGCCGGCGCAGGTTACATGTGCGTGCGTATACCTTGGCGATTGGCGGAAACGCCTGTCGCTTCGGCGTCCTGGGGCGGAGCAAGGAGCGAAGCGACGCGGGCGCAGACCCCGGGATTTATCCCGGACATCAGCCCAAGAATGCAGCGGACCAGGATAAATGCAGATCTGTAGTGATCCTTCGCCCCCCCTCTGTCCTGCCGGACATCTCCCCCACTTGGGGGGAGATCGGCAGTTTTGGCGCACCGCTCGCTCTTGCAACGGTGGCGGTTCGCGAAGGCGGTGGTGGCGGCCAATCTCCCCCCTTGTGGGGGAGATGTCCGGCAGGACAGAGGGGGGCGCCTCGCTCCGCCATCAAAGGTTCTGTACCGCCGTGACGCTCTGAGGGCACGGCATGGATCCTGGGGTCTACGCCGCGTCGCTTCGCTCCTTGCTTCGCCCCAGGATGACGAAAGCGATGTAGCGATGAGGGGCAGCCTACAGCGATTGCCCTGGCGTTTGAACAAGCCCCCCGCTCGGAGCGCCTCCGCCTACTCGCCGTAGACGTCGAAGGCAAAATACTTGTCGTTGATTTCCTTATATTTGCCGTTGGCGCGCAGCGCGTCGATCGCCGCGTCGAGTTTTTGGGCCAGCGCCTTGTTGCCCTTCTGCAGCGCGATGCCGACGCCTGGGCCGTGGATGGCCGGGTCGGGGGCCAGGGTGCCGAGCAGCTTGCAGCAGGCGCCCTCGGGCTTTTTCAGCCATTCGGTCAGCAGGATCGAGCCGTCCATTACCGCGTCGAGGCGACCGTTGACCATGTCGGTGCGGGCGTCGTCGCCGGTCGGATACGGTTTTATCGTCGAGCCTGCGTATTTCTGCTCGGCGAAATTCTGATGGATCGTCGCGCTCTGGACGCCAAGCGCCTTGCCTTTCAGGTCCTCGGGCGAGGTGCCGGTGACGGTCGAATCCTTCGGCACCGCGATGGCCGGCGGCGTCTGGTAGTATTTGTGGGTGAAGTCGACCTTCTCGGCGCGTTCCGGCGTGATGGTGATGTTGATGATGGCGTCGAATTTGCCGGCCTGCAGGGCGGGGATCGAGCCGTCGAAATCCTGCACGACGAACTCGCACTCAGTCTTCATCTCGGCGCACAGCGCCTTGCCGAGATCGATGTCGAAACCGCCCAGCGTGCCATCGGCATTGGCATAGTTGAAAGGCGGATAGGCGCCCTCGGTGCCGAGCCTGAGTTTCTTGTCCTGGGCAGAGGCAGCACCGGTGGCGAGCGCCAGGGCGACGGAAGCGGCAGCCAAGAAACGACCGAAAAGGCGCATGATCCAGATCTCCGTTGATCCGCGAAGTCTACGGGGTTTTGTGGGCGCGGCGGAGACGGAAACGACATGCGCGGCGGCGATCACGGCGCGGCAAGGCCGATTGGAGGCTTCGTCGGTCAGCCGGCTGCTCGTGCCCGCCCGGTGGCGGCCTGGTCGATCGCCGACCCGTCCGCGGAAAGGGCGACGCCAAATTTCTCGGTGGCCTGTTCGGGCGTGTAATAGCCCAAGGCGACATCCCGCAGCACCAGTTGCGGATCGCGCTGCAGGGGATCACCATAGCCGCCGCCGCCCGGCGTGCCGACGCGCACGCGGTCGCCGGCCTTCAGCGCGATGTCCTGCTCCTTGGAGAGATGCGGCGGCACATGCTGCTTGCCATCGCGAAAAACAGTCACCGTGTTGACCGCGCCGTCCTTGCCGCCGAGCGCGCCTTGCGGGCCGAAACGGCCATGGTCCATGACGAAGGAGGCGCGGGCGTCGCCGCGCAGGATCTCGACCTCATAGGCGAGGCCGAAACCGCCGCGATGCCTGCCGGCGCCGCCCGAGCCTTCGCGCAGGGCATAGTGGCTGTAGAGCACCGGAAACGCCTGCTCCATGATCTCGACCGGCGGCGATTTGGAAATGCCGATGGTTGAGCAGCCATTGGTCAGGCCGTCGTGACCGGCATTGCCGCCATAGCCGCCGCCAGAAATCTGGTACATGACATAGTCGCGGCCGCGGGCCGGGTCGTTGCCGCCAAGCGCGAAATTGCCGCTGGAGCCGGCGGGAGCCGCCGTCACCTTGTCGGGCAGCGCCTGCACCATCGCCGCGAACACCGCCTCGGCGATGCGCTGCGATACCTCGGCAGCGCAGCCCGAGACCGGGCGCGGGTATCTGGCGTCGAGAAAAGTGCCTTCCGGCCGCTTGACGATCAGCGGCTCGAAGGCGCCGGCGCTGATCGGCACGTCGGGGAAAATGTGGCGCATGGCGAGATAGACCGAGGACAAGGTCGTCGCCAGCACGCTGTTCATCGGCCCAGCGCACGGCTTTGACGAGCCGGAAAAATCGAAGCTGAGCGTGTCGCCGTGTTTCTCCACCGCCAGCGCAATGGTCAGTGGCTGGTTCACCACTCCGTCGGAATCGACAAAGGCTTTAGAGCGGTAAATGCCATCGGGAATGGCCGATATGTTGGCGCGCATCTGTTCGGCGGCGCGGCGGCGCAGTTCGGCGATCGCCTCGACGACTGTTTCATCTCCGTAACGATCCAGGATTCCATTAAGCCGGTCCTGGCCGATCAGCAGTGCCGCCGCCTGCGCGCGGATGTCGCCGATGCGCTGGTCGGCAACCCTGATGTTCGAGCAGATGATGGCGTAGATCTCGCGGTCGAGCACGCCCTGCTTGAACAGTTTTACCGGCGGCAGCCGCAGGCCTTCCTGCTCGACCGCCGTTGCCGAGGCGGAAAAGCCGCCCGGCACCGAGCCGCCGATATCAGGCCAGTGGCCGGTGTTCGACAGCCAGCAGAAGATTTTTCCGTCCCGGTAGACCGGCATGGCGAAGCGCACATCCATCAGATGGGTGCCGCCGAGATAGGGGTCGTTGACGATGTAGATATCGCCTGGCTCGGGCGGCAGGCAGCGTCCGTCGGCGATCATCTCGATCACCGTCCTGGTCGAATACTGCATGACGCCGACGAACACCGGCAGGCCCTGGCTGCCTTGTGCGATCAGCGATCCGTCGACCGCCGAATAGATGCCGTCGGAGCGGTCGTTGGCCTCGGCGATGACAGGCGAGAAGGCGGCGCGCGAAAACGTCAGGTCCATCTCGTCGCAGACCTGCTGCAGCGCCGCCTGGATGACCGAAAGCGTGATAGCGTCGAGCTTTTGCATCTCAGGCTCCCCACTCGATGCCGATGTCGATGATGATGTTGCCGTCGACGTCCGAGCGCGCCCGGTCGCCGGGTTCGAGCACGGTGGTGGCGTCCATCTGTTCGAGGATCGCTGGCCCTTCGACGACGGCGTCGAGCGGCAGCATTTCCCTGCTATAGACCGGCGTGTCGTGCCAGCGTCCGCCGTACCAGACCGGCCGGATTTCGCGGCGCGCCTCATCAAGCGTTCTGGCGCGGCCAGCCGGGTCGATCAGCCGTGACAGATCGATCGCCGGCCGAACGCCCGTCACCGACGTATTGAGATTGACCAGATTGGCGCGGATCTCCGGCAGCTCAACCTTGAAGCGGGCAAAATAGGCCTTTTCGAACAGCTGCTGCAGTACCGCGCGCGTCACCGCGGACGAGGGTAGCGGCACATTGATGATATGGGTCTGGCCGACGAATTGCATGTCGGCGGAATGGGTGACGCGGATCGTCTCCGGCTTTATCGCCTCCTTGCCGATCAGCTCTTCACCTTCGTTTCGGTGCCGTTCCAATATCGCGTGAAGCTGGGCTTCGTCGAGGCTGGCCACCGGCTGGTTGACGGTGTTGACGAAATCGTGCCTGAGATCGGCGACGACGCAGCCGAGCGCATTGGTGATGCCCGGCCGCGCCGGCACCAGCACTTTGGGCAGGCCGAGCTCGCGCGCCAGTGCTGTCGCATGCAGCGGCCCGGCGCCGCCAAAAGCGAACAGCGCGAAATCGCGCGGGTCGTGGCCGCGCGACACCGAAACCATGCGGATGGCGCCGGCCATCTTGATGTTGCCGAGCCGCAGCACCGCGCCCGCCGCCTCGACGCCGGACAGGCCGGTGGGGCGGCCGATCCTGTCCTCGAAGATGCCGGTGACGTGTTCTGATGTGACCGGGTTCTCGACGGCAAGCAGTTTTTTCGGCGCCAGCCGGCCGAGCACCAGATTGGCGTCGGTGATGGTCGGCTCGCGGCCGCCGCGGCCGTAGCAGATCGGCCCGGGATTGGCGCCGGCGCTTTCCGGGCCGATCTGGATCAGGCCTGCCGCATCGACGCGGGCGATCGAGCCGCCGCCGGCGCCGACCGTGTGCACCGCCACCATCGGCACATGGATCGGCATCGCATATTCGATCTCGATCTCGTTCGACACCGCCGGTTCGGCATTGCGGATCAGCGCCACGTCGGTCGAGGTGCCGCCCATGTCGTAGGTGACCAGGTTTTCGAAGCCGGCGCGTTTTCCCGTATAGGCGGCCGCGATGACGCCGGAGGCCGGGCCGGACATGACAGTCTTGGCCGATTCACGGGTGACAAAGCGGGCCGAGATCATGCCGCCATTGCCGTTCATGATCAGGAAGTCGCGGGCATAGCCTTTTGACCCCAATTCCTTGCGCAGCCGCTCGACATAGCGCTCGAGGATCGGCTGCACCGAGGCGTTGACCGAAGCGGTGACGCCGCGCTCGAATTCACGCGCTTCCGACAGCAGTGCATGGCCTGTCGTGATGTAGCTGTTCGGCCAAAGCGCGGCGGCGATCTCGGCGGCGCGCCGCTCATGCGCCGGATTGGCGTAGGAATGCAGGAAATGGATGACGAGGGATTCGCAGCCGGCCGCGAGCAATTGTGAAACCGCGTCGCGCATCTCGGCTTCGTCGAGCCGAATGCGCACCGCGCCAGATGCTTCGACGCGCTCCGACACTTCAAGCCGCAGATTGCGCGGAATGATCGGGACGAAGCTGCCGGTCATGCCATAGGCCTGCGGCCGCGTTCGCCGGCCAAGCTCGATGACATCGCGAAAACCGCGCGTGGTGATCATGCCGGTCCTGGCCAGCCGGCGCTCGAGCACTGCGTTGGTGGTGGTGGTCGTGCCGTGCACGATGAGGTCGATGCCGCGGATGGGAAAACCGGTGGCGTCGAGCGCCGAAACGACGCCGAAGGCCTGATTGTCGATGGTGGTCGGGGTCTTGGCGATATGCACCTTGCCACCGTGACGCCCGTCGATCAGAAGCAGGTCGGTAAAGGTTCCGCCGACATCGATGCCGGCGACGACGCTGCCCGAGGAATCCAGCGTCTGCGCCGAAAAATTCTCTTCCATTGTCGAAACCCGAAATGTCAGGACTACAGATATGTCTCAGTTTGGAAAGGTGTTTCAGCCTGGCGTCTTGACGCAAATATCATTTGTATACTAATAAATTCCGGACACAAGAGCTTACCGCTTGGCAGTGTGCAAACGGCACGCCGGAACCTGATCGGTTCGGGCGCGCAGGAGAAAGTTTGGCGTCAGCGCCCTCGGGTTAGGCCAGAAGGTTAGGTTTGATGAACACCACATCCGCGCTCAACACCGCCGGCGCCCGGCCGCTGCAGTTCCCGATTCCGGCCAATGTCTATGCCGAAACCGTCGTCTCGGTGAAGCACTATACCGACCGGCTGTTTTCGTTCCGCATCACCCGGCCGCAGTCGCTGCGCTTCCGCTCCGGCGAGTTCGTCATGATCGGCCTGCCCAATGCCGAGAAGCCGGTGTTCCGCGCCTATTCGATCGCCAGCCCCGCCTGGGACGACGAGCTGGAGTTTTTTTCGATCAAGGTGCCGGACGGCCCGCTGACCTCTGAGCTGCAGAAGATCGAGATCGGCGACACCGTCATCATGCGGCAAAAATCGACCGGCACGCTGGTGGTCGACGCGCTGACCCCGGCCAAGCGCCTGTTCATGATCTCGACCGGCACCGGCATCGCGCCCTTCGCCAGCCTGCTGCGCGACCCCGATACTTTTGAGAAATTCGAGCAGGTCGTGCTGACCCACACCTGCCGCGACAATGCCGAACTGACCTACGGCCAGGAGCTGGTCGCAGAGCTGGAGAACGACCCGCTGATCGGCGAGCTGACCGGCGGCCGCGTCACGCTCTACAATTCGACGACGCGCGAAACCTCCGAGCGCATGGGCCGCATCACCGCGCTGATCGGCTCGGGAAAATTCTATGCCGATCTCGGCATCGACAAGCTCAACCCGGAGACGGACCGCATCATGATCTGCGGCTCGATGCACATGCTCAGGGACGTCAAGGAACTGGCCGAAAGCCTCGGCTTCGAGGAAGGCTCGCTGCATCATCCGGCAAGCTTCGTCGTCGAGCGCGCGTTTGTCGGGTAGGGTCTCGACACAGTTCGTCATCCCAGGGCGAAGCAAGGAGCGAAGCGACGCGGCGCAGACCCTGGGATCCATTCCGTGACATTAGAGCGTCACGACGGTGCAAAACTTTTGATGCCGGCGGGACAGCGCCCCCCTCTGTCCTGCCGGACATCTCCCCCACTTGGGGGGAGATCGGCTGTGATCCCGGCTTTCGCCAATTGTCTAAGTTGCAGGATTGAGCGGAGGGGCCAAGCTGCCAATCTCCCCCCTCGTGGGGGAGATGTCCGGCAGGACAGAGGGGGGCGCCAAGGATCGCTGCAGATCAGCATTTTATCCTGAGCCGCCGCGCTGTTGGGATTTTTCCGCTATGACCGCCTGAAGGACTCGTGAAGCGCTGCTTCACGGTCTATCTTCGGCACAAGTCGCTGAACAAAGGGGCAGGAGATGAGCAGCACAATTCGCGAGGCCGAGCTCGGACCTTCCAAGATCACACCGTTGCCGGCGCGCTCTGCCGCCAATGCGCCGGCGCCGCAATCGCACGGCATTGCCCGCAACCCCGGCATGAAGCTCGATCTCGGCTTCATGGAATCGATGCGCAGCGTCAACCGCTCGGCGCTGGAACGGCGTGTCGCCAGCCTGACCAAGCGGCGCTCGATCAAGGCCGACAACCAGGCCGCCTGGCTGCTGCGCGCCGTCGCCTGCATGGACCTGACCACGCTGAATTCGAACGACACCGACGAGCGCGTGCGCCGGCTCTGCGCCAAGGCGGTCAATCCGTTCCGCCGCGACATCGTCGAAGGCCTCGGCATTACCGGTGAAAAGATCCGCCCGGCGGCGGTCTGCGTCTATCATCCCTTCGTCGCCACCGCCGTCGATGCGCTGCGCGGCAGCGGCATCCATGTCGCCGCCGTTTCTACGGCCTTCCCGCATGGCCTCACCCCGCTTTCAACGCGCCTGCAGGAGATCGAAGCTTCAGTGAGGGATGGTGCTGACGAGATCGACGTCGTCATTCCGCGCGGGCTGGTATTTGGGGCGAAGTGGCAGGAACTCTATAACGAGATCGTTTCGATGCGCGCCGCCTGCGGCGAGGCGCACCTGAAGGTCATTCTCGGCACCGGCGACCTCGCCACGCTGCGCAACGTCATGCTCGCCTCGATGGTGGCGATGATGGCGGGCGCCGATTTCATCAAGACGTCGACCGGCAAGGAAAGCGTCAACGCGACATTGCCGGTCGGCCTTGCCATGGTGCGCGCCATCCGCGCCTATTTCGAGGAAACCGGCTACCTCATCGGCTTCAAGCCGGCCGGCGGCATTTCAACGGCAAAGGCATCGCTCGACTGGCTGGTGCTGATGAAGGAGGAACTCGGCCGACGGTGGCTGGAGCCGGACCTGTTCCGCTTCGGTGCGTCGAGCCTTTTGACCGACATCGAGCGCCAGCTCGAACACCATCTGACCGGTCACTATTCGGCCAATCATCGCCACGCGATGGCGTGACTATCGGGAGCGCCTGATGAACATTCTCGAACGCTATCACGCCATGGATTACGGCCCGGCGCCGGAGGCCCGCAATGAGGCCGATGCCTGGCTTGCCGCGCGTGATTTTTCCAAAGCGCTGTTCATCGGCGGCGACTGGAAAGCAGCGGGCGGCGGCAAGACCTTCGATACCAGCGACCCGTCTTCGGGAAAATTGCTGGCCAAGGTGTCGGATGCCGGAGCTGCCGATATCGACGCGGCGGTTTCGGCCGCGACAAAAGCGCTGCCGAAATGGGCCGCAGCCACCGGCTACCAACGCGCGAAAGTGCTCTACGCCATCGGCCGCGCCATGCAGCGCCACCAGCGGCTGTTCGCGGTGCTGGAATCGATCGACAACGGCAAGCCGATCCGCGAAAGCCGCGACATCGATGTGCCGCTGACCATCCGCCATTTCATCCACCATGCCGGCTGGGCGCAGGCGCTGGACAGGGATTTTCCGGATCAGAAGGGCGTCGGCGTCGTCGGCCAGATCATCCCGTGGAACTTTCCGCTGTTGATGCTGGCCTGGAAGATCGCGCCGGCGCTCGCCGCCGGCTGCACGGTGGTGCTCAAGCCGGCCGAGTTCACGCCGCTCACCGCCATCCTGTTCGCCGAGATTTGTCAGCGCGCCGGCGTGCCGAAGGGCGTCGTCAACATCGTCCAGGGCGGGCCGGAGGCAGGCGCGGCAATCGTCAACCATCCCGGCGTCCAAAAAATCGCCTTCACCGGCTCGTCCGAGGTCGGCAAGATCATCCGCAAGGCCACTGCCGGGTCGGGCAAAAAAATATCGCTGGAGCTTGGCGGCAAGTCGGCCTTCGTCGTCTTCGAGGATGCCGACCTCGACAGCGCCGTCGAGGGACTGGTCGACGGCATCTGGTTCAACCAGGGCCAGGTCTGCTGCGCCGGCTCGCGCCTTTTGGTGCAGGAGGGCATCACTGAAGCCTTCATCGCCAAGGTCAAGACGCGGATGAGCCGGCTGCGCGTCGGCAGCCCGCTCGACAAGAACACCGATATCGGCCCGCTGGTCGACCTGACCCAGCTCGATCGCGTCAAGGGGCTGGTCGCCGAAGGCGCCAAACAGGGCGCCGTCTGCTGGCAGCCGGACGTGGCACTGCCGTCCTCCGGCTATTACCATCTGCCGACGCTGGCGACAGGCGTTTCGCCGGCCAACATCCTGGCGCAGGAAGAGGTGTTCGGACCGGTGCTGGCGACCATGACCTTCCGCAACACCGAGGAAGCGGTCGAGCTCGCCAACAACACGCGCTACGGCCTGGCCGCCTCGGTGTGGAGCGAGAACGTCAACCTTGCGCTGCACGTCGCGCCGCAATTGAAGGCTGGCGTCGTCTGGGTCAACGGCACCAACATGTTCGATGCCGCCTGCGGCTTTGGCGGTTATCGCGAGAGCGGCTTTGGCCGCGAAGGCGGGCGCGAGGGCATGCTCGAATACCTCTCGGCAAAGCTGCCGCTCGGCCCGGCCATCAAGCCGGCACCGGCTACGGCTCAGTCGATCGAGCGGTCGGAAAGCGATGCCATCGACCGCACGGCAAAGCTGTTCATCGGCGGCAAGCAGGTCAGGCCGGACGGCAATTATTCGCTTGCGATAGCCACTGCCAAGGGCAAGCTTGCCGGCGAGGTCGGTCTCGGCAGCCGCAAGGATATTCGCGATGCCGTCGCGGCTGCACGCGCCTGCAGGGCCTGGCCGGAGGCGACCGCCTACAACCGCAGCCAGGTGCTGTACTATCTGGCCGAAAATCTTTCGGGCCGTGCCGGAGAATTCGCGGCGCGTTTAACGGAGCTGACAGGCGCCACCGCCAAGGCCGGGCGCGACGAGGTCGACCAATCAATCGAGCGGCTGTTCCTCTATGCCGGCCTGGCCGACAAGTTCGAGGGCCGCGTCCACCAGCCGCCGGCCCGCGCCGTCACCTTGGCGCTGCATGAGCCGGTCGGCGTCGTCGGCATCGTGGCGCCAGACAATGCGCCACTGCTTGGCCTGATCTCGCTGGTGGCGCCGGCGCTGGCCATGGGCAACACCGTGGTCGCGGTGCCGTCGGAAAAATATCCGCTGCTGGCCACCGATCTCTACCAAATCATCGAATATTCCGACGTTCCGGCCGGCGCCATCAACATCGTCACCGGGCGCAGCGCCGAGCTCGCCGGCGTGCTGGCCAGGCATGACGATGTCGACGGGCTGTGGCTGTTCGCCGATGCCGAGACCTGCGCCAGGGCCGAAGCCGACTCCGTCGGCAATCTCAAGCGCGTCTGGACCGGCAACGGCCGCAGCCTCGACTGGACGTCGGCCGAGGCCGCCGGCGATGCGTTGCTGCGCCGCGCCGTCGAGGTCAAGAACGTCTGGGTGCCCTACGGCGACTGAGCGTGGTGTCGATTGTCGACGTCGGGGCCGCCCCTCATTGCCCTGCCGGGCATNGGCCGAGGCCGCCGGCGATGCGTTGCTGCGCCGCGCCGTCGAGGTCAAGAACGTCTGGGTGCCCTACGGCGACTGAGCGTGGTGTCGATTGTCGACGTCGGCGCCGCCCCTCATTGCCCTGCCGGGCATTTCTCCCCGTATAGTGACGGGGAGAAAGGGCTGGCCGCAGCCTCGGCGCACATTCTACAGCGTTGGATTTTGGCGAAAACCATCGATGACAGCGCCCCTCTCCCCGTCACTATACGGGGAGAGGATGCCGGCAGGCAGGTGAGGGGCAGCGCNATTGTCGACGTCGGGGCCGCCCCTCATTGCCCTGCCGGGCATTTCTCCCCGTATAGTGACGGGGAGAAAGACGCTGGCTTGACGGCAGAATTGATGTTCTTTACCGAGAAAAAACATTTGCCACCCCTAAGCGAATAGCACCCGGGCGGCCACAGAGGGAGAAAAAAGGCATGGCGGATCTGGCAGGCAAGATCGTTGTCGTCACGGCGGCGGCACAAGGCATCGGCCGGGCGAGCGCGCTGGCTTTCGCCAAGGCGGGCGCTGTCGTCCACGCCACCGACATCAACGAGGTGCTGCTCGCCGACCTCGGCAAGATTGCCGGCATCAAGACCCGCAAGCTCGACGTGCTGAACGACGAGGCTGTGACGTCGGCCTTCGCCGAGATCGGCGCTGTCGACGTGCTGTTCAACTGCGCCGGCTTCGTCCACTCCGGCTCGATCCTCGAGATGAAGGACGCCGATCTCGATTTTGCCTATGATCTCAACGTCCGCTCGATGATCCGCACCATCCGCGCCGTGCTGCCCGGCATGCTGGAGCGCGGCGACGGTTCGATCATCAACATGGCGTCGCTGGCCGGCTCGACCAAGGGCGTGCCGAACCGTTTCGTCTATGGGCTGACCAAGGCTGCGGTCATCGGCCTGACCAAATCGGTCGCTGCCGACTATGTCGGCAAGGGCATACGCTGCAACGCCATCTGCCCGGGCACCGTCGAAAGCCCCTCGCTGGAGGACCGCATGCATGCGCAGGGCGACTACGAGGCGGCCCGCGCCGCCTTCATCGCCCGCCAGCCGATGGGCCGCCTCGGCACAGCAGAGGAAATCGCCGATCTCGCCGTCTATCTGGCTGGAGCCACCTATACGTCGGGGCAGGCTTATAATATCGACGGTGGCTGGTCGATCTAAGAGGCCTCCGGCCGCAACCAGGAGAAAAAGAATGAAACTGCTGCGCTATGGCGAAGCGGGGAGCGAACGCCCCGGCCTGCTCGATGCGGATGGAACGATCCGCGATCTCTCCGCCCATGTCACCGACATTGCCGGCAAGGCGCTCGACCCGGCATCGCTCGAAACATTGTCGAAGCTCGATCCGAAATCGCTGCCGGCGGTCTCCGGCAATCCCCGCATCGGCGCCTGCGTTGCCGGCACCGGCAAATTCATCTGCATCGGCCTGAACTATTCCGACCATGCCGCCGAGACCGGCGCCACCGTGCCGCCGGAGCCGATCATCTTCATGAAGGCAAGCTCGGCCATCGTCGGGCCTGACGACGACGTGCTGATCCCGCGCGGCTCGGTCAAGACCGACTGGGAAGTCGAGCTTGGCGTGGTCATCGGCAAAACCGCGAAATACGTCACCGAGGCCGAGGCGCTGAATTATGTCGCCGGCTACTGCGTCGCGCATGACGTGTCCGAGCGCGCCTTCCAGGCCGAGCGCCAGGGCCAGTGGACCAAGGGCAAGTCCTGCGACACCTTTGGGCCGATCGGCCCGTGGCTGGTGACCAAGGACGAGATCCAGGACCCGCAGAACATCCCGATGTGGCTGAAGGTCAACGGCAAGACGATGCAGAACGGCTCGACCAAGACCATGGTCTATGGCGTCGCCTATCTGGTCTCCTATCTCAGCCAGTTCATGTCGCTGCATCCTGGCGACATCATCTCGACCGGCACGCCGCCAGGCGTCGGGCTGGGCATGAAGCCGCCGGTGTTCCTAAAGCCCGGCGACGTGGTCGAGCTCGGCATCGAAGGGCTGGGCATGCAGAAGCAGACGTTCAAGGCGGACGAGTAGGGGCGCTCTGCCTTCTCCCCTTGTGGGAGAAGGTGGCCGCGAAGCGGTCGGATGAGGGGTGCTCCAGCTTGGCACCGACAGCACTCCGTCCAACACCCCNCTTGGCACCGTCGGCATTCCGTCCAACACCCCTCATCCGTCTCGGCGCTGCGCGCCGATCCACCTTCTCCCACAGGGGGAGAAGGAGAAAGGGGCGCGCTACTTCAGCACCTTGCCATCCGCTCCAAACCGATAAGTCTTCGCCGGATCCGGCGTCGCGTAGAGCGTGGCGCCCGGCTCGGCGTTGTAGACGCCAAAAATGCGCACGGTGATCAGCCCGGCCTTTTCGCAGTCGAGATAGAGGTTGGTGTCGGCGCCGAGATGCTCGGCATGGACGACCGTGCCTTTCCAGGCGCCGGATTTCGCATCGACGGTCAAATGCTCGGGACGGACGCCGATGGTCTTGGCCGTCTCGCCAAGCCTGGCGCCGTCGACGAAATTCATCTTCGGCGAGCCGATGAAGCCGGCGACGAACTCATTCGCCGGCGCATTGTAGAGTTCCATCGGTCCGCCGATCTGCTCGATCCTGCCCGCATTGAGCACGACGATCTTGTCGGCCAGCGTCATCGCTTCGACCTGGTCGTGGGTGACGTAGATCATCGTCGCCTTCAGCCGGCGATGCAGTTGCGCGATCTCCAGCCTGGTGTTGACGCGCAGTGCGGCATCGAGGTTGGACAAAGGCTCGTCGAACAGGAAAAGCTTGGGCTCGCGCACCACGGCGCGGCCGATGGCGACGCGTTGGCGCTGGCCGCCGGACAGCTCGGCCGGGCGCCTGGCGAGATAGGGCTCCAGCGACAGCATCGAGGAGGCGATGCCGATGCGGCGGTCGATCTCGGCCGCCGGCGTGCCTGCCTGCTTGAGGCCGAGGCCCATATTGTTCTTCACCGTCAGATGCGGGTAGAGCGCGTAGGTCTGGAACACCATGGCGATGCCGCGCTTGGCCGGCGGGGTGGCGGAGACGTCCGCGCCGTCGATGACAACACGGCCCGAGGTCGAATCCTCCAGTCCGGCGATGACCCTGAGCAGCGTCGATTTACCACAGCCGGAGGGGCCGACGAAGACGACGAATTCGCCATCGGTCACTTCGAGATTGATGCCCTTCAGCACCTCGACCGGCCCAAACGCTTTTTTCACATTCTCGATGTTCAGCGAGCCCACGGCGTTCCTCCGGATTGGAATGTGGGGGCGCTGTAGAGCGCTATCCCTGACGAAATTTCCCCTGTCACAATCGCACCGCCTTCCCGCTGCGGACGCTTTCGTCGGCGGCAAGGCAGACGGCGAGCGACTTCACGGCGTCGTCCATGTGGCGGGTCAGATCAATATCCTCGCGGACCGCCTTGAGCAGAAAGGCCTGTTCGCGATCGCAGAGTTCCTGATGGCCGGGTTCGCCTTCCATCGACAGTATCTCATCCGGCTTGGCGAATTTTCCTTCCGCGCCGGTCGCCGCGCTGTGCAGCCGGATGGTCGAGGTCCTGGTGTGGGTGTCGATGTCGTCGGATCTGACGCCCTCCTTCATGACGATCGACACGCAGCCGTTCGGCGAGATCACGTCCTTCACAAAAAAGGCGGTTTCCGAGATCATCGGCCCCCAGCCGGCCTCGTACCAGCCGACCGAACCATCGTCGAACAGCACCTGCAGATGACCGTAATTGTACATCGTGGGCGCAATCTCGTCGCTCAGCCGCAGCCCCATGCCGCGCACCTCGACCGGCCTGGCGTCGGTGATCTGCAGCATCACGTCGAGATAGTGCACGCCGCAATCGACGATCGGCGACGTCGTCTGCATCAACTGCTTGTGCGTCTGCCAGCTATGGCCGGAGGATTGCTGGTTGAGGTTCATGCGGAACACGTAAGGACCGCCGAGCTTGCGCGCCTCGGCGATCAGCCTGATCCAGGACGGGTGATGGCGCAGGATATAGCCGATTACCAGTTTTTTGCCGTTGGCCTTAGCTGCGGCAACGACACGTTTGGCATCCGCCACCGTCGTCGCCAGCGGCTTTTCGACAAAGACATGGCAGCCGGCCTCGAATGCCTTGACGGCATAGTCGGCATGGCTGTCGGAATAAGTAGCGATACAGGCGATATCTGGTTTTTCGTCGCGCAGCGCCTCGTCGAAGGAGCGCCTGATGCCACAGCCGGAAAGCCCGGCCGGCAGCGGCACGTCCGAACGGTTGACCAGCGCGGCGATCTCAAAACCCGGATTGGTGTGATAGGCCAGCGCATGGCTGCGGCCCATATTGCCGAGCCCGGCTACGACGACGCGAAGAGGTTTTTCCGAACTCACTTGACCGCTCCCGAAGTAATGCCGCGGATCAGCTGCCGCGAGAAGATGACGTAGAGGATCAGCACCGGCATGATCGCCAGCGACAGCGCGGCCAGGATGGCGTTCCAGTTGGTGACGAACTGGCCGAGGAACAGCTGGGCGCCGAGCGTCACCGTCTTGGTCTCCTCCGACGGCGCCAGGATCAGCGGAAACCACAGATCGTTCCAGATCGGGATCATGGTGAAGACGGCGACCGTCGCCATCGATGGCCGCACCAGCGGCAGCACCAGCCGGAAGAAGATGGTGTATTCGGACAGACCGTCGATGCGTCCGGCATTCTTCAGATCGTCGGACACCTGCTTCATGAATTCCGACAGGATGAAGACGGCGAGCGGCAGGCCTTGCGCTGTATAAACCAGGATCAGCGCCGTCAGCGTGTTGACCAGCCCGCTCGCCACCATCAATTGCAGGATGGCGACGGTGCCGAGGCGGATCGGGATCATGATGCCGAGGGCGAGATAAAGCCCCATCAGCGAATTGCCGCGAAAACGGTATTCCGACAGCGCAAAGGCGGCCATCGCGCCGAACAGCAGCACGAAGAACAGCGAGGCGACGGTGACGACAAGGCTGTTCTGGAAGTAATGGATGAAATCGCCCTGGCCGATGACGGTGGTGTAGCCGATCAGGTCGAAGGTTTTCGGGGTCGGCGGCGTCAGCGGCGCGCCGAAGATGCCGGCGCGGGATTTAAACGAATTCATGATGACGATGATCACCGGAAACAGCGCGATCACCGTGTAGGTCAACAGCACCGCATGGGCGCCGATGGTGCGGGGCAGGGAGTGGGTTGCCGTGCTCATATCGCCCCCTAAAACTGATAGCGACGCAGGCGCGTCTGGACGAGGAACAGGTAGACGCAGACGCCGCCAAGGATGATCAGGAACATCATCGTGGCGATCGCCGCGCCCATGTTGGGATCGCCGACCTGCAGCTGGAAACCGAAGAAGGCGCGGTAGAGGAAGGTGCCGAGGATATCGGTCGAGTAATTCGGTCCGGCCAGCGCGCCTTGCGCGGTGTAGATCAGGTCGAAGGCGTTGAAATTGCCGACGAAGGTCAGGATCGAGATGATGCCGATCGACGGCAGGATCAGCGGCAGCTTGATCTTCCAGAACTGCGACATGCCGGTGATGCCGTCGCATTCGGCGGCTTCGATCACCTCCTCTGGGATCGACAGCAATGCCGCATAGATCAGCATCATCGGGATGCCGACGAACTGCCACACCGAGATCAGGCTGAGCGTGGTCAGCGCATATTGTTCTTTGCCGAGCCACGGCGTGAACAGGCTTTTGAGGCCGACGAGATCCATCAGGTTTGGCGCCACGCCCCACAGCGGCGACAGGATCAGCTTCCAGGCGAAGCCGACGATGACGAAGGACAGGATCGTCGGCACGAAGATCGCCGTGCGGTAGAAGGCGGAGAATCTCAGCCGCGGGCTGGACAGCAGTGCGGCCAAAAGCACGCCGATCGGATTCTGCACGATCATGTGGATGATGAAGAACCAGACGTTGTTGCGCAGCGCGTTCCAGAAATTGACCGACCAGTTGGGATCGCCGAACAGCCTGCGGAAGTTTTCGAACCCGACGAAGACCTGGGCCTGGTCGATGTTGCGGAACAGCGAGAGCTGCAGCGTGCCGGCCAGCGGCAGGATCATGATCGCCGTATAGACCAGCACCGCCGGCGCCAGGAAGACGACGATATGCCAGCGGAACGGTCGTTTCGGTGCTGCGGCCATGCGTTCGGTCCCCGCCGATCAGGTTCTTGCAATTGCCGCCAAGGGTGCGGCGCCTCCCTCCCCCTCGAGGGGAGGGTGCCTCGCGAAGCGAGGCGGGTGGGGTCGGCTAAGGCCGCGCCATCGTGACTTCGACCGCGCCTCCCGGCAACGATCAAGTCGCAGCCTGCCTTTACCGACCCCCTCTGTCGCCTCCGGCGACATCTCCCCCTCGAGGGGGGAGATAGCGCTCGCTCTTACTTCGCCGGCTTATACCAGCTGTCGAGGCCGTCCTGCAGCTTCTTGGCGGCAGCTTCCGGCGTGACGGTGCCGTTGATGACGTTGGCCGATTCAACCCATGTCTCGTTTTCGAGATTCGGCGTGCCGCGCGACAGGATCTGGTAGGTCGAGCGGATGGTCGACTTGCACTTGTCGCGCCAGGAAACGAATTCCTGGGCCAGCGGGTCTTCCATCTTCACCGGGGTGTTGTTCAGGCTGAAGAAGCCCGGCAGCGCGTTGGCGTAGATGGTGGCGAAATCCGGCGAGGCGACCCAGGTCAGGAAGGTCTTGGCCGCATCCGCATTCTTCGACGCCGCATTGAGGCCCATGCCGATGTCGGTGTGGTCGGAGATGTAGCAGGCGTCGCCGGCCTTCTGCACCGGCGGCGGGAACGCGCCCATCTTGAACTGCGCCTGGGTGTTGAACAGGCCGATTTCCCACGACCCGGCCGGGTAGATGGCGGCGCGGCCGAGGGTGAACAGGTTCTGGCTGTCCGGATAGGTCTGCGCCTCGAAGCCGTCGCCGAGATAGGGCTTCCACTTGGCGAGTTCGGCAAACGGCGTAACCCACTGCGGATCGGTCAGCTTCTGCTCGCCCTTGATCAGCGCCAAACGGCCTTCTTCGCCCTTCCAGTAGTTCGGGCCGATGTTCTGGTAGCCCATGGTCGCGGCTTCCCAGAGATCCTTGGTGCCCATCGCCATCGGGATGTAGGTGCCGTCGGCCTTGATCTTGTCGAGAGCGGCATAAAACTCCTCATTGGTCGTCGGCACCTTGATGCCGAGCTGGTCGAAGGCGTCCTTGTTGTAGATGAAGCCGTGGATGACGGAAGCCATCGGCACGCAGAAGCTCGACTTGCCGTCGTCGGTCTGCCAGGCGGCCTTGGCGACGTCGGAAAAATTCTCCATGCCGGGCAGCGTCGAGATATCGGCGAGATTGCCCTTCTTGAACAGTTCCAGCGACTTGTCGAACGGGCGGCAGGTGATCAGGTCGCCGGCCGAGCCGGCGGCGAGCTTGGCGCCGAGTGCTGCATCATATTCGGTCGGCGCCGACGGCGCGAACACCACCTTGATGCCCGGGTTCTTGGCCTCAAAAGCCGGGATCAGCTTGTCCTTCCAGATGGCAAGGTCGTCGCCGCGCCAGCTTTCGATGTTGAGCGTTACGTCCTGGGCATAGGCCATCCCGGCCGAGCCGAGAATGCTGGTGCCGAGAAGCAGTGCCGTCAGTAGTTTGGTTGTCATGCTCAGTCTCCCTGTTGACCTTTTTCAGGTTCGGTTTTGAGAACAGAGGCTTTCCGCCCCATGCTCCCCTCGATCGCGGAAAGCGCCGGGCGCAGCTTCTGGCCGGTGCCTTCCAGTAACTTCTGCGCCGCATCGGCGCTGGCGGCGCCGGCGGCGAGCAGAATGGCGGTCTTGACGGCGCCGCCGCTGTTCTCGAGCAGGCGCGCCGCATCGTCCCTGTCGCGTCCGCTGATGGCGGCGACGATGCGGGCGGCGCGGTCGCGCAGCTTGATGTTGTCGGCCATGAGGTTGACCATGTAGCCGTCATGGACATGGCCAAGATGGATGGCGGCCAGCGTCGACAGCATGTTGAGCGCGATCTTCTGGGCGGTGCCGGCACCCATGCGCGTCGAGCCGGCGATCAGCTCTGGCGGCGTTTCGAGCAATATGGCGATGTCGGCCAGCCGAAGCAGCGGCGCATGCTTGTTGTTGGCGATGGCGATGGTCGCCGCCCCCCGGGCCCGGGCTTCCTCGATCGCCCTGACCGCATAGGGCGTCGAGCCGCTGGCCGAGACCGCGATCAGGCAGTCGCCCTCGCCGATGCCGGCAGCGACAACCGCCGCTGAGGCTTCGTCGGTGTCGTCCTCCGGCCCGCCGGCCAGTGCCTTGAAGGCATCGTCGCCACCGGCGATCAGGATGGCGATACGGTCGCGCTGAATGCCGAAGGTGCCGGGCAGTTCCAGCGCATCTGCCAGCGCCATCAGGCCCGAGCTGCCGGCTGCTGCGTAAGCGAGCTTGCCGCCGCTGTTCAGCCGGCTGGCGATGATCTCGGCGGCTTTGGCGATGGCGGGAACGGCGCCGCGCACCGCCTTGGCGGCCTCGATCTGCGCGTTGGCCAAACAGGAAAGGATGGCGTCCGGAGCCTGGATGTCCAGCCCCTCGGCATTCTGGTGAAGCGCTTCGGTGCGCGTTTCGGCCATCCGCTTTCCTCCAATCCGCAAAACAATACCAAAAAAATACCACTTGTCCACACGCATTAGCGATTTCCCTGCCTCGGAACTGGCCTTTCGTCAAAATGCGTAGGATTTTCAATAAAATACGCCTTAATCTTTTTGAAACGAAAATTAATCCTTGGCTATTGGTATTTTATTGGTATTATCTGCCGGAGGAGACATCGCGTGAAATTCGTGCTTGGCATCGATGGCGGCGGCACCAGCTGCAGGGCGGCCCTTGCAACAGCGGACGGCACTGTCGTCGGCCGCGCCAAGAGCGGTGCCGCCAACATCCGCACCGACCTCACCGGCGCCAGGGCCAACATCGTCGAGGCGGCAAGGCAGGCCTTTGTCGCCGCCGGGCAGGACCCCGAACTGATCCCGCAGACCCCGGCCATCCTCGGCCTCGCCGGCGCCAATGTCGGCACCTACAGGCAGCAGCTCGAAGCGATCCTGCCGTTCAGCCAAAACCGTGTCGAGACCGACGCCGAGATCGCGCTGGAAGGCGCGGTCGGCTCCGGTGACGGCGCCATGGCCATCCTCGGCACCGGCACCGCCTATATGGCGCGCAAAAACGGCAAGTCACGCGCCATCGGCGGCTGGGGATTCCAGGTCGGCGACCAGGGCAGCGGCGCCCGCATCGGCCGCGACCTGCTCGAGCAGACGCTGCTCGCCTATGACGGCATCCGCCAGGGATCGCCGCTGACGCAGGCCATGCTCGCCGTCTTCCGCGACAATCCTGAGGATTTGGTCGAGTTCACCACCAACGCAAAACCCGGCGATTTCGGCGGCTTCGCGCCAAAGGTCTTCGACCATGCCGAAAAGGGCGACATCGTCGCCAACTGGATCCTCGACAAGGCAATCGCCGATGTCGAGGCAGCACTTGGCGTGCTCGATCTCGGCGACGACGATCCGCTCTGCCTGCTTGGCGGGCTGGCGCCGCTCTATGCACCACGCCTGTCGGCGCGCTACCGGGCGCTGCTGAAGCCGCCGCTCGACGATGCGCTGGGCGGCGCAGTGCAGATGGCGGTGCGCGTTTTCTCGGGTGCGACGGAGGCGGCGCGATGAGCGAGGCCGCCGATCAGATTTTCGCCACGCTGAAGCAGTCGGCGCAAAGCGGCACGCCGCTCTATCTGCAGCTCAGGAAGAGCATCGAGGACGCGGTCAATCGCGGCCTGATCGGGCCGGGCGACGCGCTGCCGTCCGAGCGCGACATCGCCAGCAAGGCCGACATTTCGCGGGTCACCGTGCGCAAGGCGGTGCAGGATCTGGTCAAGGGCGGCATCCTTGTCCAGCGCCACGGCTCCGGCACCTTCGTCGCGCCGCGGATGGAGCGCGTCGAGCAGTCGCTGTCGCGGCTGACGTCTTTCACCGAGGACATGGCGCGGCGCGGCATGGCGGTGCGTTCGGCATGGCTCGACCGCGGCCTCTATGCGCCGTCGCCGGACGAGATGATGGTGCTCGGCCTGTCATCGAACGAACTGGTGGCGCGGGTGGCGCGCCTGCGCATCGCCAACGATACGCCGCTGGCGATCGAGCGCGCGGCACTGTCTGCCAGCGTGCTGCCCGACCCGGCGGCGATCGGTTCGTCGCTCTACGCGGCGCTTGAAACGACCGGCCATCGGCCGGTGCGGGCGGTGCAGCGCATCTCCGCCGCCAATCTCGGCGACGACGACGCGCGCCTGCTCGAAGTGCCGCCTGGCATTGCCGGCCTGCACATCGAGCGTATTTCCTATCTGGCGAGCGGCAAGGTGATCGAATTCACCCGCTCGATCTACAGGGGCGACGCCTATGATTTCGTCGCCGAGCTCCGGCTGAGCGGGCCGGGCGAAGAGGGCCGGCCATGAGCGCGACAATTACCCATATGCGGCGCGAGATCGAGG
This sequence comes from Mesorhizobium sp. L48C026A00, assembly GCF_000502375.1. Classification (NCBI taxonomy): domain Bacteria; kingdom Pseudomonadati; phylum Pseudomonadota; class Alphaproteobacteria; order Hyphomicrobiales; family Phyllobacteriaceae; genus Mesorhizobium; species Mesorhizobium sp. L48C026A00. Next base: position 76,615 of record NZ_AYWU01000019.1, on the reverse strand, counting down.
AGATCCCGGAGGCGACCGCGCGCCTGCTCGACGGCTCGGCAGCGGTGCTGACCGAGGCCGGGCGCGGCATTCGCGAGCGCGACCCAAACTTCGTCGTCACCGTGGCGCGCGGCTCCTCCGACCATGCCGCCACGTTCATGAAGTATGCGGTGGAACTGACCGCCGGCCTTGCCGTCGCGTCGGTCGGCCCGTCGATCGCTTCGATCTATGGCGCCAGGCTCAGGCTGGCCGGCTCGGCCTGCCTGGCGATCTCGCAGTCGGGCAAGAGCCCGGACATCGTCGCCATGGCGCAAGCCGCGAGAGCTGGCGGTTCGCTGACCGTCGCCATCACCAACACCGCCGATTCGCCGCTGGCGCGGGCCTGCGACTACGCGATCGACATCCTGGCCGGCCCGGAGCGCAGCGTCGCGGCGACGAAGACCTTCGTCAATTCAGCCGTCGCCGGCCTCGCCTTGATGGCGCATAGCACCGGCGACGACAAGTTGCTGGCAGCACTTGCCCGTTTGCCGGGACATTTCCGCAAGGCGATCGCCTGCGACTGGATGGCGCTGGCCAGCGCCCTTGAGACGCAGAAGTCTCTGTTCATCCTTGGTCGTGGTCCGTCCGCGGCGATCGCCAATGAGGCGGCGCTGAAATTCAAGGAAACCTGCGCCATGCATGCCGAGGCCTATAGCGCTGCCGAAGTCATGCATGGCCCGCTGGCGCTGGTCGGGCCTGATTTTCCGGTGCTGGCGCTCGCCGCCCGCGATGCTTCCGAGCCGTCGGTCGCAGCGGCCGCCGACAGCCTGGCGGGCAAGGGCGCGGCCGTCTTCGTGACTTCGGACAAGGCGACAAGCGCTCAGCACCTGCCGCATGTCGCCACCGGCCATCCGTTGACCGACCCGCTGGCGCTGATTGTGTCGTTCTATGGCTTCGTCGAGGCCTTTGCCCGCCATCGCGGTCTCGATCCGGACACGCCGCCCAATCTGCGCAAGGTGACGGAAACCATATGAGCGACCGTTTTGCCCTGACTGGCGCCCGGATTTTTGACGGCGACGACTGGCACGACGACGCTGCCCTTGTCGTGCGAGACGGTCTCGTCGAGGCCATCGTCGCCGCCGGAGCCGTTCCGTCCGGCGTCGAGCGTATCGAAACCGGCGGCGGCATGCTGGCACCGGGCTTCGTCGACCTGCAGGTCAATGGCGGCGGCGGCATCATGCTCAACGACCATCCCGATGTCGCTTCGATCGAAACCATCTGCCGGGCGCACGCGCCGTTCGGCACGACCGCGCTGCTGCCGACGCTGATCACCGACTCGCCTGAGATCACCGCGTCGGCGGTTGCCGCCGGGGCCGAGGCCGCACGGCAAAAGGTGCCGGGCTTTTTGGGCCTGCATCTCGAAGGCCCGCATCTATCGGTCGCCCGCAAGGGTGCGCATGACCCGGCACTGATCCGGCCGATGCTGGATGCCGACCAGGCGATGCTGATTGCGGCGCGGAAGACCCTGCCGGTGCTGCTGACGACTGTAGCGCCGGAATCCGTCGACCCGGCACGTGTTTCGGCGCTGGTCGAGGCCGGCCTCGTCGTCAGCCTCGGCCATTCCGACACCTCCTATGCCAAGGCGCGCGCGTTTGCCGACGCCGGCGCAACAATGGTCACCCATCTGTTCAACGCCATGAGCCAGATCGGCAACCGCGAGCCGGGTCTGGCGGGTGCCGCCATCGATACCGGCACATTGTTTGCCGGGATCATCGCCGACGGCATCCATGTCGATCCCGCCGCCATGGCCATCGCTTTGCGCGCCAAGCAGGGCCCGGCAAGGATTTTCCTGGTCACCGACGCGATGGCGACGATCGGCACCGACATGACCTCGTTCACACTGAACGGCCGCGCCGTCTACCGCAGGGACGGCAGCCTGCGGCTTGCCGACGGGACGCTGTCGGGCGCCGACCTCGACATGATCTCCGCCGTCCGCTTCGTCCACCGTGTCGTCGGACTGGACCTGTCGGAGGCGCTGCGCATGGCTTCGCTCTATCCGGCGCAGGCGATTGGCCAATCACACCGGCTCGGGCGCTTCGCCAACGGCACCGCCGCCGATATCGTTGCGCTGTCGGACGAATTGGACGTCAAGGGCGTCTGGATAGAAGGCAAGAGGGTTTTCGAGGTCGGTGTCGCAAAGGGTGCCTAAGATATCAGCCGTTTGGCCCGCAGCCTGAAGCGGCTGGTTGCTCAACTGTCCCTCTTGTCCCCAATCACCTGGGCTGGCGCCGGAAGCCGCGGTGCAGACGGTCTCGTCGGTTTCGGCAGCAGGCGGCGCACGGCGGGCGCGGCCGCCACATCGTTCCTGGCGGCGAACAGCTCGTGGTTCTTCTCGATGTCGTCGAGCTTGTAGCGATAATTGACCATCAGGCCATGCGCCTGACGCAAGGCGCGGGGCGACAGATCGCCGAAAAGGTCGATGCGCTCCAGCCGCGCGCCATTGCCGAGATGGAAGCGGGCGACTGGGTCGATCACCTTGCCGGAGGCGGTGCGAGCTTCGAGGAAATACTGTGCCGCAAGCGGAAGCAGGGCTTGGCCTGCGCGGTCGCGCACGGCAGCATCTGCATGCCAGCCCTCGTCGGCGACGAGATCCAGCGCCTCAGTGGCGGAGGGGATGGTTTCGGCCTGCTCGGCCAGCCAGCGGGCAAAGCCCGGCACTGGCGACAAGGTGACGAAATCGGTCAGGCCGGGAAGGTCGCGGCGCAGGTCCTCGACCACCTGCTTGATCAGAAAATTGCCGAAGGAGATGCCGCGCAGGCCCTCCTGGCAGTTGGAGATGGAATAGAACACCGCCGTCGTAGCCTGCCGCGGCGGCACCAGCGGCCGCTCGTCGGCGAGCAGCTCGGCGATCGTCGTCGGCATCGCCCGGGTGAGCGCGACTTCGACGAAGATCAGCGGCTCGTCGCCGAGCTGCGGATGAAAGAACGCATAGCAGAGCCGGTCGGCGGGCTCGATCCGGCGGCGCAGATCGTCCCAGGTGTGGATGGCATGCACCGCCTCGTAGCGGATGATTTTCTCCAGGATGTTGGCCGGCGTCGACCAGTCGATCCGCCGCAGCACCAGGAAGCCGCGGTTGAACCATGACGACAGCAGGTGCGTGAAGTCGGCATCGACGATGGCGAGATCGGGCAATGTGGGCAGCCGGGCAAGCAGATCCTCGCGCATGCGCACCAGCGTCTCGATGCCGCCGGGCGCCAGGTTCAGGCGGCGCAAAAGCTCCTGCCTGGCCGGCTCGGCGGCGTCGTGCAGGGCAAGTGCCGAACGATCGTCCGGCGCGGCGCGATAGGCATCCACCGCGGCGGCAAGCCTGGTGTGATCGGTGCCGAAACGATCGCGCAGTACATGCAGGAAAGCCAGCCTGCCATCGGCGCCGAGAGTTCGCCAGCGATCGAGTATTTCTCTTGCATAGGCGACGCCCGATGCCTCCCCCTGGCTGGAAAGCAGACGGACGCACAAACGTGCCAGGCTGTCGGCCGAAACCGGCTCGTCACCGCGCACGAGGTTCAGCATCATCCGGCCGCGGTCGGCGATGGTGTTCAGCAGGTCAGCGAAGAAGGGGCTGCGATTCATCGATCCGACCGTCGAAGGGGAGCCTGCGGGAGGGTCCGGAGAGGCATCAGGGTGAGACAGAGAATATGGATGGTAGTTTTGGATATCCCAATAAAATCGCCAAAAATGAACAAGGCCATTTTGGCTGGGGATCGCATGTCACGAGCGCAGGCGCACCGGCGTCGGCCAACGAATTCCTGACCGGCTGGGGAGAACAGCGCGTGCCGATGACGTCGCGCCGGCAGCGTCAGCCGGCCACCTGGTCGGCCGCTGTCCTGATCGCCTCGATGTTCGCCCGATAGGCTTCGACGCTGCCGCCCTTGAAGATAGCCGCACCGGCGACCAGCACGCTGGCGCCGGCGGCGGTGACCAGTGGCGCGGTTTCGGGCGAGACGCCGCCGTCGATCTCGATCCGGATCGGCCGATTGCCGATCAGCGCCTTCACCCGCTTCACCTTGTCGACGACCTCCGGGATGAAGGCCTGGCCGCCAAAACCCGGATTGACGGTCATGATCAGGATCAGATCGAGCCGATCGAGCACGTATTCGATCGCCGTTTCCGGCGTCGCCGGGTTTAGCGACACGCCGGCCTTCTTGCCCAAGTTCCTGATCGTCTGCAGCGAACGGTCGAGATGCGGCCCGGCCTCGGCATGCACCGTCATGCCGTCGCAGCCGGCTTCGGCGAACGCCTGCAGATAGGGATCGGCCGGCGCGATCATCAGATGGCAGTCGAAAAAGGTTTTGGTGCGGTTGCGGATCGCCTTGATCACCGGCGGGCCGAAGGTGATGTTGGGCACGAAATGCCCGTCCATGACGTCGAGATGGATCCAGTCGGCGCCGGCCGCCACCACCGCCTCGACCTCGTCGCCGAGCTTCGAAAAATCCGACGCCAGCACCGATGGCGCGATCAGGGTCTTTTGAGCCATGTTCGCTTCCCGTTCTCGAGCCCGCCTTCGCCGTAATCGTCTCAGCGCTGCTTGTCGACAGGAATCCGGTGCCAGCGCGAAAGGAGAGAGGCAGCATCGGCCACCTCTCTCCCCTGTTCAAGCGTCGCGATTTCAGTTCACGGGATGCCGCGGCCTGGCCGGTCGTGGCGGCAACACCTTGCCGCTGCCTTGCTTCACTTTCTGCAGGTTGAGCTTCTTCACAGGGTGCTTGGGCACGCAGTGTCCACGCAGCAGTTTTTCGGTTGCCCGGCAGGCGGTGACGATCACCGGCTTCTTGACGCATGCATTGCCGACCAGATGATAGCCGCGCTTGCAATCGACAATGATGGAGGGCTTGTGCACGCATCTCCCATCGATGCGCTGTTCGTCGCGCTTACACCTGTCGGCGATCACTGCATTGCGCACGCATTTCAGGCCGACCTGATGGTGACCGGGCAGGCAGTGGATGCTGACCCCAACGCATTTGCCGTCGACACGCTTTTCGGTGCTGCGGCAGGCAGCCACGACCGGCCTGTCGACGCATTTGCCACGGATCAGCCTTTGGCTCGGCAGGCATGTGCGGCCGGCATCGATGACGACCGGCGGAAGTTGCGGTTTGCCGGGATTGGGTCGCGTATCGACCGCCAGACCATCGGCATTCGGATCAAAATTGCGCTTGATGCAGGTAAAATCCTCCGTGCTGTTGTCGACGGTGGCGATCGAACCGTTCTGCTTGATCTCCTGCAGGGTGCACTGGATCGAGCGGGTTCTGACGATGCTAAGTTCGTGTGCGGCACTCGCCTTGAACACACCGCCATTGTTAAAGGCGGCTGTCGTGCCGGTGAAGAATGCGCCGTTCGAGCAACTGATGCGGTAGTGAAACGCACCCGGCGCATCGCGCTCGACCTCGAACGCCACCTGGCCTTTGCGCGGGCAGAGTTTTTTGAAGCCAGCGCTGTCCGAGACGGTGACCTCGCCTTGCCAGTCCGAATGCGCCGGCGGGTTTTCGGGGTTATCCTGAGGTGCGTCGGTGAAGCCGCCCCCACCCGCGCCGGTGCAATGGACGGTGATGTCCTTCCAGCCGTCGAAAGGTTCGAACGGGCCGTTGCCGATGATCTCGGTCTTGTACTGGAAATAGGCGGTGGCGCCGACGTCCTCCCATTTCTCATAGGTGGCGAAATAGCCATTCTTGGTCGCGTCGTATGACGCCCACGCCTGCTGCACCTCGGAGGTGATCGGCCCGTCGTTCTTCTGGCGCCAGATGCGCATCGACACCGGCCCGGCCTGGTTGGCCTGCGCCCGGCTCGTGACCTTCAACGACGGGCAGACCGTACCGGGCGTCGAGCCGGCCTGGTTCGACTGGTAGGTGGTCAGGAACAGCTTGACGTTTTCGACGTCGAATTCGCCGAAATCATTGGCGACGTCCTGAACCGGCGGCTTGATGACGGGGTCGCAGACGATTTGGACGTCGAACGAGCCATGCTCGGCATAGTGCGAGTCGTACAGCGGATGGGGCCAGCTGCCGCCCTGGGCCTCGCTGACCGCATTGTCCATGTCGAGCGCCGTGTCGGTGAGTGCCGAGAAGCTCGCATGAAAACTGTGCGTGAACGAGTAGGATTTTGTCGGCCCATCGGGCTGGAGGTGCTGGTTGCACCTGGCGATGATCTGGTCGCCGTAAGGCACGACGGCGATACCGCTATCTGAGGACAGCGGCATGATTGAGGGGTCGAAGGAGAAATTTTGCTGGTGATCGTAGTCGCGGCTGACAGGCGAGGCGCTCCAGATCGGAGGAAACGCGCCGCACTGGCCCGGTCCACAAACGCCGAGCGCCACGCCGACGTCCTGCACATAGCCTGGCCACCGTGTGTTGAGCTTCATGTGGCCCCAGAACTGGACGTTGCCGCTTTTCAGCGTGTCCCATTTTTGCTTGTCGCTCGAGCCGACATGGATTGTCGTGTTGGCGCTTTCGGTGTTGAACGACATTGACTTGATGTTCGCCTGCTTGGCGAAGGCCGGCGTGGTGGCGAGCGCAGCTGCGATCAGGGCAGCGGCCGCTGCCGTGTTGCGGAAAGCATGTTTGGCTGAAGACATTTTCTCTCTCCCTGAAATGTTGCTTCGGGGAGTTTGTCGCCGACTGCGGCGATAAGGTTCACGCAGCGGCTGAAACACGTCCGACGGACGAAAAAACCCCGCCGGATTGCTCGGGCGAGGTCTTGGTGCTGGGCTGAGCCCGGGACCCTACTGGAGAGCCCGCGGCCTGCGCCTCGGCTGCTGCAGGATGCTCGGGTTCAGCAGCAGGTTCGGATTAATCTGCAGCGTCGGCGCCCTGCGGATCGGAGTGCAGTCTGGGTACCGTCCGACTGTCCCGACCGGGCAGCGCCGCCTGATGATCGGCTGACACCGGCCGTTGATCAGCCCGGAGCCAGGCGCGCACTCCAGCTGTGCCCGGCGGCATGCGCCTCTGATCACCTCGGTCCCGCGCGGGCAGACACAGGCGCCACGTTTGTTGTGAACTTGGCCGCGGATGGTGCACTGTTCAACGGCCGGCTTCGTGACGATCGGCATGCAGGCCCTGCCCCTCAGTTCCGTCCGTCTCGGACAGACGCAATCGCCGCTCTTGGTGCGGATCTGGCCAGGCAGCAGCTTGCACAGGCGTGCCGGCGGCTCGTCGGTCGACACACACCTGCGGTTATCCAGCTCGGTTCCGCGCTGGCAGACACAACGCCCGTCGGAGGTACGGATCTGGCCCTTGAGCAGCACGCAGCGCTCCTTCGGCTTCGGTATGATGACCGTGCCGCCAGCCGACGAGCACTGGCCGTTGCGGAAAGTGGTGCCTTGCGGGCAGACGCAGCGGCCGGCGTCGTTCATGACGAGGCCCTGCGAGCACGCCTTCTTCACCTGTTTCTTGATGGTGAAGGGATGGCAGGCATAGGCCTTGCCGCGATCGCCCTGCACATTGGCCGACTCGCGGGAGAGCATTTTGCCGGCACCTCGCACCGGCGTATCGGGCGACAGCACGCCGACACAGTTCTGGCCGCTGACGGTGCCCTGCAGATTGGCCAGGCGGCCGTCGTCGGGAATGATCACAGTCACTTGGTGAACGTGGCTTTCCCCGGCGCCGAGCGTCAGGTTGGCGATGCAGGATGCCGGCAAGGTCGCCGGTTCCGGCGCACAGCCGAAGGGCGGGTCGATCGAGGTGATCGCCACGCCTTCCAGCCGGCCAAGGCCTTCGACACCGATCGCATCACCAATGCGAACCGGACCGGAGAAGGCGTTTTTCCCATCATTCGCGATGGTGATCTCGAACGAGCAGGGCTGGCCGACCCGGCACTCGGCATCGCCGGTTTTCTCGACACGGATGGTCGAGGCGCCGCCGCCCTTGGCGCAGGCCCTGCCGATCGGATGGACGATGTCGTCTCCTGGCGCCGGACCGTAGGAACCGCGTGCGCAGTTCTCGAACACGCCATTCGCCGCAAGCGCCACGTCGAAGTGGCGGCTGGTTCCGGGCGTCATGACGGCGCCGGGAATTTTGCACGACAACGCATTGGCCGGAACCGGTCCGCACGTCCATTCCGCGCCGTCGGGAGTGACGGTCTGGATCTGGACGGGCGCGCCGCCAGCCACCAGCGTGGCGGCATCGTTGACCCAAACCGGACCGGCGGGGGCACTGGTGCCGGTGCTGATGACGGTGATGCGGCAGGTGACGGCCGCAGCACCGGCCAGCGCTCCGCTGCACAGTTTGGTGAGGCGCATGGCCGGCTTGCCGCTGTCGGAATGACGGATGCGTTGCCTGGCGCATGCCCTGTTGTTGGTGAGGTCGTTCTCGCCGGGGATGGCTTTCACCTCGGCGCAGTTCTCGACCGTGTTTGGCCGGTAGCCGGCCGGCATCACCGCCTTGACGAGGATTGGCGTGGAAGCGCCCGGCGAGAGCACGATGCCGGCATTGTCGCAACGGAACTGGCCGGGGCCGTTCGGTCCGCATGTCCATGGCGGGATCGGGCCGAAGCTCGACGATGCCGGCGCGCCACCCGGATAGGTGTCGGTGACCGTCAGCGGCCCGGCGTAGGGGGCGCTGCCGTTGTTGATGATGTCGATCACGAAGGTGCAGACACCATCTGCCGTGCAGACCGGGGTGCGGGCACGCTTCTTCAGGATCAGATCGATCTTCTTTTCCACCGGCGGCCGGCAGTCGCGGTCCCGGCCGCCACGCCGGCAGATCGGGATCGAGGCGCAGTCGCGGTCGTTGTCGAGGCAAGGAGGCACGCCGCCGGGGGGCGGGAAGTCGGGTGGATAGAAAGGCGGCAGGTAACCGCCGCCCGGTATCTGCTCATTGTAGCCGGCACGGCCTTCGCAGGGATGCCAGACTTCGACGTCGCCGACATGCCCTTCTGCCTCAGGGCCTTCTGCCTCAGGGCCTTCTGCCTCAGGGCCTTCCACCTCGGGGTCTTCGAAATAGCCGTCAAAGTCGACGAACCACGCGCCGAAAGGCGGCACGTTGGCCGGCTTGACCAGCGCCGTCGGCGTGATCTGCACACCGTGCACGGCGAGCGGCCCGCCGCCGGCAAGCCGTTCGGCAAGCGCGGGGTTGTCGCGCAACTTGTCTGCGGTCTTGACCAGCGTCTCGGTGCAGATGCTCGCGTCGAGATTGCCGTCGGCGTCATAGCCATATTGCAGGTCGAGGCCGCCAGCCGACTGCCGGTTGTCTTGCGGGAAGCCGACCGCATAGTCCTGCGGCATTTCCACCCAGATTGATTCCGTCGCCGGATCGTCCGGGTTTTCGCGCCCATAGCGGAAGACCTCACCCGTGCCGGTATCGGCGAACTGGCTGTAGTCGTAGCGGTTTTCCACCGGGCCGCGCTGGGCCAGGTACATGAAGCCGCTGATGTCGAAAGCGATGTCGGTGACGGCGTGGCCGTTGTCGGCCTTGACCGTCAATTCCCAGCGCGGGTCGCCAGCAAAGCTGCCGTCGCGGGCAACGCCCACCGACCAGAGCTCGGCCTTTTCACCGACGGAATAATAGAGGCGGCCGCCGTGATAGGCGACGGACCAGACGCGACGCTCATCCTGCGTATAACCCCAGCTGTCGGGGTCCTCGCTGTCGAAGACAGCGCCCTCGATGTCCATCACCAGGCCATCGTCGGCAAGCGGGGCCAGCCCGTACGCCGGGCGCCCGGCAACGCCGTGGTCGAACCTGTCGAGCAGTACGCCGTTGGCGTCGATGCGGTGGATGAGACCGGTGTCGAGGTCGCTGGCGAAGAACTGGCGGCGGATAGTGTCGAAGGTGACGTCGCCGATGCCAGGGCCGCTGTTGGTGTCGAGGTCGGCGAATTTGCTGACCTGGCCGGTGATGCCGTCGATCTTCCAGATCGTGCCCGGTCCGCCACCGTTCTCGGTGCCGAACTGGCCGTCCATGAAGGTGGCGCCGGCAGCACCGCGACGCTGCCGCTCGGGACGACCGTCCGCATCTTCGTCCGACGTGACGATGCTGACGCCATGCAGCGAGGTGGCGCCGGCATAGAGGTTCGCAATGCCCGAGGGAGAACCGTCGCGTACGCCGTCGTCATAGGTGATGCCGAACACCTGGCCGGTCTGCCCGGCCGTCACTTCGAAGGGCGGCGGCGTGAAGACGAGTTGGCCGGAGGCCCGCCCGCCCAGCCTTGAAACGTCAAAGACGCGCAAGGTTGCGCGCGTCGTGTCGATAAAGGTCTCGTCGACCGGGTCGACGCTGGGCGGCAGGCCCTCCTCAGGATCACGAATGACGGTACCGGAAAATCCGGTCACCGCCATCGAGCCTGGATAGATGATCTGCGTTTCCTGCGCCTGCACGGCACCGCCAAGCCACAGGATGGTGGCGAGCGCCAACGCCGGAAAGCCGCTGGCTGTTTGCATCGCACGGCGCAAACGGCCAGCACGAGAGCGTACGAACGCGCCGTGGTCGCAAGACATGGAATTCCCCCCGCGGGCGACGGGAGAAACATCCGGTGTTTCCGCGCAAACCAGGGCAAGGCGCGACGTTCCGGCACGTTTTCCCTGATCGAATTTGTCTGCTTTCCTCGTGATCACGATATGCCCGCTCTTAAGCATGGTCAACGGAACCAGCGGGACGCCTGGCATAGCGACCCCACCCCGAAAGCGGTGGTCGCGCTGAGACTGGATTTCCAGTCATGGCCTTTCCTTTCCAGGGCCGCACCACGCAGCGCATCTGGGTGTCAGTCGCGAACCGACGCTGAAAGGTTCATGGGCCGGAGAACACTGGCCGGGCCGAGAAAAGGATGTGTTGGATGCCTTGCGCAGAATGCTTGCGCGCCGCGCAGCCTGTTCTTATATACGCGCCAAGCCGTTCGGCGCCGGAATGCCGGTTGCCGAAGCGGAATTTCTTGTGAACAGGGGCTTTCGTCGGAACGCCTGTACGGGTCCTGAGAGCCTGCTTAGCGGAGAGATTAGAAAAATGGCAAAAGTAATCGGTATCGATCTGGGGACCACCAACTCCTGCGTCGCCATCATGGACGGCAAGGAATCGAAGGTCATCGAGAATGCGGAAGGCGCGCGCACGACCCCTTCCATCGTCGCCATCAACAGCGACGGCGAGCGCCTCGTCGGCCAGCCGGCCAAGCGCCAGGCGGTCACCAACCCTGAAAACACCATCTTCGCGGTCAAGCGCCTGATCGGCCGCCGCTATGACGATCCGGTTACGGAAAAGGACAAGAAGCTTGTCCCCTACCAGATCGTCAAGGGCGACAATGGCGACGCCTGGGTCGAGGCCGGCGGCAAGAAGCAGTCGCCCAGCCAGATCTCGGCAATGATCCTGCAGAAGATGAAGGAAACGGCGGAAGCCTATCTCGGCGAGAAGGTCGAGAAGGCGGTCATCACCGTTCCGGCCTATTTCAACGACGCCCAGCGCCAGGCAACCAAGGATGCCGGCAAGATCGCCGGCCTGGAAGTGCTGCGCATCATCAACGAGCCGACCGCGGCCGCACTTGCCTACGGCCTCGACAAGAAGGAAGGCAAGACCATTGCCGTCTATGACCTTGGCGGCGGCACGTTCGACATTTCGGTGCTCGAAATCGGCGACGGCGTGTTCGAGGTGAAGTCGACCAATGGCGACACCTTCCTCGGCGGCGAGGATTTCGACATGCGTCTGGTCGAATATCTGGCGGCCGAGTTCAAGAAGGAACAGGGCATCGACCTGCGCAGCGACAAGCTCGCGCTTCAGCGCCTCAAGGAAGCGGCCGAAAAGGCCAAGATCGAGCTGTCGTCGACGACGCAGACCGAGATCAACCTGCCCTTCATCACCGCCGATGCCACCGGCCCCAAGCACCTGACGCTGAAGCTGACGCGGGCGAAGTTCGAGAGCCTGGTCGAGGATCTCGTCCAGCGCACGATCGAACCCTGCAAGGCGGCGCTCAAGGATGCCGGCCTGAAGGCCGGCGAAATCGACGAGGTCGTCCTGGTCGGCGGCATGACCCGCATGCCCAAGATCCAGGAGATCGTGAAGCAGTTCTTCGGCAAGGAGCCGCACAAGGGCGTCAATCCGGATGAGGTCGTCGCATTGGGCGCCGCCATCCAGGCCGGCGTGCTGCAGGGCGACGTCAAGGACGTGCTGTTGCTTGACGTGACGCCGCTGTCGCTCGGCATCGAGACGCTGGGTGGTGTGTTCACGCGGCTGATCGAGCGCAACACGACGATCCCGACCAAGAAGAGCCAGGTGTTCTCGACTGCCGAGGATTCACAATCGGCCGTGACCATCCGCGTCTTCCAGGGCGAGCGTGAAATGGCCGCCGACAACAAGGCGCTCGGCCAGTTCGACCTGGTCGGCATTCCGCCGGCGCCGCGTGGCGTGCCGCAGATCGAGGTCACTTTCGACATCGACGCCAACGGTATCGTCAACGTCTCGGCCAAGGACAAGGGCACCGGCAAGGAGCACCAGATCCGCATTCAGGCGTCTGGCGGCCTTTCGGACGCCGACATCGAGAAGATGGTGAAGGACGCCGAAGCCAATGCCGAGGCCGACAAGAAGCGGCGCGCGTTGGTCGAGGCTCGCAACCAGGCCGAGGCGCTGGTGCATTCCTCGGAGAAGTCGCTGAAGGAATATGGCGAGAAGGTTTCCGAGGCCGACCGCACGGCGATCGCCGATGCGATCGCGGCGCTGAAGACCGCTGCCGAAGGCGACGACGCGGCCGAGATCGAAGCCAAGACGCAGGCGCTCGCCGAAACCTCGATGAAGCTCGGCCAGGCCATGTACGAGGCTTCGCAGAAGGAAGCCGCGGAAGCTGACGCCAAGGCGGACGCGGCCAAGGACAGCGACGTGGTCGATGCCGACTTCGAGGAAATCAACGAGGACGACGACACGAAGAAGTCGGCCTAAGCGGCCTGCCGGCAGGTTTAGGCGCATGACCCCGAAATCGGAATCGATTTCCGGAAAGGATCATGCGCAAAAATCAAAGTGCTATAGCGTCCTTTGCGTGTCCAACAGGACGCGCGGCGCTGTAGTAAAGCCCGGCGTAAAGCCGGGCTTTTTTGCCACTCTGGCCGAAAAAGTGCGTGCCTGATCGAAAAAGTGCGGGCAAGCCCGTGTCAACACTGGCATCCCGGCTCCATCGCACCTAAATCGGAACAGCGTGCCGGCGAACGACGCAAAGTGCTTCAAGACGTTGAATATCCGGACTGCGGGAAAAGATGAAAGCTGATTTCTACGAAACGCTGGGCGTGCAAAAGGGGGCCGACGAGAAGGAGCTCAAGAGCGCTTTCCGCAAGCTGGCCATGCAGTTCCACCCCGATCGCAATCCCGGCGATCATGCCTGCGAGCACAAGTTCAAGGAAATCAACGAAGCCTACGAGACGTTGAAGGATCCGCAGAAGCGGGCGGCCTACGACCGTTTCGGCCACGCCGCCTTCGAACAGGGCGGCATGAACGGCGGCGCACACGGCTTCGGCGCCGGCGGTTTCGCCGACATCTTCGAGGATATTTTCGGCGACATGATGGGCGGGCGCCAGCGCCGCTCGTCAGGCGGACGCGAGCGCGGTGCAGACCTGCGCTACAATATGGAAATCACGCTGGAGGAGGCGTTTGCCGGCAAGACGGCGCAGATCCACGTACCGGCCTCGATCTCCTGCATGGAATGCTCCGGCAGCGGCGCCAAGCCCGGCACCCAGCCCGTCACCTGCTCGATGTGCAACGGCCACGGCAAGGTGCGCGCCACGCAAGGCTTCTTCTCGATCGAGCGCACCTGCCCGCAATGCCAGGGACGTGGCCAGACCATCAAGGAGCCGTGCGCGAAATGCGCCGGCCAGGGCCGCGTCACCGAGGAGCGCTCGCTGTCGGTCAACATCCCGGCCGGCATTGAGGACGGCACCCGCATCCGCCTTGCCAATGAGGGCGAGGCCGGCCTGCGCGGCGGCCCGTCGGGCGATCTTTATATTTTCCTGGCGGTCAAGCCGCACGAATTCTTCCAGCGCGACGGCGCCGATCTCTACTGCAAGGTGCCGATCTCAATGACGACGGCTGCCCTTGGCGGTTCCTTCGAGGTGACGACGCTGGACGGCACCCAGACGAAGGTCAAGGTGCCGGAAGGCACCCAGAACGGCCGCCAGTTCCGCCTCAAGGGCAAGGGCATGCCGGTGCTGCGCCAGCACAATGTCGGCGATCTCTACATCCAGACCGCGGTCGAGACGCCGCAGAACCTATCCCGCCGCCAGCGCGAGCTGCTGGAGGAGTTCGAGCAGCTTTCCTCGAAGGATAATTCGCCGCAGTCGAGCGGCTTTTTCGCCCGCATGAAGGACTTTTTCGAGACCTTCAGCGAGCGCTGATGGCGACTCTCGCCAATCGGATGTAGAATACAACCGAGCGGAAGCTCCCCTAGCGTCATCAACACCTTATACCGGCGTCCGCCTTGCCTTGAAGCCCGTAGCTGCTAAGTAGCCACTCGGGGGACCGTTCAGGAGAACTTGCATGGCACATGGTCCCGGACTGCGAAAGACGCTGGCAGAGAAGTTCGACGACGAACTGAAGTTCTTCAAGGGCTGGATTGACAAGCCGAAGGCGGTCGGTTCGATCGTGCCGACCAGTTCCATCACGGCCCGCAAGATGGCCTCCGTCGTCAACCCGATGTCGGGCCTGCCGGTGCTCGAAGTCGGGCCCGGCACCGGTGTCATCACCCGAGCCATCCTCGCCCACGGCGTAAAGCCTGAAAATCTCTACGCAGTCGAATACTCCCCCGATTTCGTGCGCCATCTGCGCCAGCTCTATCCCGGCGTCAACGTCATCGAGGGCGATGCCTTCAATCTCAATGCGACGCTCGGCGACAAGAGCGGCCTGACCTTCGATTCGGTCATCTCCGGCGTGCCATTGCTCAATTTCCCGGTCGAACAGCGCGTCGCCTACGTCGAAAGCCTTCTCGACCGCATCCCGACAGGCCGCCCGGTCGTGCAGCTGACCTACGGCCCGCTGTCGCCGATCCCGCCCGGCCGCGGCGACTACACGGTCGAGCATTTCCATTTCGTCATCCGCAACATCCCACCTACGCAGCTTTGGATCTACCGGCGCGGGGCGCATTAGGGTGTGCCGATATTCAGGTGAGACCGGCCTGCAAATGGCAGCTTCCTGCGCTTCCGGTGCTCACGTACTTCAAGTACGCTCCGCTCCGGTTCTCGGAACCAACCATTTTCGGCTCGGCCTGACCTGAATCTCAACACACCCTTCACTCATGTGCCCCCAAGATCCCTTTTCGATTTTTGCGCCGGTGCGTTGATTTGACAGATCCCTGGCTGTACCTGTCCGGGAACAAGGGGCCGATAGCAGTGATCGCGAAAATTCTCGTCTTCGCCGGTTCGATTCGCTCTGGCGCCTACAGCGGCAGGACCGCCGATGTGGCGCAGAAGGAACTCGCCCTGCAGGGCGCCGAGGTGACCCGCATCTCGCTTGCCGACTATCCGCTGCCGATCCTCGACGAGGACCTGGAAAAGGAGAAAGGCATTCCCGAGAACGCCATCAAGCTTGCCCGGCAAATCGCGGCCCATGACGGGCTGCTGATCGCGACGCCCGAATATAACGGCTCGATCCCGCCGCTGCTCAAGAATACAATCGATTGGGTGAGCCGGGTGCGCACAGATGACGGGCGGTCGTTCAGGCCGTTCACCGGCAAGCCCGCCGGCCTTTGTTCGTCTTCCAAAGGACATTTCGCCGGGGTACGCTGCATCAACCATCTGCGCGCCGTGCTGGTGCGCTGCCAGATGGAGGTGGTGACGCCGGAGTGCTCTGTCCCGGATGGCGGCAACGCCTTCGATGAGGACGGGAATTTCAGGGACGAGCGACTGCACAGATCGATGGAGCACCTATGCCGCACGCTGATCGAAACCTCGCGCCTGCTGTCGACGCGGATCGAGGCGTGATCCAGGAGCGCGCCAGCACCATGCAAGACAGGCTGATCGTCGGCCTCGACGTGCCGACGCTGAAGGACGCCGAGACGGTGGTGCGCGAGCTCGACGGGGTCGTCTCCTTCTACAAGATCGGCTATCAGCTCGCCTTCGCCGGCGGTCTCGACTTCGCCCGCGAGCTCGCCAGCGGCGGCACCAGGATCTTCCTCGACATGAAGCTGCTCGACATCGACAACACGGTAGCCAAGGGCGTCGAGGCCATTGCCAGGATGGGCATGACCATGCTGACGCTGCACGCCTATCCGAAGACGATGAAGGCAGCGGTCGCGGCCGCCAGGGGCAGCGATCTCCGCCTGCTTGGCGTCACCGTGCTGACCTCGATGGACGAGCGGGACGTGATCGACGCCGGTTATGAGCATGACCCGCATACGCTGGTGCTGAGGCGCTCCGAGCAGGCGCTGCATGCCGGCATGGGCGGCATCGTCTGCTCGGCCGAGGAAGCGGAGGCGGTGCGCCGGATCGTCGGCCCCAACATGGCCGTCGTCACGCCGGGGATACGGCCCAAGGGCAGCGACCATGGCGACCAGAAACGCGTCGTCACGCCGGCGCAGGCGATCCGCAACGGCTCCAGCCATCTCGTCGTCGGCCGGCCGATCGTCAGCGCCGCCGACAGGCGAGCGGTCGCGGAAGCAATTCTTGACGAAATGCGCTCGGCCTAACAATTCGGAGAACAAGCATGCCGAAGGGATACTGGATCGCCCGCGTCGATGTGCGCGATGCGGAAGGCTACAAGGACTATGTCACTGCCGCCAAACCGGCTTTCGATCGTTTCGGCGCGGTTTTCCTGGCACGAGGCGGTGCGCATGAAAAAGCAGAAGGGCCGGGCCGCGACCGCAACGTGATCATCGAGTTTCCGTCATTGGCTGCGGCGCACGATTGCTATCGCTCGCCCGAATACCAGCGCGCCGTCGCGATCCGGCAGAAGGTGGCCGACGGCGAGATCGTGCTGGTCGAAGGGGTCTAGTTTAGTTCAGCGGCCACTGCCGTACCGTCGCGAACGTGCCCGCGGCGTTCAGATCGAATGCAGGATGTAAAGCTTGCGCGTTTTCTCATGGATGGTCCATTCGCCCTCCCAGCCAAGCGGCAGGACGAGCAATTCGCCGGGTCCGACATCTTTGGCTGCGCCACCAGGACCGTGCAGCGTCACGCGGCCGGACACGATGTGGCAAATCTCGGAATTCGTGTCACGGCGCGCGGTGAACCGGCCTTGCGAACATTCCCAGACACCGACTTCGATCTTGCCATCCTCGGAAGTCCAAAGCGTGTTGGCTGCTTCCATCTGATCGCCTTCCAGCGAGGTGGGCTTCGGCTGGGGCTCACCGAGGTCGATATGCGCCAGGTGGGCGAAGGTCTTGAAGTCGATCATTGCTAAATTCCTGAAGTGATGCGGTTCAGTGCCCGGTGATGCGATCGGCCAGGGCGGCCAGCCGCGACGTGCGCGGCAGCCCCTTTGCTTCCCGCTCGTCGGCAATTCGATAGAGCTGATACATCGAATGGACGCCAAGCCAGCGCAGCGGCTCTGGCTCCCACTTGCGCACGGTTCGATTGACCCAGGGAAGCCGCGTCAACTCGGTGTCGTTGCCCAGCAGCAGATCGCGCAGAGTGCGCCCCGAGAGGTTCGAGGTGGAAACGCCGAGGCCGACATAACCGCCGGCCCAGCCTATTCCGGTCTGCCTGTCAAAGCCCACCGTCGTGCACCAGTCGCGCGGCCCGCCCAGCGTTCCACACCACGCATGGTCGAGCTTGAGCCCCTTGGTCTGCGGCAGAAGCGTCGTCAGGATTTTATGCAGCTTGTCGATCGTCGCCTGCTGGGTGACGCCTCGAACGTCGGTCTTCGAGCCGAACCGATAGGGCACCCCGCGCCCGCCCATGGCAATGCGTCCTTCCCGGGTGCGCTGGGCGTAGCAGTAAGTGTGCGCGGCGTCGCCGAGCACCTCGTAGCCATCCCAGCCGATTTCGCTCCACAGCTTGTCGGAAAGCGGCTCGGTGACCACGATGGCGCTGTTGAGCGCCAACCACAGTCTTTCGTGGCCGGCGATTCCCGCGGTAAAACCCTCGGTCGCCCGCACGATCTTTTCGGCCCGCACCACGCCCCGGTTGGTTGCGACCTTGCCGCTCTCGATCGACAGCACGGTCGTCTGTTCGTAGATCGGGATGCCGAGCCGCTCCACTGCCCTGGCGAGCCCCTGCACCAGCTTTGCGGGCTGAATCCGCGCAACCTTCTTGATGACGAAGGCGCCGCGGGCGTTGTGTACCGCTATGCGCCGACGCATCTCGGCTGCATCGATATACCCGACGCGCTCGTCGGTCAGCGCCCAGGATCTGGCATGGGCATACATCGCCTTGGCGCGCTGCTCCTGCGCCTCGTTGATTGCGACCAGCAGTTCGTCGGTGCGACGAATGTCGGCGTCGATGCCTTCAGCTTCCGCAACCGATATGACCTCGTTCACTGTGCCCGTCATTGCCGCCTGCATGGCGATGACTCCAGCGCGCGAGGTTGCCTCCTCATATTTTTCGCGCGACCAAGAGAAGCCGCCGGACAGCCAGCCGCCATTGCGCCCCGAAGCACCGAAGCCGGCGAACTCCTTCTCGATGACGACAATATTGAGATGCGGGGCTGCCTGCTTCAGATAATAGGCGGTCCAAAGGCCGGTGTAGCCGGCCCCGACGATACAGACGTCGGCCACGATATCGCCCTGCAGCGGCGGCCGATAGCCGGGCACCCCGCCGATGTCGGCATACCAGAATGAAACGTCGCCGTTCTTCTTCACGTCCATTGTCGCGATTTCCCAGACAGGATTTTAGGTCAGCGTGAAATCGGCGTTTTCGTCGTCGGCCAGCAGCTTCACGTCGCTGCCCGCGAATACGAGGTCGACCTCGTCGCCGATGGCGAAGGTCTCGGCCTCCAGCGTCGAGCGCACGATCGCCTTCGAGGTGTCGGCCAGCACGACCTCGTATTTGGAGCCAGATCCGAGATAGATGGCCTCGCCGATGCGCCCGGGCAGGGTGTTTCGATCTTGTCCGCCCTTTCCCCGCCTGGCGAGGCTCAGCTTCTCCGGCCGCAGCAGCATCACCGGCTTGGCGCCGTCGGCAAGGCGTTTGGCGGCGGCCACTTTCCGTCCGGCTACGTCGATGGCGGTCTCGTTGCCGGAGGTGGAGGCTGCACCACGCAGTATCGTCGAGTCGCCGACGAACTTTCCGACGAACAACGTCTCGGGCTCGTCGTAGAGTTGGCGACCGGTGCCGATCTGCTCGATGCGTCCCTGGTTGAACACGGCGATGCGGTCCGAGAGGACCAGGGCCTCCTCCTGATCGTGCGTGACGTAGACGAAGGTGGTGCCCAGTTCGCGGTGGATCCGTTTGATCTCGAGCTGCAGCCATTCACGCAGCTTCTTGTCGAGTGCGCCGAGCGGCTCGTCCATCAAGAGCAGCGGCGGGTCGAATACGATGGCACGCGCCAGCGCGACGCGCTGCTGCTGTCCGCCGGAGAGCTCGCTGGGGAAGCGGTGGCCGAAATCGGCCATCCTCACCATGTCCAGCGCCTTGCGCACCCGGGCCGCGCGATCGGGATTGGCGATGCCGCGCAGGGTCAGCGGATATGCGACGTTCCTGCTCACCGTCATATGCGGGAACAGCGCGTAGTGCTGGAAGACGACGCCGATATTGCGTTTGTGCGCCGGTACGCCGATGACGCTTTTGTCGCCGACATCAAGTGAACCCGAGCTGACTTCGGTGAAGCCGGCGATGACGTTGAGTGTGGTCGTCTTGCCCGAACCGCTGGGTCCGAGCAGCGTCATGAACTCCCCCGGCTCGATGCGTAGCGAGACCTTGTCGAGGGCGATGAAGCTGCCATAGTGTTTGCTGACGGATTTGAGATCTATGGCTGCGCCGCGGGTCGTTGGTGAGGCCATGTCAACGTTTTCCCTGTCTCGAACCGATCAGCAGCCCCGCCCCGATCACTAGCGACGTCACGATGAAGAGCAGCGTGCCCACTGCCGCAACGGTGGGGTCGGCGTCCCGGGTGAAGCTCGAGAATATCTGGACCGGCAGTGTCTTCAGATACGGGCTGGTGATGAACAGCGCGACGATGATCTCGTCGAATGAGGTCACGAACGCAAACAGCAGTCCCGACAGGATGCCCGGCGCGATCAGCGGCAAGGTCACCGTCCTGAACGCCGTCAGCCGGGTCGCGCCGAGGCTGGCAGCAGCAGTCTCCAGCCGTTTGTCGAAGACTTCCAGGCTGGCGGAGACGGCGATGATGACGAAAGGAACGGCGAGCATCGTGTGGGCCAGCACGAAGCCGGTCATGGTGCCGACCAACCGCGTATCGAGATAGACCGCGTAGATTCCGACGGCGAGCACCACCCCCGGCACGACCATTGGCGTGATCAGCAGCGCGCGCAGCACGCCGCTGACGCGACTTTTCATGCGATCGAGGCCGAATGCCGCCAGCGTGCCGATGACGGTGGCGAACAGCGCCGTGACGACGGCAACCTTGAGGGAGCCGACCAGGCTCGCCGACCATTCGGGGTTGGTGAAAAAGTTCTGGTACCACTGCCAGGAAAAGCCGGATGGCGGAAAGGCCAGCGACTTCTTGTCGTTGAACGACATCGGCACGACCACGATTGTCGGTGCGACCAGCCAGACCGCGACCAGCAGGCAGTACAGACCGAGCAGGATTCGACCGGGCTGTTTCATCAGCGCCTCGAGCCCGTCTTGTGCGGTTGACGCGACAGCGGCGCTGCGAGCGCGAGCAGGACGAAGGTGGCGATCAACAGCACCACACCCATCGCACCGCCGCGGCCCCAGTTGAGTAGGCTGAGCACCTGGTTCTGGATCAGGGTCGAGAGCATGGTCGACCGCGGACCACCGAGCAGCGCCGGGGTGATGTAGAAGCCGAGTGCAAGAATGAAGACGATGATGGCGCCCGCGTAGACGCCCGGAAGCGAGAGCGGCAGATAGACCTGGGCAAAGGCGCGCGCCGGGCTCGCGCCGAGGCTCCGTGCCGCCTGCATGAGCCGCAGGTCGATCGTCTTCATCACCGAATAGAGCGGCAGGATCATGAACGGCAACAGCACCTGCGCCATGCCGATCACCACGCCTGTCTGCGTGCGGATCAGCTTGACCGGGCTGAGGCCGACTGCCCTGATGACGGAGTTGATCACGCCGGAATCCTGCAGCAGGATGACCCATGCCAGCGTGCGCACCACGCCGCTCACCCAGAACGGCACCAGCACGCACAGGATGAGGACGAGCCGCATCCTGGGTCCGACCGCGGTCATCACATAGGCATAGGGATAGCCGGCGATGAGACATACCAGCGTCACCCAGGCGGAGATCGCGAAGGTCCGCTGAAGCACCGTCAGATTGACCGGTGTGCCGAAGAACCAGGCATAGTTCTGCCATCCCCATTGCGGCTCGGAAAAGCTGCGCAAGGTCACGATGGCGAGCGGCAGGCCCAGGCAGATGACGAGCAGCAGCAGCGCCGGCGCGACGAGCCAGAAAGCCTGTCCACGAAACCAGCGCCGCCGGCCGTCTGCCGTGACAGCCGGAACAGTGTCCCGGCTGTCGATTGCTCTCGTTGCCACGGCGGCGGACCTAATTGCCGGCCATCAACCCATTCCACTTTTCGTTCGCCACCTCGAAGTTCTCCACCCAGAACTTGATGTTCTGCTGATAGCCAAGCTTCAGCTTGTCCGGCGTGTTGGTCATGAACGCCGCGGTGATCTCGTCCACTTCGGGCTTCGCGTCCTTGTGGATCGGGGTATACGAGGTGGTTTTTGCAAGCGTCTCCTGCGCGCTCTTGCCGAGATAGGCGTTGATCAGCGCATGCGCCGCGTCGGGGTCCTTGACGCCCATCGGAATGGTCATCTGATCCATCACCACCAGCCAGTCCTGCCACGCCGGCGTGTACTTCGCGCCGTTCTTCACCGCGGTCATGGCACGTCCGGTCCACATCGCGATCATGTCGGCTTCGCCGGATTCGGCGAGCTGCTGGGAATCGGCGCCGGTCTTCCAGAAGATCGTGTCCGGGCCGAGCGATTTCACCTTCTCGATAGCCTTGTCGATATCGGCAACGGTCATGTTTTCGACCGACCCGCCGGCGGCGAGCAGCGCCTGCTCGATCATGCCGCCGGACAGATCGCCGCTGCCCTCCAGGGCGCGCGAGCCCGGGAATTTCTCGATGTCGAAGAAATCCTTCCAGCTCTTGGGCGCGTTATCCTTGTACTTTTCGGTGTTGTACATCAGCACCACGCCATAGTTCATGGCCGGCACCCTGCATTCGCTGATCTGGCCCTCCGGAATGTTGGCCGTATCGATCTTTGAGAAGTCCAGCTTCTGGAACAGCTTGCCGCAATAGACGTAGGGCGGGAAATCGCCTATCGACAACGTCCCAGGTGACATTGCCGGACTCGACCTGCGCCTGCAATTTCGAGATCTCGGTTGGCCCGTCGCTGAGCAGCGTCACGCCTGACTTGTCGACGAACTCTTTCAGCGCGGCGATCTGACCATCCTGATAAATGCCCCCATACGAGACGAAGGTGAGCGTCTTGCCCTTCAGCGAGCCCTCTGCCACCTCGCCCGCCACCGGCTTGCTCTGCGCAAGCGCTGCTGTGGTGATCATCAGCAGCCCGAGCGCGGCCACCTGTCCGATCTTGGTCTTCATGTCTAATCTCCCATTTATGTGCACCCGCATTAGTTCGGTCCGTCCGGCTGCGAGCCTTGTCCGGGCGTGTATCGATTGAGTTCCGCCGCGCCACTGGTCGGGGGCGCGATGATCCAGAGCACCTGCGCCGGCTTCTTGCCGACATTCTCTGTACGATGCGGCGTCGAGGTGGCGTATTCGATGCTGTCGCCTTCGTTCATGACGAAGCGCTCGTCTGCCAGCGTCAACTCGACAGTGCCCTTCAGGACGACGAACATCTCGTGCTTGCCGCCATGCGTGTAAGCGTCGTCGCCGGTCGAGCCGCCGACGTCGAACTCCCCCGAATAAACCTCGAATTCATGGATCGGCCGACGCGACAGCAGCGTCTTTCGGCAACCGTGGCTGATCGGCAGCAGGGGGCGGTCGGCTCTGGTAAGCACCTTGTGGAACCCACCTTCAGTCTGCTCGAACAGCTCGTTGATGCCGAGATCCAGGGCTGCCGCGATCCGCATCAGGGTGCTGGCACTGGCGCCGCTCAGATTGCGCTCGAGCTGGCTGATGAAGCTCGCCGTCGTGCCGACCATGTCAGCCAGCTGGCGAAGCGAAATGCGTCGGGCCATGCGAATGGCCTTGATCCGGCCGCCGACATGCTTGGCCTTGCCGGCTTCCGTCGTCGCCAGCGCGGCCAACTCCGGGAATGTCGCAGGGTCTACTTTCACCGAGTGCCTCCTTCACTTAACACCCTATTAAGTGAAATGTCGGAACGCAAGCCGTTTGTCGAGGCACGGTCCTGGCCCGTACGCGGCTGGGTACGCGGGCGCTGCTCATTTCGTGGGCGAGGCGAAAAAACGGCTCGCGGCGGTCGCGGCCATCGCATCGGCGAGGCCCATCTGCCATTGCGTGCGGCAATAGGCGCGGAAATCGAAGCAAGGCAGGCCCGGGCAGACCTCGAACTCGATGAGGTGGATGCTATCGTCGGCTTCGATCCGGAAATCGACGGAAAACACATCCCGCAGGCCAAGCCCGGCGATCAGGCTTTGCGCGATCCGTCGGATCCTTGCATCGGCTCGCGGCTGGCTGGCGGCAACCGGCAGCAGCACCGGCTCGGCATATGTTCCCGCCGCCCTGGCAGCCTCGCCGGTGTCGCCGTAGAGCGCCAGGCTGTCTTCCATTGTCTGGAAATCACTTCCCGACTCGACAAAGACGATGCCGAGTGCTTCGACGCCGGTGTCCGGATTCAGACCGAGAAAACTGGCGCGCGCATTGCGCCCGGTGACGTAGGGCTGCACGACGACATCGTCGCGATAGGCAGCGAAGACGCGCCGGCTAAGCTCAAGCGCGTGGCCGAGATCTCTGCTGCGCGAATCCGGCCAGATGCCAATCTTGGCGCCGAGCCGGCTCGGCTTGACGAACCAGCCGGCTGGCGAAGCCGGTGGCTCGACCAGCCAGCGTCCGTCGCGTGCCAAACCGGATTGCGGCACCGGCAGGCCGAGTGCGCCGAGCACGGCGCCGGAGCGGAACTTGTCCTGGCAGAGCGCAAACAGCGCATCATCGGCGCCGAGCAGCTTCAGGCCGTTCAGCCTTGCCAGCGCCGGCGCCGCACCGCCACGGAAATAGGCGATGCCGTCGGTCAGCGTCCACACCAGCGTCGTCT
This sequence comes from Mesorhizobium sp. L48C026A00, assembly GCF_000502375.1. NCBI lineage: Bacteria > Pseudomonadati > Pseudomonadota > Alphaproteobacteria > Hyphomicrobiales > Phyllobacteriaceae > Mesorhizobium > Mesorhizobium sp. L48C026A00. The sequence continues at coordinate 52,390 of NZ_AYWU01000019.1, read as the reverse complement.
TCGGATCCTCACCGGCAAGCAGATTTGCGGCATCGTCGAGCGCCACCGGCGCGAAGGACAGGCCGCGCGTCTGGCAGGCTGCGGCCAGCTCGTCGAACTCAGGGGCGATGTCGGTCGATTGCGCCAGATAGGAGGCGATTTCGGCGGCGCGCCCCGGCACGTGGCCATCAGCAACCAGCCGCTCGAAGCAGGCGTTTTCCGGCTCGTAGACTAGGATCAGCTTCGGCCTGCGGCTTGACATGGCATCAACGATTCCTGGCGATGAACGGGCCTGGCAGCGCGACTGCCTACTCTCGCATGGCGGATGTATCAGGCTTTCGCGAAATCGACGTCAGCCTAGCCAATCAGCACGCGCGGCTCGAAGCGGCCGTTGACCGGAATGTCGAGCAGAAACGTCATGCCGGCTTGCGGATCCAGCAGGCGCTGTTTCTCATCCTTGCCCGACCAGGCGGAGGTGACCGCCAGCCGGTCGGCATTCCTGCCGACAAAGGCCGGGCAGGACGGCTGCGTCACCGGCATCGCGACCGAACGGATGAGCTTGCCGTCAGGCCCGTAGGCTTCAACGACGCTGCCGCCCCAGCAGGCGTTCCACAGGACACCGTCGCGATCGAGCACCGAACCGTCGATATAGCCCTTGGCCTTGCGGTGATCGACGAAGATTTTTGGCTCGCCAGCCGGCAGGCCGGTCGCCGGATCGCAGCCGACGCGCATCAACAGGCCGGTGCTGGTATCGGTGTAATGGGCAACGGTTCCATCTTCGGAAAAACAGATCGAGTTCGACACCGTGATGTCTGAATAGAGCCGGCGCAATTCACCCCTGAAGAACCAATAGATCGAGCCAGCGGCCTTTGCCTCGCCCTTGCCCATCGTGCCGACCCAAAAGGCGCCGCAGGGATGGACGCGCGAATCGTTCGAGCGCGTCGCCGGATTGTCGGCCTCGATGGCCGTATGCAGCGTCATTTTGCCGGTCGCCACGTCGCGGACATGCAGGCCGGTTTCGGTGGTGATCAACTGTCTTTTGTCGTCGACGACGGCGATCGCGCTGGCCATTTGGCCAAGCTCGTGGATTTTGACGGCACCGCCGGACAGGGGCTTTTCCAGAAGCTGGCCGTTGACGATGTCGAACCAGTAGAGCGTTTCGGTGGCGGGGTCATAGCTCGGGCCTTCGCCGAGTTGACAGACATGGTCGGAAAAAACCGAAATGATGGCTTCGCTCATGGCGCTGCTCCAAACGCTGCGTCCCAAGCCGCGACTGCGGCCTGCGCCCGCGTTGCCACCTCGTCGACGCTCATACTAGGCTTGAACAGGCTGGAGCCGAGGCCGAAGACGCTGACACCGGCCGCCTTGTAGCCGGCAAAGTCCTTCTCCGACACGCCGCCGACCGCGCCGACCAGCGTCTCAGCCGGCAAAACGGCGCGCATCGCCGCGATCCCGGCCGCGCCGAGCACGCTGGCCGGGAAGAATTTCAGCGCCGAGGCGCCGAGCCGGATGGCCTGGAAGGCTTCGGTCGGCGTGAATACGCCCGGCATCGTCACCATGCCGTAATTCATGGCGCGACCCATGACCTCCGCATCGATGTTGGGGCTGACCAGCAGCCGCCCGCCGGCCTTGTTCAGTCCGTCGACATCGGCTGCGGTCAACACAGTCCCCGCGCCGACCAATGCCGTCGCCGGCAGCGCCTCAACAATTCTCGCGATGGAGACAAACGGATCCGGCGAATTGAGCGGCACTTCGATCGCTTCGATGCCGGCCTCGAAGATCGCCCGGCCGACGGCCACCGCCTCGTCCGGCTTGAGGCCGCGCAGGATGGCGACAAGCCCGCGCTCGAGCTTCGGAAACGATGCGGTCTCGGTCATGCGGCAACTCCGCTTCCAGCAATCATGCCATTTTTGCGCGCCGCCTCTATCAGGCCGGCACGCACCGCCTCGTCGGCATCGACGGCTCTCACCGCAAGCCCGGCAAGACCGAGCGCCTCAGTGTAGAGGGTGCCGAGCGCGCCGGATGCGACCAGCACGATCGACGCCGCGCCTTTTCGATAGCGGCGGCTGGCCGAGGCGATCTCGCCGCCGATCAGCAGGCCGGACAGGCAAGCAGCGGCATCGTCGGGTTTCAGGTCCTGCAATAGGCCCGCAGCGCGGATCGAGAACAGCCTCGATATGACATCGCCGCCCTCGGCCAGCGCGATCTCGCACCAGCGCTGGAAAAACGGATTGCCTGGTGCAACCGGCTTGGGCTGCTCGCCCAGCGAATGGCGCAGGATCGAATGCGCCGCCAGCACCGAAAACAGCTCGCCGGTCGGCCAGGTGCCAAAACCGGCAACGGCGCCGTCCTCGACCAGCACCCATTTGGAGTGGGTGCCGGGCATGCAGACGAGATGGCGGCTTGTTGCCGGCAAACCGGCGCCGGCAAGCTGCGTTTCCTCGCCGCGCATGACGTCAGGCGCGTCGGCCTGGCGCTGGGCAAGGCCCGGCACGATGCGGATGTCGCGGCGCTGGCCGGGAACGCGCGCAACACCGGCAAGGATGGCGCCGATCGGCGCCGGCACGCTGACATAGGGCGCCTCCAGCCAGCCCTGGCGAGAGCCGGCCATGCCGCAGATGATCACGGGCATCGCTTCCGGCGCGCCCATCGCCGCCAAATGTCCTTCGAGGATGGTCGAAAACCCGGCCGCCTGCGCGGTGATCAGCCCGTCGTCGCCGCGACGCTCGGCGAGGACATTTCCGGCCTCATCGACCAGCCAGACCCTGAGACGGGTGGTGCCCCAATCGACGGCGGCCACAGAAGGCACGTTGCTCGCTGAGTTCACAGGAAGCCCCCGTCGACGATCAGCATCTGTGCGGTCAGCATGCGCGAAGCGTCCGACGCCAGGAACAGCACCGTGCCGACGACGTCTTCCGGCTGCATCACCTGCTTGATGCATTGCTTGGCCACGTGGGCGGCGAGCGCCTGTTCGGTGACCCAGAGCTGCTTCTGCCGCTCGGTGATCACCCAGCCGGGTGCGATCGCATTGACGCGAATGCCGTCGGCGCCGAGCTTGCCGGCAAGCCCCTTGGTCAGGCCGACGATCCCCGCCTTGGCGGCGGTATAGGCCGGCATGTCGGGGTGGTTGATCAGGAACGACGTCGACGTGAAGTTGATGATCGAGCCGCCGCCGGCGCGCTTCATGCCCGGCGCCACCGCCTGTGCGGAGAAGAAATGCGGGCGCAGGTTGACCGCCTGGTTGTTGTCCCAGAACTCCACAGTGACGTCTTCTACCGCGTGGCGATCGTCAAGTGCCGCATTGTTGACCAGCACGGTGACGTCGCCATGCGCCTCTGCGGCCCTGGCGGCCGAAGCCCGCAGCGCCTCGACGTCGCGTATGTCGGTCTTGAGATAGAGGGGGCGGCGGCCGAGATCCTTTTCGATGCGGTCGGCCAGCGCCAGGCTCGGGGCGTCGGCGATGTCGATGAAGGCGACCTTTGCCCCCTGGCGGGCAAAACCCTCGGTCAGCGCCGCGCCAATTCCGGAGCCGCCGCCGGTAATCAGCACCGAAGCGCCCTCAAGGTCGGCAAAGCGCGCCGATGGCATCATTTTTTTCTCCCTGCGCATGACCCCGAAAATCGATTTCGATTTTCGGAAGGATCATGCGCAAAATCAAAGTGCTACAGCGTCGTTTGCGCATCCAAAAGGACGCGCGGCACCGTAGGCTCGGTCGGCGCGCATCCTAGCCAGCCCGGTCGGGGGAGCAAGGGAGAAAAAGCAAATTCGCGGGCTTATGTCTGACAAGTCACTCGTCAGCCGAACAGGAATCGTTGCTGCCGGCGCAGCCGAACTGGGCAAGGCGCTCCGCCTGCGCCTCAGCTACGCCCAGCAGGCAATCCTCAAAATGTCGCGATTGGCAGATGACCGGGGAGGTTGTAAGGGCAAGCAGCCCATCCGATCCGCCGGAGATCCGCCATGCCCCTGAAAATCGCTGTCCAGATGGACCACATTTCCACCGTCTCGATTGCCGGCGACACGTCGTTTGCGCTGTCGCTGGAAGCGCAGCGGCGCGGCCACCAGCTGTTCCATTATACGCCCGACCGGCTGTCGCTGCGCGACGGCAAGGTGTTTGCCGGCGTCGAGGAAATGCAGGTCCGCGACGAGAAGGGCAATCACTATTCGCTCGGCGAGAAAGTGCGGACCGACCTGTCGGAGATGGACGTCGTCCTGCTCAGGCAGGACCCGCCGTTCGACATGAACTACATCACCACGACGCATATGCTCGAGTGCATCCATCCCAGGACGCTGGTGGTCAATGACCCGGCCTGGGTGCGCAACAGCCCGGAAAAGATCTTCGTCACCCAGTTTCCCGACCTGATGCCGGAAACGCTGATCACCAAGGACAGCCAGGAGGTTGCCGCCTTCCGCAGGGAGTTCGGCGACATCATCGTCAAGCCGCTCTACGGCAATGGCGGCGCCGGCATCTTCCACCTTCACGAGGCCGATCGCAACCTCGCCTCGCTGCTCGAAATGTTCGGCCAGATGTTCCGCGAGCCCTACATCGTTCAGCGTTATCTGAAGGAGGTGCGAGCCGGCGACAAGCGCATCATCCTGATCGACGGCGAGCCGGTCGGCGCCATCAACCGGGTGCCGGCCGAGACTGATTCCCGCTCCAACATGCATGTCGGCGGCCGCGCCGAAAAAACGGAACTAACGGAGCGCGAACGCGAGATCTGCGCCCGCATCGGCCCGTCGCTGAAAGAGCGCGGTTTTATCCTCGTCGGCATCGACGTGATCGGTGACTACATGACCGAGATCAACGTGACGTCGCCGACCGGCGTGCGCGAGGTGGAGCGTTTTGGTGGCGCCGATATCGCCAGCCTGTTCTGGGATGCGGTTGAGGACAAGCGCAAGTAGCGTCCATGCTTGGCGGAACAGGGGCTTTCCGATCCGTAGCCGATGCGGCGCCATCAAGGCACAACGTTCGATTGTTCCCGTAATGTTCTTGCCTTTGCGCAAAATCTGTGGTTGTCTCAGATGACGCCGTTCGCGGCATGATCGCATGGGCTTCGGGCGAGCCCATGTCCGGGGGCAGAAAAATGGTTGCGCGGGTCCGCACGGTCGCTTTCCAGGGCATCGAGGCCGTGCCGGTCGACGTGCAGGTGATGATCGCGCCGGGCAAGGTCAACATGCACATCGTCGGCCTCGGCGACAAGGCGGTTGCCGAAAGCCGGGAGCGGGTGCAGGCGGCGCTGCACGCATCGGGCCTGTCGATGCCGTCGAAGAAGGTCACCGTCAATCTGGCGCCTGCCGACCTGCCCAAGGAAGGCAGCCATTACGATTTGCCGATCGCGCTTGGCCTGATGGCGGCGCTTGGCGCCATTCCAGGCGACATGCTGGCCGGCTACGTCGTGCTTGGCGAACTGTCGCTCGACGGCACCATCGCCGCGGTGGCCGGCGCGCTTCCGGCGGCGATCGGCGCCAATGCCGAAGGCAAGGGCCTGATCTGCCCTTTCGCCTGCGGCCCGGAAGCGGCGTGGGCCGGCAAGGATTTCGACATTCTGGCGCCGCGCAGCCTGATCGCCATCGCCAATCATTTTCGCGGCACGCAAGTGCTGTCGCGGCCGGAGGCCGGCATCCATGCCTCGGCGCGCGACCTGCCGGATCTTGCCGACATCAAGGGCCAGGAGACCGCCAAGCGGGCACTCGAAGTGGCGGCGGCCGGCGGCCATAACATGTTGATGATCGGTCCGCCAGGATCGGGAAAATCGATGCTGGCGCAGCGGCTGCCGTCGATCCTGCCGCCGCTGGCGCCGAGGGAATTGCTCGAAGTCTCGATGATCGCCTCGGTGGCCGGCGAGCTTGGTGAAGGCAAGCTGACCGACCGGCGGCCGTTCCGCGCGCCGCACCATTCGGCCTCGATGGCGGCGCTGGTCGGCGGCGGCCTGCGCGTGCGGCCGGGCGAGGCCTCGCTGGCCCACCACGGCGTGCTGTTCCTCGACGAGTTTCCCGAATTCTCGCCGCAGGCGCTCGACGCGCTGCGCCAGCCGCTGGAGACCGGCGACTGCATGATCGCCCGCGCCAATCATCGCGTCACCTATCCGGCGCGCATCCAGCTGGTCGCGGCGATGAACCCGTGCCGCTGCGGCATGGCCGGCGAGCCGGGCTATCGCTGCCTTCGCGGCGACCGCTGCCGCACCGACTACCAGGCGCGCATATCAGGCCCGCTGCTCGACCGCATCGATCTCCGGATCGAGGTGCCGGCGGTCTCGGCCAGCGATCTGATCCGGCCGGACCGGGCGGAGAAAAGTGCCGACGTGGCGCTGCGCGTGGCCCGCGCGCGGACAACCCAGCGCGAACGTTTCGAGCGGCTCGGCGCGACCTCCGTCACCACCAACGCGCACTGCTCCCCCTCTGTCATCGAGGAGATCGCGATGCCGGATGCATCAGGCCTGTCGCTGCTCAGGGATGCCAGTGAAAAGCTCGGCTTTTCGGCGCGGGCCTATCACCGGGTGCTAAAGGTGGCGCGGACATTGGCCGATCTCGAGGCCAGCGAGACTGTCGGCCGCATCCATCTGGCCGAGGCGATTTCGTACCGCATGAGCTCGGAGCGAATGGCGCAGGCGGCGTGACGTTCCCCTCCCCCTTGAGGGTCCCTTGAGGGAGGGTGACCGGCCCGGCCCGCCGCGGCAGCTACTTAACCGGGATCATGAGATGTGCGTAGGGAGTGCCCGCCCACATCACATATGGCCTGGACGTGTCAGGTTTGGGGTCAGCCGGATAGCCCTGCATCATGTCCGTTGCGTTGACGATCATCACGTGCGGTCCGGTCTCCACCCAATTGTTGCCTTCCTCGGGCTTTGTCGCATAAGGATCGGTGTTGCTGCCATCGGTGCCGCCTGCCAGCATATACAGGAAGCCGACCTTGCCCTTGGGCGGTTCCTTTTTTCCAATCCACGCCATCGCCCATTCCATCGCGTTGGCATCTCCACACATTGGATCCGGGCCAGGTGTGGCCGGGTTGTCCGGCATGCACCAGAAGCCGTTTGTGCCCTCGCGCAGTGTGCGCATTGCACCCTTCTCATCCATGGCGTGGATCGCAGCGCCGCTTGATACAGCGGGGGGTGCGGCGGATTCAGCGCTCTTGATCATCGCAGCGTCATCGGCGGCTGCGCCTTGCATCGCAACCAAACTGCCCGCCGCCACAAGGGCAGCGACCGTCAGAAGCCGTGTCATGGCCGTTCTCCGGTTTTGAGTTCTTGTGCATGATGTCGGACGCACGGCCTCCCAGAGCCGTTTGTCGGTGGTTAAATCGTAGCAGATCGCGTGCACCGGGACAACGATGTTTTAGCAATTGCTAATATCCGTCGGGTTATACTAGAACTCTGTGCGCGCTATCGAGGGTCTTTCCTTTGCCTTCAGCTCCAACCGCCGCGCGTGCAGCACCGGCTCGGTGTAGCCGTTGGGCTGGACCCGGCCTTTGAAGACGAGGTCGCAGGCGGCGAGGAAGGCAATCGACTTGTCGAAGTCAGGGGCCATCGGCCGGTAGAGCGGATCGCCTGCGTTCTGGCGGTCGACGACGCCGGCCATGCGCTTCATCGTCTCCATCACCTGGTCTGAGGTGCACACGCCGTGATGCAGCCAGTTGGCGATGTGCTGCGAGGAGATGCGCAGCGTCGCGCGGTCCTCCATCAGGCCTATGTCATTGATGTCAGGCACTTTCGAGCAGCCGACGCCCTGGTCGATCCAACGCACGACATAGCCCAGAATGCCTTGCGCGTTGTTGTCGAGCTCGTTCTGGACCTCCTCCGGCGACCAGTTCGGCCGCACCGCTACCGGCACCGACAAGATGTCGTCGAGCTTTGCCTTGGGGCGGCTCTTCAGCGCCGCCTGCACAGCGTCGACGTCGACCTTGTGGTAGTGGGTGGCGTGCAGCGTCGCCGCTGTCGGCGACGGCACCCAGGCGGTGTTGGCGCCGGCCCTGGGATGGGCGATCTTTTCCGCCAGCATCGCCGCCATCAGATCGGGCATCGCCCACATGCCCTTGCCGATCTGGGCGCGGCCGGCCAGCCCGCATTCCAGCCCGGTGTCGACGTTCCAGGCTTCGTAGGCGGCAATCCAGGCGGCCTGCTTCATGTCGCCCTTGCGGATCATCGGGGCGGCTTCCATCGAGGTGTGGATCTCGTCGCCGGTGCGGTCGAGGAAACCGGTGTTGATGAAGACGACGCGATCCTTGGCGGCGCGGATCGCCTCCTTGAGGTTGACGGTGGTGCGCCGCTCCTCGTCCATAATGCCCATCTTGATGGTGTTTTTCGCCATGCCGAGCAGCGCCTCGACACGGTCGAATATCTCGACGGCGAAGGCGACTTCCTCCGGCCCGTGCATCTTGGGCTTTACGACATACATCGAGCCCGCGCGGGAATTGGCGCGTCGTCCGTTCGGGCCGACATCGTGCAGCGCGATCAGCGCCGTCATCGCCGCATCCATAATGCCTTCCGGCACTTCGTTGCCGTCGCGGTCCGTAATCGCCGGATTGGTCATGAGGTGGCCGACGTTGCGGATCAGCATCAGCGAGCGGCTGGGCAGGGACAGCGTGCCCCCATCAGGCGCGGTGTACGACCGGTCGGGATTGAGTTTTCGCGTAAACGTGCTGCCGGCCTTGGTGATCTCCTCGGCAAGGTCGCCCTTCATCAGGCCGAGCCAGTTGCGATAGACCAAAACCTTGTCCTGCGCATCGACCGCCGCGACCGAATCCTCGCAGTCCTGAATGGTGGTCAGCGCCGATTCCAGCACGACGTCGGCAATGCCTGCCGGATCGGTCTTGCCGATCTGGTTGCTGCGGTCGATCACAATCTCGATATGCAGGCCATTGCGGGTGAGCAGGACGGCTTCGGGATTATCGGCGTCGCCGCGATAGCCGGCAAACTGTTTGGGATCGGCGAGCGTGGTGGCGCCGGCGCCCTCGCCCAGCCGCAGCATGCCGTTGGCCACGGAAAGCCCGTTCACCCCTGCCCATTTGCCGGTCGTCAGCGGGACCGAATCGTCGAAAAAACCCTTCGCCCAGGCAATGACCCTGGCGCCGCGCTCGGGATTGAACCTGGCGCCCCTCTCGGCGCCGTCGATCTCGGGAATGGCATCGGTGCCGTAGAGCGCATCATAGAGCGAGCCCCAGCGCGCATTGGCGGCGTTCAGCGCGTAACGCGCGTTCATCAGCGGCACCACCAATTGCGGCCCGGCAACCACCGAGATCTCGGGGTCGACATTGTCCGTCGTGACGGAGAAGGCCGGCCCTTCCGGCACGAGATAGCCGATTTCCCTCAGGAAATCCTTGTAGGCATCCATGTCGCTGGGCGCGCCATTGTCGCGATACCACTGGTCGATCTGGCCTTGCAGCGCGTCGCGCTTTGCGAGCAGAGCCCGGTTCTTCGGCGCCAAATCATGCACAATGGCCGAGAAGCCGGTCCAGAAGGCGTCGGCTGCAATGCCGGTGCCCCGCAGCGCCTCGTTCACGACGAAATCATAAAGCTCGCGGGCAATCCGCAATCCGGCGATTTCGACGCGATCGGTCATCGGGGCTTCTCCAGACGAAAGGCTTTGGCCGGGCCTTTGACATGTCAAGGTGGCAGGGTCAATTCAGCTTAGGGTGAAGGTAGGCAATTCGCTTCTATTTCGAATGACGCCTCACCCTTTGCGTTGACGCAGGCTGATGCGGCTCCCCCTTCTCCCACAAGGCGCCCTATACCGCGATCCTTGGCCTGCCCGACGCCACCGCCACCACATGCGCCTCGATAAACATGCGCTGGCCCTCGACGGTCGAGACGCGGAATTCGCTGGCGATCTCGATTTCGGCGCTGTCGGTGCCGGCGTCCCTGGCCCGCCCGGCGGCAATGGCGCGGACATCGGTTTCCGCTGCCGCGATCGCCGCCGCCTCGTCATTGAAGTCGCGCACGCTTTCGCCTGAGGCGACGCGAAACAGCCCTTCCTGGGGCTGGCTGACGCGCGCCTCCGCCGAAACCCTGACCTGGCCGACGACGGCGCCGAGCGCATTGGCGACATCGGAATCTTCGGGCACCACGCAGTCATGGCCGACCAGCGGTGGCAGCCCGGCATAATGCAGCGGCGCCGAGGCGCCGAGGCCGATGACCGGGCGGTCGAGCGCGACGCTCAGCCGTGCGATGCCGGGATGGGAATCGACGGCGCGCTGGACCAGCGCGTGCGCCACGGTCGCCGCGCCATCCAGCCCGTCCTCGGCAAAGGCGGTTTCGAGGATGACTTCCGCCGACAGCCGGGTCAGTGTGGTCAGCACCCGTTCCGAGATCGCCTCCGGCGTGGCGGCGATCGCCTGTCCGCGGCCGTCGCGCTTGCGGGCGAACAGCTCGGCACCGAGCCGAGCCGTGGCGGCATCCCAGTTGGCCTGCTTGCCCAGCACATGGGCGGCGTCCGACGGCGTAAAGCCGGCGACATGCACCAGCCCGCGCGACACCAACCGGTTCAAGGTGGCGTTCTGAGCATTTGATGTCAAAAGCCGGTCGACGGCGAGCGGGGTCGCGCCGATCAGCTCATAAAGCTTGGCCTCGGCGCCGGTCAGGCCGGCAGCCAGCCGCTCCGGCACGCCGGTCCTGACCGCCAGCCGGCCATCCATGCGGCTGGGGTTGGCCGCGCGGATCTGGCGTTCCAGTTCGACGGTCACCGCTTCGCCATGCATCATGCCGGCCAGCGCCAGCGGCACCAGGCGGCGCGGCCCGAGCAGGATTCTTGGGTTGAGCGCGCCGTCCTCCAGCGTCACTTCGGAATCGCCGCCGAGCCCAAAGGTGCGCATGGCGACCGCCTCGACCATGGTGCGGAAGCCGCCGACGGTGGCGCCTTCCGGGTCAAGCCTGGGACGGCCCCGGTCGAGCACGGCAACGTCGGTGGTGGTGCCGCCGATGTCGGAGACGACTGCATTGTCGAGGCCGGTCATGTGGCGAGCGCCGACAAGGCTGGCGGCCGGGCCTGAAAGAATCGTCTCGATCGGCCGCTGGCGGGCGAAGGCGGCGGAAACCAGCGCGCCGTCGCCGCGCACTACCATCAGCGGGGCGGCGATGCCGCGCGCGGCAAGAAAGCCCTCGGTCGCCGCCACCAGCCGGTCGATCATCGAGATCAGCCTGGCGTTGAGCAGCGTCGTCAGCGCCCGGCGCGGGCCGCCGAGCTTGGCCGAAAGCTCGTGGCTGGCGGTGACCGGCAGGCCTGTTATGCCGCGGATCAGGTTCCGCGCGCTTAGCTCATGCGCCGGGTTGCGAGTGGCGAAATAGGCGCAGACGGCAAAGCCGGACACCGAGGCACCGAGTTCCGGCAGCGCTGCCTCCAGCCCGGACAGATCGAGTTTTGCCGCATTGCCGTGGACATCGTGGCCGCCGGGGCAGAACACGACAGGGTCGGTGCCAAGTGCGGCCTTCAGCCCGTCGCGGGCAAGGTCGCCCTCGGAAAAGCCGATCATCACCAGCGCGACGCGGCCGCCCTGACCCTCGACCAGCGCGTTGGTGGCAAGCGTCGTCGACATCGACACCAGTTTTATTGCTGCCGGATCGGTGGCGGCTTTTTGCAGCACCGCATCGACCGCGCCCGAAATGCCGACCGCCAGATCGTGGCGGGTGGTCAGCGCCTTGGCCTTGGCCAGCACTTTGCCGTTAGGGCCGCCGGCTTCCGACCACAGCACGGCGTCAGTATAGGTGCCGCCGGTGTCTATGCCGAGGAACAGGGGGGAGGATTTGGTCTTGGCGGTCATATTCTGGCAGCGGTCCGGGGAATTTCGTCCCCGCCCCTTAGCTGATACGGAACGGCGGATAAAGCCGCGAGCGCTGGGCCACGGCACCTAATCTCCCCCCTCGAGGGGGAGATGTCGCCGAAGGCGACAGAGGGGGTCGCTTCGCGTCGAGTGCCAAGCTCTTTTAGGGCGAAAGAAGAGTCGGCGCTTGATGCGCAGCTACCCCCTCTGGCCTGCCGGCCATCTCCCCCTCGAGGGGGGAGATTCCAAGGCCAGCTACCCCACAAACCCCACGCGCTTGTGACTGCCATCGCAAAACGGCTTGTTGGCGGAATGGCCGCAGCGGCAGAGGAAGGTGCGTGGGGTGCGGTCGACCGTGTGGCCGGTGCCGGTGACGATTTCGAGATTGCCCTCGAGCTTGAGCGGGCCGTTCTTGGTCGGCGTCACGGTGAGCGGGCCATTCCTCGCGTCCAGCGCCGGCGTGTCCTTCAGCGCCGGCTCGCCGGTGGCGGTAAAGCCTGATTTGGTGTGGCTGCCATCGCAGAACGGCTTGTTTTCCGAAGCGCCGCAGCGGCACAGCGTGGCGCGAAAAGACGTCTCGCCGTCGAGCACGATCTCGGCATGCAGCGCCAGCGGGCCGTTTTCCCTGATGCGCACGGTGTTGACCACCGGCGGCTGTTCCTGCGGCCCGCCATCCTTTCTGATGTAGGTGATGGCGCCCGATGGGCAGCTTTCGGCGATCGCCACGATCTTCTCGACGCTGGCCGCCTCGGGATGGATCCATTGGCCCTTCGCGTTGGGCACGAACACATGCGGGTCGCCAAGCACACAATTGCGCGAATGGATGCAGCGCCGGCCGGAAAAGCCGACATCGATTTTTTCGCCTTCGACCGTGCCTGCCATGGGTGGGATCTCCTGTGGATGCGGGCAGGCTAAGGCTGCTGCGCGAAGGGCGTCAAGTAGCGATCTCCCCCCTCGTGGGGGAGATGTCCGGCAGGACAGAGAGGGGCGTGAAGGCATCCATTCCGGAAGTTGGTCAAAGAGCTAAACCTGGCTGAAGAGCGTTGGGCGGAACACGCCAAGCTGGTCTTTCAGGATTTCACCGACAACGAACCAGACGAAGCCATTATCGCTCGGCTGATATCGCACTAGGTGCTACCCAGCCGGAGGGGAATGGCTCCAATCAGCTAGTGATTCGAATTTCAGGGCCGGTTTTGACCTGTTTTTGAGCCGATAAAGTATACAGCCGAAGCTATCCGAAAAAGGATACCGCCGTAACGTCCTCTAAGCCTATGATTCAATATGGCTTTTAACGTGCCAAGTAGAGGCCGGAATAAAGGCGGGGAAAACAACTTGACGGGGACCATGTCCCGGCGTCATGCAGGGTGTTGACGCCTGAAAAACGAAACCGTCGCAGGCTGGTACCCAGCGACGGTTTCTAAAGTTCAGGTTCCGCAGATGATGGTCGTCAGGCGCGGAAGCTGCACTCCCTTGCAAGAGTGTTCTGAGTCTTTTGGCTCGCAGTGTCAAGCCTGACGACGTGTACAACGTCAGAAGGTGACGACAATGATACCGACCCTTGAACATGCAATCCGAAACAGACTCCTTGTACATCTCGTGTACGATCCCGGCCTTCGAGTCATTGAACCGCACGCACTAGGCCACGGTAGGGACGGGCAGACTCTCTTACGCGCATATCAGGTGTCCGGCGCAAGTGCCTCGCATGAGCACACTGAATGGAAGCTGTTCAGAATAGATAGAGCAGTCAGCGCCGCACACAATGGCGTGTCGTTCAGCGGCCCGCGCGATGGTTACAAACGTGGCGACAAAGCAATGAAGCTCGGGATCATCGTCGAGCTTTGATTACGCCGCAGTCACAAGGCCCCGGTGGATACGCCGGGGCCGAGTTCACCGCACAGTCTGATGCGTGGCGGACTGCGGTCACCACCTTCTTCAACACGCGGTCAAAGTTTTCCTCGGACTCGTCGGTTTTCAGTTTGCGGGCGGCATGCTTGAAGTTCTGGTACTGTTTCTCCTTCGACTCAGTAGCCATCGTGGCCTCCTATGCAGTCTCCGGACAACGATCTTATCAGAAATATCTATCCACCGGATCGATGTCTCGGCGCCGCGCTTCGCGCGGTCGCCGACCGGCTACCTCAATCGCCCATCTTCAGCGCCTGGATAAACGCCTCCTGCGGGATATCCACCTTGCCGAACTGCCGCATCCGCTTCTTGCCCTCTTTCTGCTTGTCGAGCAGCTTGCGCTTGCGTGAGACGTCGCCGCCGTAGCATTTGGCGGTGACGTCCTTGCGCAGGGCCGAGATCGTCTCGCGGGCGATGACCTTGCCGCCGATTGCCGCCTGGATCGGGATCTTGAACAGATGGTTCGGGATCAGTTCCTTCAGCTTCTCGCACATCTGGCGGCCGCGCTTTTCCGCCGCCGTGCGGTGGACCAGCATCGACAGCGCGTCGACGGGCTCCTCGTTGACCAGGATCGACATTTTAACCAGGTCGCCTTCCTTGTAGTCGGTCAGGTGATAGTCGAAGGAGGCGTAGCCCTTGGAGATCGATTTTAGGCGATCATAGAAGTCGAACACGACTTCGTTGAGCGGCAAATCGTAGGTCAGCATGGCGCGCTTGCCCACATAGGACAGATCGGCCTGGATACCTCGCCGGTCCTGGCAGAGTTTTAGGATACCGCCGAGATATTCGTCGGGGGTGAGGATGGTGGCGCGGATCCACGGCTCCTCGATCGCCTGGATCTTGACCACGTCGGGCATGTCGGCCGGGTTGTGCAGTTCCTTCGTCGTGCCGTCGTTCAGAGCCAAGCGATAGACGACCGAGGGCGCGGTGGCGATGAGGTCGAGGTTGAACTCGCGCTCCAGCCGCTCCTGGATGATTTCCAGATGCAGCAAGCCAAGGAAGCCGCAGCGATAGCCGAAGCCGAGCGCGGCGCTGGTTTCCATTTCGTATGAGAAAGAAGCGTCGTTGAGGCGCAATTTGCCGACCGCGGCGCGCAGATCCTCGAAATCGGCGGCGTCGACCGGGAACAGGCCGCAGAACACCACCGGCTGCGCCGGCTTGAAGCCGGGCAGGGCCTGTGCCGTCTGGCGCTTGTCCTCGGTGATGGTGTCACCGACGCGGGTGTCGGCGACTTCCTTGATCGAGCCGGTGAAGAAGCCGAACTCGCCGGGGCCGAGCTCGTCGACATTGATGCGGGCCGGGGTGAAGACGCCGGTGCGCTCGACCAGGTACTTGGCGCCGGTGCCCATCATGCGAATGGTCTGGCCCTTCTTCAGCACGCCGTCGATGATGCGGACCAGCACGATGACGCCGAGATAGGCGTCGTACCAGCTGTCGACCAGCATCGCCTTGAGCGGGGCAGCAATGTCGCCCTCGCGCGGCGGCGGCAAATCGTTGACGATCGCCTCCAGCACGTCGGGGATGCCGAGGCCGGTCTTGGCCGAGATCAGCACGGCGTTGGAGGCGTCGATGCCGATCACCTCCTCGACCTGCTCGCGAATGCGCTCGGGCTCGGCGGCCGGCAGGTCGACCTTGTTCAGCACCACGACGATCTCGTGGTTGTTGTCGATGGCCTGGTAGACATTGGCCAATGTCTGCGCCTCGACGCCTTGCGAGGCATCGACGACCAGCAGCGAGCCCTCGCAGGCGGCGAGCGACCGCGACACTTCGTAGGCGAAGTCGACATGGCCGGGCGTGTCGATCAAATTGAGGATAAAATCCTCGCCATTGTTGGCGCGGTATTTCAATCGCACCGTCTGCGCCTTGATGGTGATGCCGCGCTCGCGCTCGATATCCATCGAGTCCAGCACCTGCTCCTTCATGTCGCGCAGCTCCAGCCCGCCGGTGGACTGGATCAGCCGGTCGGCAAGCGTGGATTTGCCATGGTCGATATGGGCGACGATGGAGAAATTGCGGATGTTCTTGATCGGCGTGGTCATGTCGCGCGCTTTAGCAGGGGCAGCTTGCCCGGGCAAGCGGCGGCGGGCGCGGCGCATAAGCCGCCGGCGGACGCAAAGCCGTTAAACTTTGGTCCATCAGATTAGGGCATAGTTCGCGCCCTGCGTGACAGGCCAGGAGCTGTCACCGTTTGGGGGGCCAAGCAATGCCACAATCTGGACGTCATTTTCTCAATTCCGAGAGCGGCTCCCTCGCGCCGATACTCGCCATCATGCTTATCCCGATGTGTGCCGCTCTGGGCTTTTCAATCGACTACAACTCAGCCGTTGCGACCAAGGGATCGATGCAGAATGCGCTCGATGCCGCGACGCTGTCGATCACGACGCTGCCAACCAGCACGTCACTGGCGGACCGTCAGGTGAAACTGCAGGAGTCGTTTACGGCCAATAGCGGGCAAGGCACCGCCAAGCTCGATAGCTTCGTCGTCGCCGCCGACGGCACCGCCAGCATCGATGCTTCGGCCAAGTTTGCCATGCCGACGAACTTCATGCAGATCGCCCACGTCGACACGGTGCAGATCGGCGTCGCGTCGGCAGTGCGCAAGCGGCCGGCGCTGGTGCAGACCACGTTCAAGGTCGACAAGGTTTCGGGCCATTGGAACAAGACAATGACGCTCTACGGCACGAAATTCACCGAGACGGCGATCAATCCGCTGATGAAGATCACTTATGTCTACAACAATTTTGGTGATCCGAAAGGCTACGGCACGTCGACAGTGTATACGGTCAACGGAGCGACGAGCACGAAGGTCCAGGAACAGAAATGCACGACCAAGACGGTGCAGAATTTTAACGGCCTGCCTACCGGGGCGATTACCCAGACGAGCGGCAACAAGAAATACCTGACCACCTGCACCAACACTATGTACCCCGCGAACGGCGCCGGCGCGGTGATCGACGTCAGCCTGATGGATGTGCTGTATCTGCAGATGGATGTGCCATCGGCCCAAACACCCAAGCTCAAGTCGAATGACGCAAACACATCGAACCGGTTGTACATCGACGGCGTTGAAGTCGCGAACGGCAAACTGGTGGACATCTTCACCGCCGTGCCGTGCGGCCAACCCAGCCAGCAGGCTTGGGAAGACGGCGGCAATCCCGTACCGGCTCCGGTGTCCAACGCCGACTTCTTCTACACCGTGACCGGCAAGTGCGACTTCAATCAGCGGCCTTCGCAAACAGTGCTTACGCAATAGGGGCAGGCGCCTGAGCTGCCAATCTCCCCCNGCGACTTCAATCAGCGGCCTTCGCAAACAGTGCTTACGCAATAGGGGCAGGCGCCTGAGCTGCCAATCTCCCCCCTTGTGGGGGAGATGGCCGGCAGGCCAGAGGGGGGCGCTGTCCCGCGGCCTTGCCAAGATCGAAAATCCCGCCGCCGTGATCCACCCCTGTTGCCAGGAGATTCGACCGCCTCTCCGGTTATCGATGCATTAACCTGGCATTAGGGAGCGAGGCCACTGCACGCAAGGGCTGCCTCGCCGCGCTTTACGTCGCCCCCCTCTGTCCTGCCGGACATCTCCCCCACAAGGAGGGAGATTGGATGTCGCACCCGCTTTCGCCAATATCCAGCGTTGCAAAAACAACGNGCGACTTCAATCAGCGGCCTTCGCAAACAGTGCTTACGCAATAGGGGCAGGCGCCTGAGCTGCCAATCTCCCCCACAAGGAGGGAGATTGGATGTCGCACCCGCTTTCGCCAATATCCAGCGTTGCAAAAACAACGAGCCTTCCGATCACGAAGCGGTGATGGCTGTAACGAAAGCCCAGGCGGCTGCGAAGAGCTGATGTGATCGCCATTCCGGCGCGCCACCAACCTGGAGACCATCATGACCAACCTCACCCGCCTGACCTTGCCGGCACTTGCCTTGGCGCTTTGCTCGACGGCGCTTTTTGCCGGCGGCGTTGCGCGCGCCGAAGATGCGATGAAGCCGGCCGGTGCGATGGCGACTGACGCCATGAAGCCGGCGACCGACGCGATGAAGCCCGCGGATCCGATGGCGGCCGAAGAGATGAAGGACTGCATGGACAAGGCTGCCATGGAAACCGACGCGATGAAGAAGGACGAGGCGACCAAGACCTGCGACGCGATGGGGACGGCCAAGTAGGCCGCGTCCGGAACCGGGCGCGGCCGGTGCACGCGCCGCACGGCAATGTGAGACCGCGACGGACCTATCTGTCGTATAGTCTTAAACTCATGCAGGGAGATCAGAGATGACCGGCATTGAAAAAACCGCCGCGAAACGATTGATGAACGTCGCCAGGGGCGCGCTTGCGGCGCTGATGCTCGCGGCGGCCGGCGCCGCCTTGTGGCAGACGCCGGCAATCTCGGCCGAGGCGGCGGTGGTGATCCCGCCGCCGGCGGTGGACGAAAAACCCGCCGCCGGCGCGGCCAAGGCGGTCTTCGCCGGCGGCTGCTTCTGGGGCGTGCAAGGCGTGTTCCAGCACGTCAAGGGCGTGACCAGCGCCGTCTCCGGCTATGCCGGCGGCGACAAGGACACCGCCATCTACGAGACGGTCGGCACCGGCCGGACCGAGCATGCCGAGGCCGTCGAGATCATCTACGAGCCGTCCAAAGTCACTTACGGCCAGTTGCTGCAGGTGTATTTCTCGGTCGCGCACAACCCGACGCAGCTGAACTACCAGGGCCCGGACCGCGGCCCCCAATACCGTTCGACGATCTTTGCCGAAAACGACGCGCAGAAGAAGATCGCCGAGAGCTATATCGCCCAGCTCGACAAGGCCAAGGTGTTTCCGGAGCCGATCGTGACCACGCTGGAGACCGGGAAAAAATTCTATCCGGCCGAGGACTACCACCAGGACTTTTTGACGCTGAACCCGACCTATCCCTACATCGTCTACAACGACCTGCCCAAGGTCGAGAATTTGAAGACGCTGTTTCCAGACCTCTACAGCGACAAGCCGGTGCTGGTGCTGGCCGGCAACAAGAGCTGATCTTTTGCCAGTGTGTACCTGGTGCGTCCTAATGGACGCATGTCGGCGTCAGGTGTGGTGAGGTACCAGGTCAGGCCGCGCCGAAAATGGTGGATTCCGAGAACCGGAACGGAGCGTACTTTCGGGTACGCGAGTAGCGCCGGTTGCAGGCCGGCTGAATATCAACACAGCTTATTGCACGCCCAGAAACTGCCGGAGCTCCGGCGTCCTGGGATTGGAAAAAACGTCCTCGGGGGCGCCGATCTCATGGACGCGGCCCTGATGCATGAAGACGACCCGCGAGCAGACGTCGCGGGCGAAGCGCATCTCGTGGGTGACCATCACCAGCGTCATGCCTTCCGCGGCCAATTCCTTGACGACGGCCAGCACTTCGGCGACGAGTTCGGGGTCGAGCGCCGAGGTGATCTCGTCGCATAGCAGCGCCATCGGCTGCATGGCGAGCGCCCGGGCGATGGCCACGCGCTGCTGCTGGCCGCCGGACAGTTCATCCGGCAAGGCGTCGAACTTATGGGCGAGACCGACGCGGTCGAGCATTTTTCGCGCGACCGCCTCGGCGTCCTTTTTCGGCGTCTTCTTCACCACCATCTGCGACAGCATGACATTGCCGCCGGCCGTGAGATGCGGAAACAGGTTGAATTGCTGAAAAATCATGCCGACCTTCAGGCGCAGCGCCTTAAGATGCACCTCGTCGGGCAGGAACTGGGCGCCGGCGACAACGATCGAGCCTTCATCGATGGTCTCCAGCCCGTTGATGCAGCGCAGCAGCGTCGACTTGCCCGAACCGCTCTTGCCTATGATGGCGACGACCTCGCCCGCCGCGACGTCGATGGAAATCCCCTTCAGCACCTCGTTGTCGCCGAAACGCTTCTTCACCTCAGTGATTGCGATGAGCGACATTGAGCTTCCTTTCCAGGAGCTGGCTGGATTTCGACAGCGGCCAGCACAAAGCAAAATAGATGAGCGCGACCAGGCCATAGACGGTGAACGGCTGGAATGTCGCGTTGGTGACGATCGAACCGGCCTTCGACAGTTCGACGAAGCCGATGATCGAGGTGAGCGCGGTGCCCTTCACCACCTGCACCGAGAAGCCGACGGTCGGCGGCACCGCCACTTTCAGCGCCTGCGGCAGGATGACGTAACGCATCTGCTGGAGATAACCCATGCCGAGGCTGGCTGACGCCTCCCATTGACCCTTGGCAATGCTCTCGACGCAGCCGCGCCAGATTTCGGCGAGGAAGGCGGCGGTCCACAGGATGAGCGCGACACAGGCGGCAAGCCAGGCGGGAACGTCGATGCCGAACAGGCCAAGACCGAAGAAAGCCAGAAAGAGCTGCATCAGGAGCGGCGTGCCCTGAAACAGCTGGATGTAGCCGCGTGACAGAAACTGCATCCCACGCCGGCCGCCGATGCGCAGGAAAAGCAGGGCCGCACCGACGATGCCGCCGCCGATGAAGGAGACCAGCGAGAGGACAACGGTCCAGCGGGCGGCCAGAAGCAGGTTGCGCAGGATGTCCCAGAAGCTGAACTCGATCATGGCGCTTGTCTCATCGCGACGCCTTCCTCGGAAACAGCATCCCGCCCAGGCCGGCCAGCAGCTGGCGCAGCAGGATGGCGAGCGCCAGGTAGATCAAGGTGGAGACGAAGTAGGTTTCGAAGGCCCTGAAATTGCGCGACTGGATAAAGTTGGCTGCGAAGGTCAGGTCCTCGGCGGCAATCTGCGAAACGACGGCCGAACCCAGCATGACGATGACGATCTGCGACGACAGCGCAGGCCAGATGCGCTGCAGCGCCGGGACCAGAACCACGTGCCAGAAGGTCTGGAACGGGGTCATGGCGAGGCTGGCGCCGGCCTCGAACTGGCCGCGTGGCGTGGCCTGGATGCCGGCGCGGATGATCTCGCAGCTGTAGGCGCCGAGGTTGACGATCATGGCGAGGTTGGCGGCGGTCAGTTCCGACATCCTGATGCCAAGCGACGGCAGGCCGAAGAAGATGAAGAACAGCTGGATGAGGAAGGGCGTGTTGCGGATCAGCTCGACATAGGTCGCAACGACGGGTTTTAGCCATTTCGGCCCCTGCGCCCGCACCCAGGCGCAGGCAATGCCCAATGCCACGCCGAACACCGCGCCGATCAGGATAAGCTGCACGGTGATCCGGATGCCCTTGAGCAGCACCGGCAGAGATCCGATCAGCCAGCTGAAATCGAATTGATAGGTCATGGCTTGCTATCCGACCTCCCACACGCGGCGGGCGGCGATCACAGCTCAGCCGGCAGGTCCACCTTCAGCCATTTTTGCGAAATCGCGTTAAGGGCGCCATCGGACCTGGCGGCGGCGATGATCCCGTTGATCTTGGCCATCAACGCCGGCTGCTCCTTGTTCATGCCGATGTAGCAGGGCGAGTTCTTGATCAGGAACTTGAGCTCCGGCCGCTTGGGCGGGTTCTTTTCGAGGATGGCGGCGGCGACGACATTCCCGGTCGCGATCACCTCGACCTGGCCCGAAAGGAAAGCGGAAATAGTACCGTTATTGTCCTCGTAGCGCTTGATCTCGACGCTCGCGGGCACAACCTTGGTCAGTTCGAGATCTTCAATCGCGCCGCGGGTGACGCCAACGGTCTTGCCGGCGAGGTCTTCCGCTTTTGCGACGGCGACGTCTGCTGGAGCGAACACGCCGTTGTAGAACGGAGCATAGGCTTCGGAAAAGTCTATGACCTTCTCGCGATCGGGATTCTTGCCGAGGCTGGAAATGACCAGGTCGACTTTGTTGGTCTGGAGATAGGGAATGCGGTTGGCGCTGGTGACCGGGACGATCTCGACCTTGGCGCCGAGCTTTTCGCCAATCAGATTGGCGATGTCGACGTCGTAGCCTTGCGGCGTCATGTCGGCGCCGACACTGCCGAAGGGCGGGAAATCCTGTGGAACGGCGATGCGGACGGTGCCGCGCGCCGCGATGTCGCTCAAGGCGTCGGCCCGCGCCTGCGGAGACGAAGCCATGGCCATTCCAACGGCGGCGGCGAAGGTCAGCATGCAGACATTGCGACGGTTCATTATCTTTCCCTTTGACTGGACAAACCAATTGGTTGCCAGGGCAAAGCAACAGACATGCCAAACCATCGAAATCGCTGCGAATCGGACTTTCCCGGCGGGATTGGCAAGGTGGGATTGGCAAGGCAGTCTTCACGAGCCGCTGCCGCCCGAGCAATCGACTGCCTAAATATTGTGCAGTTCGGCGGTTTGCCAGTCAGTCGTAGGTCAGATCCGTCGCCTTGCCGCCGAAGACGCGGTAGGCATAAAACGAATAGAAAATGATGATGGGCAGCACCACCACCGTGCCGGCCAGGATGATGGCGAGGCTTTCCGGCGCGGACGCCGCCTGCCAGATGGTCAGCCTGTCGGGCACGACGAAGGGATAGAACGACCAGGCGAGGCCGGCAAAGCCCAGCGTGAAGATGGCGGCCAGCGTCAGGAACGGCGTCAGCGCATGGCGGTCGCCGGCCCTGGGGAGATGGAAGGTCTGCCGCCACAGCCATGCGAACAGCACCGCCGACAGGACCGGCAGCGGCGACAAATAGAGCATGGCCGGCCAGACGAACCATTTGTCGAAGATGCGCGGACTGGCGAGCGGCGTGGCCAGCGACACGGCGACCATGCCGAGCGCGGTCAGCACCAGCGCCCGGCGCAGCCATAGCACCGCCTTCTTCTGCAATTCGCCTTCCGTCTTGTAGATGACCCAGGCCGCGCCCATCGCCGCATAGGCGGCGGCAAGGCAGAGCGCCACCAGCGCGCCGAAGGCCATGCCGCCGGGGCCGACATCAAGGCCCAGCACATAGATCCCCAGCATGTAGCCCTGCGCCAGCGAAGCGATGACCGAGCCCAGGAAGAAGATGCGGTTCCAGCGATGCTTGTGACCGGCCGGCACCTTGGCCCGGAAATCGAAGGCAACGCCGCGCAGGATCAGGCCGACAAGGAGCAGGAAGACCGGAATGTAGAGCGCGGTGAGGATGGTGCCGTGCGCCAGCGGGAAGGCGACCAGCAGCAGGCCAACGGCCAGCACCAGCCAGGTCTCGTTGGCGTCCCAGAACGGGCCTATTGCGGCGATCATCGTGTCCTGCTCGGCGTCTCCGGCGGCTGCGAACAGGATGCCGATACCGAGATCAAAGCCGTCGAGGATGACGTAGATCAGGATGGCAAGGCCCATCAGGCCGGCGAAGATGAGGGGGAGCAATGTCGGCCAGTCGAGGGTCATCGCCGTTCTCCTATTTCGCCGCCGGCTGCGACAGCGGCGCGTCGAGAACGCCCGGCAGCGGCGAGGCATCGCCGTCCTTCGCCGCCTTCAGCGCCAAATAGACCAGCACGCCGAGATAGGCGATCAGAAGCAGCGCATAGAGGATGAGATAAACCGCGAGCGACAGCGCGACCTGGCTGCCGGCGACCGGGCCGACGGCATCGACAGTCTTCAGCACGCCGGTGACCAGCCACGGTTGGCGGCCGATCTCGGTGGTGTACCAGCCGGCCAGTGTCGCCAGCCAGCCGGACAGCGCCATCGGCACCATCACCAGCGCCAGCGGTCTCGGCAGGCTGTGCCGGCGCTTGAGGAAAAAGGCGGCCGACCAGGAGACGACCAGCATCAGGACGCCGGTGCCGACCATGATGCGAAAAGCCCAGAACACCGGGAACACCGGCGGGTGGTTGCCGGCATAGTCGTTCAGCCCCGGCACGACACCGCTGGCGCTGTGCCTGAGGATGAGGCTGGCGCCATCGGGGATGGTGAGCTCGAATTTGTTCTCCCTTGCCGCCTCGTCGGGAAGCGCGAAAAGGACCAGCGGCACGTTGGGGCCGGTGTTCCAGTTGGCCTCCATGGCGGCGACCTTCTGCGGCTGATGCTCGAGCGTGTTGAGGCCATGCTGGTCGCCGGCGAAGATTTGGATGGGGATCAGGACCGCCGCGGTGAAGACACCGGTGCGCAAGGCTTTCCACATCGATTCCGAACGGTCGCCATAGAGATAGCGCAGCGCCGACAGGCCGGCGATCAGGAACGAAACCGTCAGGCCGGAGGCAAGCAGCATGTGGACGAGCCGGTAGGGCATGGACGGGTTGAAGACGATCGCCCACCAGTCGGTAGCGTGGGCTACGCCGTCGCGCATCTCGAAGCCGACCGGCGTCTGCATCCATGAATTGAGCGCGATGATCCAGAAGGCGGACAGGGTGGTGCCGCCGGCCACCAGCACGGTTGCCAGCGTGTGGATGCGGTTGGAAACGCGGCGGAAGCCGAACAGCATGATGCCGAGGAACGCCGCCTCGAGGAAGAAGGCGGTGAGTATCTCATAGGCGAGCAGCGGGCCGGCGATGTTGCCGACGATTTCCATGTAGCCCGGCCAGTTGGTGCCGAACTGGAAGCTCATGGTGACGCCCGAAACCACGCCCATGGCAAAGGACAGCGCGAACACCTTCACCCAGGTGAAATAGGCGCGCATCCAGGCGGTATCGCCGGTGGCGTTGTAGCGAAGCTTGAAGAACAGCAGCATCCAGCCAAGCGCGATGGTGATAGCCGGAAACAGGATATGGAACGAGATGTTGGCGCCGAACTGGATGCGCGAAAGGATGAGCGGGTCCATGGCGGGCTCCGGCTGCTGCTGTGTCAGGGAAGATAGGCCGGATGCGCCAGGCGGTCAAAGCGGCGTGGCGTCACGCGAGGCGGAACGCCGCAGGACTGCGGCAGCGGTGGATGCGCCGATGTCCAGAATGTCAGGAGTGCCATTGACTTCCGGCCGCGCGCACCGACATTCAGCGGACTAAAATCAACAGACCTCCTTTCAAGCAGCCGTTTTTCAACCATGCCATCGATCATTTCCATTTCCGGGGTCACCAAGACCTACGCCACCGGTTTCAAAGCGCTGAAGGAGATCAACCTCGATATCGAGCGCGGCGAGATTTTTGCGCTGCTCGGGCCGAACGGCGCCGGCAAGACGACGCTGATCTCGATCGTCTGCGGTATCGTCAACCGCTCGTCGGGCACGGTCAGCGTCGACGGCCACGACATCAGCCGGGATTATCGCGCCGCACGCAGCCTCATCGGGCTGGTGCCGCAGGAACTGACCATCGACGCGTTCGAGAGCGTGTGGGCGACGGTCAACTACAGCCGCGGCCTGTTCGGCAAGCCGGCCAATCACGCCTTTGTCGAGAAAGTGCTGCGCGACCTGTCGTTGTGGGACAAGAAGGACGCCAAGGCGATCACCCTGTCCGGCGGCATGAAGCGGCGGCTGATGATCGCCAAGGCGCTGTCGCACGAACCGAGGGTGCTGTTCCTCGACGAGCCGACAGCCGGCGTCGACGTCGAGCTGCGTCAGGACATGTGGGCGATGGTGCGCCGGCTGCGCGAGGATGGCGTCACCATCATCCTGACCACGCACTATATCGAGGAGGCCGAGGCGATGGCCGACCGCGTCGGCGTCATCAATCGCGGTGAGATCGTGCTGGTTGAGGACAAGGTGCAACTGATGCGCACACTCGGCCGCAAACGGCTGTTGCTGGAATTGCGCAGCCCGCTCGCCACCATACCCGAGAAATTGTCGCGCTACGCTTTGGAGCTTTCGCCGGACGGTGATCGACTGACTTACACCTATGACAACCAGAGCGAGCGGCCGGGCGTCGCCTCGCTGCTGCGCGACCTTGAGACGGCCGGCATCCAGTTCCGCGATATCGACACGCAAAACAGCTCGCTCGAGGAGATCTTCGTCAACCTGGTGAGGAAGGGCGCATGAACCTGCGAGCCGTCTGGGCGATCTACAAACTGGAAATGGCGCGCGCCTTTCGGACCGTGCTGCAGAGCATTGTCTCGCCGGTCATCTCGACATCGCTCTATTTCGTCGTCTTCGGCTCGGCCATCGGCTCGCGCATCACCGAGATCGACGGCATCAGCTACGGCGCCTTTATCGTGCCGGGGCTGATCATGCTGTCGCTGCTGACGCAGTCGATCTCCAACGCCTCCTTCGCCATCTATTTCCCGAAATTCGTCGGCTCGATCTACGAGCTGCTGTCGGCGCCGGTGTCCTATCTGGAGATCATCATCGCTTATGTCGGGGGTGCGGCGACCAAGTCGATCATACTCGGCCTGATCATCCTGGGGACCGCGTCGCTGTTCGTGCCGCTGACCATCGAGCATCCGTTCTGGATGCTCTCCTTCCTGGTGCTGACGTCGGTGACCTTCAGCCTGTTCGGGTTCATCATCGGCATCTGGGCGAAGAGCTTCGAGCAGCTGCAGCTGGTGCCGCTGCTGATCATCACGCCGCTTACCTTCCTTGGCGGCAGCTTCTATTCGATCGACATGCTGCCCGGCACCTGGCGCACGGTGACGCTGTTCAACCCTGTCCTTTATCTGGTCAGCGGCTTTCGCTGGAGTTTCTACGGCAAGTCCGACGTCTCGATCGGCATCAGCCTCGGCATGACCGTGGTTTTCCTGCTTATCTGCATAGCGATCGTCGCGTGGATTTTCAGGACCGGCTACCGGCTGCGGAACTGACTGAACGGCCTGCCCAGGCGACGCAGCGCCAGCATCCGAGCGATGTTCCCGACCCAAGACGACCAAATCTGGTGACGACGCTTGAAAGCGGCCGTGCGATGGCGGCGCTTGATTTCCATATAACGTTATATATCATGTTATCAATTGCCTGGCAGGTTGATTATGGAAGACGTCATAAGGTCCCTTGGCTTCCTGTGCCTGGGCAGCAGGCTGAAGCGTATTGGCGAGCAATTGCAGGCGGATACGCAGCGCCTGCTCGACTGCCTCGATGTGCCGGTTCAGTCGAGCCAATACCCGCTGCTGGCTGCGCTCGACAGGCTGGGCCCGCTGCCAGTCGGGGAACTGGCGCAATCCCTCGGGGTCGCGCAGCCAGGTGTAACGCGGAGCGTGTCGCTTCTGGCCGAATTGGGACTGGTCGAGGTCAGTCCATCGGATGATGACCAGCGGCGCAGGATTGTCTGCCTTACCCTGCGCGGCCAGCGGCTGGTCGATATTGCAAAGCACGACGTCTGGCCGCGCATCGAGAATGCCGTCGCGGATCTGTGCGCGGATCTTTCTGGGCCGCTTCTTGATCAGCTGGCCGCCATCGAGGACGGCCTCGCCGCGGCGCCTCTCGACCGTCGTGTAAAGAAGCCGGAAGATGCCGCGCAATGAAACACCTGCTTGACCGTCCCGTGTGGAGCGCGCTTCGGACGCGACACCACGCCTTCGCGCAAGGTGACGACCTCGCCATGCGGTATCGGCCCTCGATAGCTCCCTTCGCTGCCAGTGCCGCGGACGATGCGGAAAGCCTGCAGGCGCTCGGAAAACTTGTCTCCCCAGGCGAGAGTGCGATCCTGCTTCAGGTGGACGCCATTGCTCTGCCCGCGGAACTTTCGGCGACTTCGACCGCGCCCGGGGTTCAGATGATTGCCGAGCGGCCATTGCAGATGGTCTCCGACGAGCGCGTGCAACGTCTGACGCGGGACGATGCAGCTGAGATGCTCGCCTTGGCATTGGTGACCAAGCCCGGCCCATTCACGCTCGAAGCCTTGAGCCTCGGCGATTTTTGGGGTGTGAAGATCGAGGGCCGACTTGCGGCGATGGCCGGCGAACGCATGAAGCAACCCGGCTATACCGAACTTAGCGGGGTGTGCTCACATCCGGAATTTCGAGGCGGTGGCCTGGGCAGGCTGCTGTCGCTGTTCGTGGCAAACCGGATAGCGGCGCGCGGCGAAGTTCCCTATCTCCACGCCTATGCCAGCAACACCACGGCCATAGGATTATACGAGTCCATTGGCTTCAGGTTGAGAAGCATGATGAACGTGGCCGTGGTTCAGCGCGCCGAATGAGCCCATCAGGCGCATTCCCGCGCATCAGGAAAAGGAAGGATTTCGTATCGACGAAATCCTTCCTTGGCGCTGCTAGCGCCTTGCGGCGATTCAGACCGCGATCTTGCCACCGCCCTGTTTGGTGATGGCGACGACCGACGGCCGCACCGGCATATCGGGCTTGAAGTCAGGCCAGCGGGTCGACGGGTCCTCGTAGTAAGAGGGACGGCCAAAAGCCTCCCAGTCTTCGCCGCCATCGGCCGGATGCTGAACCGCGACGAAGGCGGTCTGGTCGTCGGGCGTGAATAGCGGGCCGCACATTTCGGCGCCGATCGGCACGCGGAAGAACAGTTTCGAGGTCGCCCGCGCCTCGCCTTCGGTGTCGACCGCCCACAGGCCATCGGTGCGGCCGGTGGCCTTCGGGCCCTGGCCATCGGTCGAGACCCAAAGCCGGCCGGCCGAATCGATGGCGCAATTATCCGGCATGCCGAACCAGCCATTGGCGGTGGTTGCGGTCGAGAAGGTGGCGCCAACTTCGGCCACTGAGGGATCGCCGCATTTCAACAGCACTTCCCACTTGCCCTTGGCGGCAGTGAAATCGCCACCGTCCTCGACGATCTCGATGATATGGCCGAAGGCGTTTTCGGCGCGCGGATTGGCGGCGTCGACCTGGTCCGTCTTGCGCTTCGAATTGTTGGTCAGCATGACGTAGACCTTGCCAGTCGTCGGATTGGGCTGGATGTCCTCGGGGCGATCCATCTTGGTGGCACCGAGCAGATCGGCGGCACGGCGCGTCTCGATCAGCACGTCGGCCTGGCTGGCAAAGCCGTTCTCCGCCGTCAGCGGGCCCTGGCCGAAGACGATGGGCAGCCATTCGATCGACCCGTCTTCGGCGAATTTGGCGACGTAGAGCGTGCCGTCGTCGAGGAGATCCATGTTGGCGGCGCGGTCCTCGGCGTTGAACTTGCCGGCCGTGACGAATTTATAGACATAGTCGAAGCGTTCGTCGTCGCCGAGATAGAAAACGACACGGCCATCCTTGGCGACGATCGATTCAGCGCCCTCATGCTTGAAGCGGCCCATGGCAGTGCGCTTCCTCGGCACCGAGGTCGGATCGTTGACGTCGACCTCAACAATCCAGCCGAAGCGATTCGGCTCGTTCGCCTCCTTGCCGATGTCGAAGCGATCGTAATGCGCAGCCCATTCATAGGCGCCTTCGGGAATACCCAGGCGCTTGTAGTTGGTGGCTTCCTTGTGGCCTTCCGGCAGCTCGCCCGAGAAATAGCCGTGTATGTTTTCCTCGGCCATGACGTAGGTGCCCCAGGGCGTGACGCCGCCGGCACAATTGTTGACAGTGCCGATGACCTTCGTGCCGGTCGGATCGGCACTGGTCTTGACGCGGTCGTGGCCGGCGACGGGGCCGGACAGTGCCATCTCGGTGTTGGCGGTGATGCGGCGGTTGAGCTTGCCGTCGCGCACCACCTGCCATTTGCCTGATGCCTTGCGGATCTCGACGATGGTGCCGCCATGCGCGGCCATCTCGACGTCGACCTGTTCCTTGCTCAGCGGCGCCTGCTTGGCCTCCCCATCGACGATGGTGACAAGGCCCGGGAACATCAGATGCGGATTGGTGTATTCGTGGTTGACCACCAGCAGGCCATGCTCGGCCGAGCCGTCGATCGGGATATAGCCGACATAGTCGTTATTGTAGCCAAACTGTCTTTCCTGGGCCTGCGCCGACTGTTTTGTCGGATCGAATTCCGGCGAATCGGCAAACAGCGGATCGCCCCAGCGCAACAGCACGTCGGCGTCGTAGCCGGCAGCGACATGGTGCTTGTCGTCGACGCCTGCCTCGACCTCGTCGAAACTGAAGACCGAGCCGCCGCCGGCGCGGGCATCGTCGGCGAGGATCAGCGCGAGCGGGCTGACGGTGGCGGCGATGGCGGTTGCCGCGAGCGATCCCTGCAGAAAACCACGGCGCGAGAATCGCGCGGCGATGATTTCGCCCATCGTCTGGTTGTCAGTGGGATTGTTTCCTGGCCCATCGTTTTCCTCGAGCAGGCTGGTGCGGAAATGGGCGTCGGGGCGATGTTCAGTCATGGGGGCGTGCCTCTGGCTCTTTAGGATGGCTGGAGCGTGTTGCTTGACTGACCGCGTATCGCCAGCAGATCACAGTTTGATGACGTTGCCGACCAATTTCCAGCCCGATTTCATGTCTTTGATCAGGCCGCTTGACCGCGACCGACGCTTCCGAAACAAGATCTGCGGCAGGCGCGCAAGCACGGCGTCGGGAGGAACAAAAAAGTGAGTTTCTGGGGACTGGGGCAGCTCGGCATTTCGACAGTGATCTTCCTGCTGGCGGCGACGGCGGCCAAGCAATGGGGGCTGGCGCCGAGCCTCGGCAAGATTCTTCTGACTCTGGCGCTCTATTCAGCGGGCAATCTGATCATGCTGAGGCTGATCCGTGAATTCGGCATGTCGGTGTCGTTCAGCCTGTCGGCGGTGATCCAACTGGTGTCGGTGAACGTGGTGGCACTGGTGTTCTTCGGCGAGCGCGTCAATTCGTTGCAGGCGACCGGCATCGTGCTCGCCGTCGCAGCGGTGGCGCTGATCACGCTCGGACCCTATCTGCAAAAACTGTAGTTGCGCATGACCCCGAAAATCGGAAACGATTTTCGCTGGGGATCATGCGCCAAATCAAAGTGCTACAGCGTCCTGTGCGCGTCCAAAAGGACGCGCGGCGCTGTAGGACGATTGGGTCGATGAAGAATACTGCAAGCAAGCTGCTCAACTGGATCGAATTCCCGGTGCTTTTGTCCGGTCTGGTCATCGCCGGCGGGCTGTGGGGGTTCGAGGAACTGATGGAGGTGGCGCGGGACACCACGCCGCACGCCTTCGACACGGAAATCATGCTCGCCTTCCGTGAAGCGGGCCAGCCCGACAATCCGATCGGACCGCCATGGCTGGAAGGGGCGATGCGCGACATTACCAGCCTCGGCAGCGCCATCGTGCTCGGGCTGATCACAGTGGCGGTGATCGTCTATCTGCTGCTGATCCACAAGCCGGGAGCAGCGTTTCTGGTCTTCGTCGCGGTGGCGGGCGGGCAGGCCCTGTCGAGCACGCTGAAGCTCGGAATCGATCGGCCGCGCCCCGACCTGGTCTCGCATCTCGCCGACGTGGCGACGCTTTCGTTTCCAAGCGGCCATGCGATGCTGTCGGCGGTGACATATTTGACGCTGGGCAGCATGGCGTCGCGTTTCCTGCCTGGGCGAACGACCAAGATCTATGTGCTGGCACTTGCCGTGCTGACAGCACTGCTCGTCGGCATCAGCCGCGTCTATCTCGGCGTTCATTGGCCATCGGACGTGCTGGCCGGCTGGTGCGCCGGCTTCGCCTGGGCGATGCTGTGCTGGCTGGTCGCATGGGCCTTCCAGCGATGGCGCGGGCAGACCGCCGGCGCCTGAACCGCCCGTTCCGAACGACGCTGCGCCAATTCTCCTCTAAGTTGCGGCGGCTGGGGCGTGCTGGCCCAGCGGGCGCGCAGGCTCGCCAAGATGCAAACGGCCTGGTGTGCACACGTCTGACATGCGCATGATGATGCTTGAACCATCACAATAATGGTATTATACATGGAATGCAGACTCAGACGGGGGTTTTTAGCCGATGATCACTGCCGCGCAGATGCGCGCCGCAAGGGCTCTGGCCGGCATCGATCAGAAGACGCTCGCCGAGCGCGCCGGGGTTTCGCTTCCAACCATTCAGCGCATGGAAGCGAGCGACGGCGTGGTCAGGGGCGTGGTCGATACGCTGATGAAGGTCATCCAGGCCCTCGACCGGGCCGGCGTGGAGCTGATCGGCGAGAACCAGGCCAGCGAGCGCGGCGGCAGGGGGGTGCGCCTCAAGCCGGTCGTGCCGCAGAACCCGCCAGGCTGAGCCGAAATAGAGTCGCGACGGCGACCGCCGACAGTCCTGCCGACGATCCCGCCGCCTGCTTGGTTTTATGCGTGGCCGCTGTGCACTTTTTGGCATGCATCAGGAGCGGAAGGCAGTCCATGCATCGAACCCAGCGGGCAATTCATCAACCGGCGCAGCCGACATTTTCCGAACTGTTCACGCCGAAGCTGGCGACGGTGCTGCGCGAAGGCTACACATCAGAGCACTTCAAGGCCGATGCCATCGCCGGACTGACCGTGGCCATCGTGGCGCTGCCGCTGTCGATGGCGATCGCGATCGCATCGGGCGTGTCTCCGGAGCGCGGGCTCTACACTTCCATCATTGGCGGTTTCCTCGTCTCGGCTCTGGGCGGCAGCCGTTTCCAGATCGGCGGGCCGGCGGGCGCCTTTATCGTGCTGATGGCGGCAACCGTGGCACGGGTCGGCGTCGACGGGTTGCTGCTGGCGACGATGATGGCCGGCGTCTTGCTGCTCGTCATCGGCTACCTCAGGCTTGGCACCTACATCAAATTCATTCCTTATCCGGTGACCGTCGGCTTCACCGCCGGCATCGCCATCATCATCTTCTCCGGCCAGATCGTCGAGCTGTTCGGGCTAAAACTCGCCGGCAAAGAACCTGGACCGCTGGTGCCGAAGCTGATGGCGATCGGCGAGGCGGCCGGCACGATCAATCTCGCCGCCACCTTCGTCGCTCTGCTGACCATCGTCGCCATTGCCCTGATGAAACGGTGGCGGCCGAAATGGCCCGCCATGCTGATCGCCATCGGTCTGGCGTCGCTTGTCGTGGCGCTGTTTTCTCTGCCTGCCGAAACGATCGGCACGCGCTTCGGCGGTATCCCGCGCAGCCTGCAAATGCCGGCCTTTCCGCCGATCAGCTTCGGCAGGATGATCGACGTCCTGCCGGACGCCCTAGCCTTTGCGCTGCTCGGCGCG
Organism: Mesorhizobium sp. L48C026A00; assembly: GCF_000502375.1. Classification (NCBI taxonomy): domain Bacteria; kingdom Pseudomonadati; phylum Pseudomonadota; class Alphaproteobacteria; order Hyphomicrobiales; family Phyllobacteriaceae; genus Mesorhizobium; species Mesorhizobium sp. L48C026A00. The sequence goes on along the minus strand of NZ_AYWU01000019.1, from coordinate 20,042 downwards.
ATCGAATCGCTGCTGTCGGCGGTGGTCGCCGACGGCATGACAGGAAGGCGGCACCGCTCCAACTGCGAACTCGTGGCGCAAGGCTTCGCCAACATCGCGTCCGCCCTGTTCGGCGGCATCTGCACCACCGGCACCCTAGCCCGCACCGCGACCAATGTGCGAGCCGGCGCGCATGGACCGGTCTCGGGCATGATCCACTCGGCCCTCCTGCTTGCCCTGATGCTGGTGGCGGCGCCGCTGGCCAGCTACATCCCGCTTGCAGCCCTTGCCGGCGTGCTGGCGGTGGTGTGCTGGAACATGTTCGAGAAGCAGGCCTTTGCCACGCTGCTGCGTGCCTCGCGCGGCGACGCGCTGGTGCTGATGGCGACTTTCCTGATCGTCATCTTCCGTGATCTCACCGAAGGCATCGTCGTCGGCTTCGCGCTGGGCTCGATCCTGTTCATCGACCGCATGGCCAAGAGCATTGCGGTTGAGCCGGATCAGGGACTGGTGCAGGACGATGTCGCCGACAGAACCGGCGCCGCCAGCGCATACGATTCCAGCGAGGCCAGCGATGCCGACACCGTCGTCTACCGGATTTCCGGCGCCTTCTTCTTCGGCGCCGCCTCGACCGTCGCCACGGTGCTGGACCGCATCGCCGACCAGCGCAAGAACTTCATCCTCGACTGCTCGGCCGTGCCATTCTTCGATTCAACGGCGGCCAACGTCATCGAGAGCGCTGCCCACAAGGCGAGGCGCGCCGGCGTGCGCTTCATCATATCAGGCGCGTCGCCGCAGACACGCCGCATGCTGATCAACCACGGCGTCAAACGGCCGCTGGTGACATACGCCGCCTCGATCAGGGACGCGCGAGCGCAGTTGAAGAATGCCGCGCCGGGAGAGGTCTAACCCTCTCCTCATCGTCAGCGATGTCGGACGGACGCAAGCACCGCGTCAGGCAGCGGCGCCGGGCGCGCTGGCGTCTTCGTGCGGCGCGGCGGCCAGATCGGTGCGCGCCTTGCGCGCGAGTTTTTTTGTCGAGCGCCTGGGCCTGTCGCCGAACAGATCGGCTGCCGCCGCAAGACAGGTCTTTTTCAGGCTTTTCTCCGAGCGCTTCAACAGCTTGCTCAGCAGTCGCGTTTCCTGGGGAGAGCCGAGCGGCCGGTCGTGGGCCTCGAGAAGCGTGCGCAAGACGAACACATCATGCAGTTCGCCCAGCTTTTCGCCAAGTTCGTCGACCGCCTTGCGCCGTGCCTTGATCGGCGTCGGCCACAGCCTTCCAAGCAGCGACAGATGCATGCCGTGAGTCTTTGCCGCCTTGCGCAGATCATGGAAATCGTCGGCATCACCGCGGGAGCCCGCCTTGTCCAGCGCCTTTCTGGCGCGACGCAGAGTGATGCGGGCGCCTTCGGCAAGCACATCGGCGGCCTGTTCGGGCTGGTCGGGCAAGACCAGAGTATCGATGCGGCTGATGCCATCCTCGCAAGCGGCAGTCGCGGCAGCTATCGCGGCGCCGAGGCCAACTCCACCATGCAATTGGTGCTGGCGCGCCACCAGCGTGTCGCGAACGGCATCGAGACCGCCGCCGGCGCTTTGCTCGGGAAAGTTTTTTGCCAGCCGGTCGATGGTTTCAACCAGCGCGGTCGCCTCGCGCGGGCCGGCAAGCAGGGCAGCCACCTCTCGGTACCATTGGTTCTCGGTACTGCAAAATGTTTCGTCTCCGGGACGGACCAGGCGCAGCAAGGCACGCACCTTCTTCAGCCGCCTGCGGCATTTGTGCAGCGCCTGCTCCGGCCTGTCATGCGCCGCGTCCAGATGGACGAGCGCCTTGCCGATCTCCTCAGCGAGGATGCGCCTGACCTCGCCGGTCAACGGCAGGCGCGGATCGATGCGATAGCTCATGCGGCGATCTCCGGAATCCCCTCGAGGGCGAGCGACGCGTTGTAGAACCTGTGCTCGCCGGTGACTTCGCGGCCGAGCCAATCTGGCAGCATTTCGCCCTGCACGTCCTGCGGCGTCTCAAGCTCGGCGACCACCAGACCGCTGAGCATCCCGCCGAAGACATCGACTTCATAGAGATGGCCGCGATGCCTAACATGGTGGCGTGTCTTCTCGATGACACGACCGATTGCGAAGGCCAGCATCTCTTCCGCATCCGCCAGAAGGATCGGATATTCGAATTCGTCGCGTTCGCGGGCCTTGCTGCCGAATTTGAGCGTCAGCTTTGCCGAGGCGCCGTCGCTGATACGCACGCGGACCGAGCGGTCGGGCGCGGCAACGAGATAGAACTGGCGAATGCGGATGTCCGCTTCGATCAGATCCCGCCAGCCATCGCCGGAGACGAGGAACTTGCGCTCGATTTCCTTGACCATGGCTCCACACTAAAGCGCGTGCGGATGGAGATGGCAAGGTGGAGATCGACAGGTGGAGATCGGCAAGGCTTGACTTTAATCATTCGATTGATTAAACTGCGGATCATGGGCAAACCGACAAACGCCAAAATTCCGCGCCGCGAGGCATCCCCCGCCGAGATGACGCGCGCGGCACTTGTTCGCGCAGCGCTGAAGCTGTTCGGACGCCAGGGTTTTGACGGCACCTCGACGCGCGAGATCGCGGCTGAGGCCAGGGCCAATATCGGCTCGATCGCCTATCATTTCGGCGGCAAGGAAGGGCTTCGCACCGCTGCGGCCGACTATATCGTCGACACGATCCAGACCATTGCCGGCCAGGCGATCGGCAATCTGCAGGGCTCAAGCGAATCAGAAACGGGCGAACCAGAAACGGGCGACGCCGAAGCGGCGCGGGCACAACTGTTCACCGCGCTGGAGCGGATGGTGGCTTTCATCGTGGCAAGGCCGGAGGCCGGCGAGATCGTGCAGTTTGTCCTGCGTGAGCTGTCGCATCCGACGGCGGCACTCGACCGCATCTATGACGGCGTGTTCGAGCCGACGCATCGCCGGCTCTGCCTGATCTGGGAGCAGGCGACGGGCGAGGCGGCCGAAAGCGAGGCTACCCGACTCACCGTTTTCACGCTGATCGGCCAGGTCGTCTATTTCCGCATCGGCCGCGAGGCGGTGATGCGCCGCATGGGCTGGCGCGCGATCGGCGACGCCGAGGCCACCAAGATCGCGGCGGCAGTGACGGATAATCTCGGCGCGATTTTGGCTCGGCGTCACTTAACCGACCGGAAGGATCGTAGATCATGAGTTTCCTCTGCTCTGTGCCGCTCGCCGCCCTGCTTTTCAGCACCTGCGCACCGGCGGCGCCGCTCGCCGTCGGCTATGTCGAGGGCGACTATGTGCTGCTCGCGCCGATCGAGGTGGCGCAGGTCGAGACGATTTCGGTCAAGCGCGGCGATCGCGTCGCGCCGGGCACGCCAGTGGTGACGCTGGAAAGCGCCGACGCAAAAATAGCCGTCGCGCAAGCCGAGGCGGCCCTTGCCCAGGCCCAGGCGCAACTTGCCGACCTGCAGGTCGGCAAGCGGCCGGAAGAGATTGAGGTGCTCAAGGCGCAGGTCGACATGGCCAAGGCGCAAGCCGCCGACGCCAAACGCAGATACACCCGCGCCAGCGATTTGTTCAAACGCGGCACCGGCACCCAGGCCGATTATGATACGGCTTCGGCGTCGCTGGAAACTGCCAACGCGCAGCTCGGCCAGGCGGAAGCCAATCTCGCTGTCGGAGGCCTGCCGGCGCGGCCCGAGACGATCAAGGCCGCCGACAATCAGGTCAGGCAGGCGCAATCGGCGCTGGAGCAGGCGCGCTGGCGGCTGTCGAAGCGTGTGCTGGCGGCGCCTTCGCCCGGCCGCATCAACGATGTGATCCGCTATCCCGGCGACACCGCCGGGCCGACCGCGCCGGTCATTTCGATTCTGCCGGACGGCGCGGTGAAGCTCAGCGTCTATGTGCCGGAAAGCGCGTTCTCGTCGGTGGAAGTCGGCACGCTGCTCAACGTCCATTGCGACGGCTGCGGGCCGGACGTGAAGGCTCGCGTCAGCTACGTGTCGCCGGACCCGGAATTCACGCCGCCGGTGATCTACTCGCTCGAGACCCGGCAGAAGCTGGTCTATCTGGTCGAGGCGCGGCCGGAGGGCGACGCCGGCGCGCTGCAACCGGGGCAGATCGTTGATGTCGAACTGGCGGATATCGGCAAATGAACGTCATCGACGTCCACGGCCTGGTCAAGCGTTTTGGTGACAAGACCGTCGTCGACCATGTGACGATGACGGTGGCCGAGGGCGAGATCGTCGGCTTCCTCGGCCCCAACGGCTCTGGCAAGACGACGACCATCCGCATCATGTGCGGCCTGCTGACGCCGGATGAGGGCGAAGGCACGGTGCTCGGCTTCGACATCCGCACCGACAGTCTGAGGATCAAGCGCGAAGTCGGCTATATGACCCAGAAATTCTCGTTCTACGAGGATTTGACCATCGCCGAAAACCTGGAATTCGTAGCGCGGCTCTATGGGTTGAAGCCGCTCAACGAGCATGTCGCCAGGACGCTGGCGGATCTTGGCCTCACCTCGCGCAAGGACCAGTTGGCCGGCACGCTGTCCGGTGGCTGGAAGCAGCGGCTGGCGCTGGCCGCCTGCATCATGCACAAGCCCAGATTGCTGCTGCTCGACGAGCCGACGGCGGGCGTCGATCCGAAGGCGCGGCGTGAATTCTGGGACGAGATCCATCGGCTGGCCAGCGGCGGGCTGACCGTGCTGGTCTCCACCCACTATATGGACGAGGCCGAGCGCTGCCATCGCATCGGCTACATCTCCTACGGCAGGATGCTGGCCACCGGCACGGTCGACGAGGTGGTCAGGAATGCCGGGCTGACGACCTTCGTTGTGCAGGGTCCGCGCCTCGACCAGGTCGCTGCCGCACTCAGCGGCCGGTCCGGTGTCGACCAGGTGGCGCCGTTTGGCGCGACGCTGCACGTCGTCGGCTCCGACAAGACGGCGCTTCAGGCTGCGCTCGCCGATGTCGAGAAAGACCACAAGGGCGTCACGGTGACGCCGGGCGAGACCAGCCTGGAGGATGTGTTCATCCAGTTCATGTCCGGCTCGAAGGACAATATGGGATGAAAAACGGGATAAACAGCGTCTTTTCCTTCGCCAGGCTCGGCGCGCTGCTGATCAAGGAGTTCATCCAGATGCGGCGCGACCGCATCACCTTCGCCATGATGCTGGGCGTGCCGCTAATGCAGCTGGTGCTGTTTGGCTATGCCATCAACAACGATCCAAAGAGCCTGCCGGCCGCCCTGGTGGCGATGAGCAGCGATCCCTATACGCGAGCCATGGTTTCGGCGCTGCAGACCACCGGCTACTACCGCTTCGACCATGTCGCGCAAAATGCCGCCGAGGCGGAATTCCTGATGGCGCGTGGCGACGTCGCCTTTGTCGTCACCATTCCCGCCGACTTTGCCCGGCGAGTCGAGCGCGGCGACCAGCCGCAAATCCTGATCGAGGCTGATGCGACCGACCCGGCAGTCGCCAGCGGGGCCATTTCGACGCTCGGCACCGTTGCCAACCAGGCGCTGCTCAGGGCGCGCGGCATGCAGGAGACGGCCGCCGAAGCTGCCCGAGGCCAGCTCGAAGTCGTTGTGCACCGACGCTACAATCCGGAAGGCATCTCGCAATACAACATCGTGCCCGGCCTGCTCGGCGTCATCCTGCAGATGACGATGGTGATGATGACCTCGATCGCACTGACGCGCGAGACCGAGCGCGGCACGATGGAAAACCTTCTGGCGATGCCGTCCAGCCCACTCGAAATCATGCTCGGCAAGGTGCTGCCCTATCTGGTGGTCGGCGCCGTGCAAGTGGCGGTGGTGCTGGCGGCGGCCAAGCTGCTGTTTGGGGTTCCCTTCACCGGGTCGTTGTCGCTGCTGCTTGCGGCGGTTCTGGTCTTCGTGCTGGCGCTGGTGCTGCTCGGCTACACCATCTCGACGATGGCGCGCACGCAGATGCAGGCACTGCAGCTCACCTTCTTCTTCTTCCTGCCGTCGATCCTGTTGTCGGGCTTCATGTTCCCCTATCGCGGCATGCCTGGCTGGGCGCAGATCTTCGGCGAGATCCTGCCGCTGACGCATTTCCTGCGCATCATCCGCGCGGTGATGCTGAAGGGCGCCGACCTGCCGGCGGTCGCGACCGAAATCGGCTGGCTGGTCGTGTTCGTGGCGCTGTTTGCCGGCGTGGCGCTGGTGCGGTTCCGCCGGACGCTGGATTAGGATCCAACTCAATAGCTCACGCAATGGCCGAGATGTCACCTTGGATGCATGACCATTCGGATCGAGATTTTATGCCGGTCTGGCCTGATCCGGGACCGGCGGCAATTCAGGCGCATCCAGTCCTTTGAAGGGATCGCGCCAGGCGTCGATCTCTTCAAGCTGGCGATACCAACGACTGACCGAAGGATAATCGTCGAGCGGCAATCTGGCGACATCGTTGAAAGGCAGAAACGTCGCCATTCGAAAGTCGGCATAGGAGACCGAGTTTTCGACCAGCCAGTCTCGCTCGGAAAGCGCGGCCTCAAGTGTTGCAGCGGCCGTGCGAAAGTCTCTCAGCCCCTCCTCAACCCGGTGCTGATCGATCGGGCCAATCCCATAGCGCTGCTTGGTGCCGCGTTCGAAATGCACGACGTCGCAAGCTCTTGCGAAGCTCTCTTTACCCCAACTGAGCCATCGGATCATCTCGGGTTCGTCGTCGCCGGTGCGCCAGAGATCCGAATGCGCGTCGCGTGAAAGCCGGCAGGCTATGGCGTCAGCCTCCCAGAGGCTGTTTCCCGAGCCTACGAGTATCGGCAATGAAAGATTGGGATTCAGCGGGCGATATCGCTCAGCCTGCCCGGGAGCGAAGGGCGATGCGAACTCAAAGTCGAGCTTTGCGTCGAGATAACGTGCCACGGCGACCGCGAGGCGAGGATTGGGATTGCGGCTGAAGAGCAGTTTCATTTCGTGTCAGCCTTTTTTGAATGGTGCCGGTTCGGTCGCCACCTAAGCCGCCGCCATGATCTCCGCATAGGTGCCGAAATCGACATTGCCGCCGGACAGCACCACGGCGACGCATTTGCCTGATAGCTCGATCTCGCCCGATGACAGCGCGGCCAGCCCGACGCAGCCGCCGGGCTCGACCACCAGCTTGAGATGGGCCATGGCGTCGCGCATGGCCTGTGCCGCCGCTCTGTCGGACACGGCAATGCCGCCGGCGAGATTCCTGCGGTTGATCTCGAAGGTGATCGCGCCCGGCTCGGCGGTGAGGAGCGCGTCGCAGATCGAAGTGTGGCCGGGTTCGATCGAAACCCGAGCACCTCTGGCCAGCGAACGACAGGTGTCGTCGAAATGCTGGGGTTCCACCGCCCAGACGGCGGTGCCCGGCGAGGCGTCCTTGACCGCGATGGAGATGCCGCTGCTCAGGCCGCCGCCGCCGCAGGGGATGACGACCGCGTCGAGGCTCACCCCGAGTGCTTTCGCCTGCGCCATCAGTTCGAGGCCGATCGTTCCCTGGCCGGCGATGATGGCCGGGTCGTCGAAAGGCGGCACCAGGACCATGCCCCGTTCCATGTACGGGCGAACCACCGCCATGCGATCGTCGCGAAACCGGTCGAACGGAACCACTTCGGCGCCCATTTTCCTGACATTGCCGACCTTCATTGCCGGCGCATCGGTGGGCATGGCGATAACCGCCTTGACGCCGAACATCGCCGCCGACGCGGCGACGCCTTGCGCGTGGTTGCCCGACGAGAAGGCGACGACGCCGCGGCTGCGCTGCTCATCGCTCAGCGACGACAGTTTGTTGTAGGCGCCGCGGAACTTGAACGAGCCGGTGCGCTGCAGCGTCTCCGGCTTGAACAGGATCCTGGCGTCGAAACGCTTGTTCAGTTCCGGTGATTCGATCAGCGGCGTTTCGACGATCAGGCCGGACAATCGCGTTGCTGCGCGGTGGATATCGGCGATGCCGGGAGGGGTGGTCATGGTGAGGTCCTGCAGAATGAAACCGCCCCATGGTGCACGGAAAACCAGGCCGCGCACCACTGGAAAAATGTGACCGAGACAATTCGTGGATTGCGAGCAGAGAGTGGCGCTCCTCGCCGACCGCTCCTCACCCCAAAAGCGTCCGTTGCCGTTTGGCGCCGCCCATCTTGCGCCAGGTGTTGAAGCGATGGGTGGCGGCGGCGAAGGATATCTTCATCTGCTGGGCAACCGAATAGCGCGACTTGCCCTCGTCGAACAGGCGGTAGCAGCATTCGACGCCCTCCTCGGTCAGCTTGCCGTCGGGGGCCTTGTTGTGCGGATTGGCCGGGTCGAATTTCTCGACCTGCTGCTCGACCAGGCCCTTCAGGCGCTGCAGATCGGCCTCGATGCTGGCGATCAGGTCGAGAACGGGTTTCGGGTCAAATGCATGGGTGGGCTGTTTTGCCGGCATCCGGGTTCCTTTCGCTTGGCTTAAGCCCACTATATAGGTGAACATTCGCCAATAATGAAGGGCGCTGGGCGGAGGATTCCCGCAACCATAAATTTGAACCTCCGGCTACAACCGATTGACCAACGGTGCACCAAACTCTAGTTTAGAATAATTCTAAACTAGGGCGGATTTCTCATGCTTTCCCGTGTTTTCGATTTTGGTCGCCGTCCCTTCGAGTCGCTCTCGGAGCAAGAGATCCTGGCGCTCGCCATCTCTTCCGAAGAGGATGACGGGCGTATCTACCGCGCCTATGCCGACGGGCTGGCGGATAGGTTTCCGCATTCGGCCAAAGTGTTCGAGGAAATGGCGGAGGAGGAGGATGGCCATCGCGACTCGCTGATCGAGCTTCACCGCGAGCGTTTTGGCGAGCGCATTCCGCTGATCCGGCGCGAGCACGTAAAGGGCTATTACGAGCGCAAGCCCGACTGGCTGGTCCGGCCGCTCGGCATCGAACATGTGCGCCAACAGGCCGAGTCTATGGAGCGTCAGGCCTACCTGTTCTATGTCGAAGCGGCGAAACGCACCAGCGACGCCTCGACGCGAAAGCTGCTCGACAATCTGGCGGTGGCCGAACAGGGCCACGAGACGCTGGCGCAGCGGCTGGAGCAAAAGCATGTGTCGGGCGCGGTGAAAGCCGAGGAAGCAGCGGCCGAGCAGCGCCAGTTCATCCTGACCTATGTGCAGCCGGGACTGGCCGGGCTGATGGACGGATCGGTGTCGACGCTGGCGCCGATCTTCGCCGCCGCGTTCGCCACGCACGACACGTTCCAGACCTTCCTGGTCGGGCTTGCCGCCTCAATCGGCGCCGGCATCTCGATGGGCTTCACCGAGGTCGCCTCCGACGACGGCAAGCTGTCGGGCCGCGGCTCGCCGGTGAAACGCGGCATCACCACAGGCGTGATGACGGCGCTGGGTGGCCTCGGTCACGCCTTGCCCTACCTCATTCCGTATTTCTGGACCGCGACAATTCTCGCGGTCGTGGTGGTGTTCTTCGAACTGTGGGCGATCGCCTTTGTGCAGAACCGTTATATGCAGACGCCGTTCTGGCGCGCCACCTTCCAGGTGGTGCTGGGCGGCGCGCTGGTGTTTGCGGCTGGAGTGCTGATCGGGAATGCCTAGCAGCCCTCTTGCCTTCTCCCCTTGTCGGGGCCGAAGGGCGGGCGAGGCCCGTGACTCGCCCCGGGCGGTGGATCGGCGCGCAGCGCCGAGACGGTAGAGGGGTGTTGGACGGAGTACTGTCGGTGCCAAGCTGGAACACCCCTCATCCGTCGCCTTCGGCGACACCTTCTCCCACAAGGGGAGAAGGAAGAGCCGCCCCACTCACCCGTTCGCCGCCCGGCTGTCCTCAGGCGCCTCGGCCCGTTCGGTCAGGCCATAGTCGCGCACGACGTGGGCGATGCGCAGACGGTAGTCGGCAAAGATGCCGCCACGGCCGGCCCTCTGCGCCTGCCTATGTTCCTCCGTGTTGCGCCAGGCTTTCACCGCTTCCTCGTCACGCCAGAACGACAGCGACAGGATGCGGCTCGGGTCGACAAGGCTCTGGAAGCGCTCGATCGACAGAAAACCGTCGATGCCGTCGAGCAGCGGGCGCAGGTCGGCGGCGAGGCCGAGATAAGCGTCGCGCTTGCCCGCTGCCGGCTCGACCTCGAAGATGACGGCGATCACAGTTTCACCAGAGAGGCATGCGGCCCGGATGCGAGTTTCAAAAAAGTCCGATGCTCTTTCAGGATGAATTTTTCACGCCGGGCGAACTCGTAATTGGCCTTGCCGGCCGGGTCGGCGGCGAGCCTGATACGGTAGGCTTCGTAAGCCGCCAGGCTGTCGATGTTATAGGCGGCATAGGCTGTCGTGGCCGAGCCCTCATGCGGCGCGAAATAGCCGATCAGATCGGCGCCGCAGCGCGGGATCGCCTGGCCCCAGTTGCGGGCATACTCCTCGAACGCCGCCTTGCCGAACGGGTCGATCTCGTAGCGGATGAAGCAGGTGATGGTCATCTTTTGTCTCCTTGCTGAATCTGATTTGTTGCGGCGACAGTTCGAGCGGTGTCGAAACCTTCTGTGGTTCTATGTGCTAGGCAATTTTCCATGCTGATCACGCTTGCCAGAAGGATTTCGCGCATTCGCGGCGAACGTCTTGTGGCGTCAGGCCAAGATCGCGCAAAAGATGCTCGTCAATCTCGGCGAGGTCGAGGCGTTGCAGATGGCGGTCATACCACCGCGCCAGCAGCCGCAGATGCGCCCGGCGCAAGATCATGAACGGAGACGGCCGCCGGCCGAAGCGGCTGACAGGCACGGTGTGGGAAGCGGTTCTTGCGGTCATCGTCATCTCCTTGATCTCAGCGCAGGATAGTGGTTATCTGACGCCCATGCTTCGATGAAGGACGAATTATGCGTGAAGGACCAGATATAGCCCGCATCGCCAGCCTGGTCGGCGATCCGGCGCGGGCAAACATGCTGACCGCACTGATGGGTGGCACGGCGCTGACAGCGAGCGAACTGGCGCTCGAGGCCGGCGTGTCGCTGCCGACCGCCAGCTCGCACCTGTCGAAACTGATGGAAGGCGGGCTGCTGACGCTGGCGAGCCAGGGGCGGCATCGCTACTACGGGCTCGCCGGGCCGCAGGTGGCTGGCATGATCGAGGCGATCACCGGCGTCGCCGCCGCGGTCGGACCGCAGCGGGTGCGGCCGGGTCCGCGCGATGCGGCGATGCGCGTGGCGCGGGTCTGCTACGACCATCTCGCCGGCGAGCAGGCCGTGGCGATGCTGGACCGTCTAGTCGCTCGACAAGTGCTCCTGCGCGACGACAAGGAGATCCGGCTCGGGCCGTCGGCCGCCTCGCATTTTGCCGCGATCGGCATCGATGTCGAGAGCAAGGCGCGACGACCGGTGTGCCGGGCTTGCCTCGACTGGAGCGTGCGGCGCTCGCATCTGGCCGGCACGCTGGGCGCTGCCATCCTCGATAAGATCCTTCTGGAAAAATGGGCGCGGCGCGAGAAGGACAGCCGCGCGGTAATCTTCTCGCCGATGGGCAAGCAGGCCTTCGAGAGGGTGTTTCTCGCTTGATTGTCAGCCGCGCTTGAGCGGCTTGCCCTGCTTGAAAAAATCCGCCCAGGGATCGGCTTTCGCCAACTGTTTCAGCGTCGTCTTGTCGCCGATCGGAAATGCGTTCGGCGCCAACCCGGCCTCGACCTCGGCCCAAATCGCCGGCATCGATGCCGTGGCGCCCTTCTTGGCGCGCGACGAATAGGGGGCCACCGTGGTCGAGCCGCGGCCGTTGCGCAGATAGTCGATGAAGATCTTGCCGGTGCGCGCCTTCTTCGACAGCGTCGCTGTATACCGATCAGGGGCGGCCTGCTCGAGGGCACGGGCGAAATCATGGGCGAAGTCCTTCACCTCATCCCAATCCGCCGACGGTTTCAGCGGCACGACGACATGGTAGCCCTTGCCGCCCGAGGTCTTGACGAAATTCGGCAATGACAGTGCATCGAGCCGGCCGTGAATTTCGAGCGCCGCCGCGCGCACCGCTTTCACGTCGACGCCTTCGTCGGGATCGAGATCGAAGATGATCTGGTCCGGCTTGTCCAGTTCGTCGATGGTGCAGCCCCAGATATGGATCTCGACCACGCCGAGCTGGACCAAGGCAGCGACACCGTCGAAATCGCGGATGAACAGGATCTCCTCGCCGTCGGTCGGATCCTTCATCTTGGCGATCTTGTCATGCATGCCCGCGGAGGCATGCTTCTGAAAAAAGCGTTGGCCACTGACGCCGTCCGGTGCCCGCACCAGGCTGAGCGGCCGATTGACGACGAATTGTTGCATGCGCGGCCAGACCAAAGCGTAATGATCGAGCAGGCCCTGCTTCGATATCTTCTCCTGCGGCCACAGAAGCTTGTCCGGGTGAGAAAGTTTTATGACGGTGTCTGCCGCCTCCGTGGATTTGACAGCGGCGGATGTCTCGCCCTTGCCGCTGGCAGGCTTTGCCTTGCTGTCGGCCCTGCCAGCGGGTGCTTTCGGCTTTTCCTGCACGACTTCCTCCGCCGGTTTGTCCTCGCGCAATCCCTGGAACGAGCGTGGCGCATTGTACGGTCGAAGCCCAGGTACGGAAAGTGAGGCAAAGCCGGTTGTCCGGCGTTGCCTCGATCGAGCTTCTACTCGGCGGCCTGAAGGTTGACCTTGGCTTCCGCAATCTCGGTGAGCTTGCGGTCGGTCGCCTGCTCTTCCTTGATGTTGTTGGCCAGGACATTGGCGCAGTCGGTGCGGCCAAGCTGCTTGGCCCAGGAGATCAACGTGCCGTAGCGGGTTATCTCGTAGTGCTCGACCGCCTGAGCGGATGCGATCAGGGCGGCGTCGAGAACGTCCTTGTCGTCGATGTCGCCGCTGACTTCATCGGCTTCCTCGAGAATGCCGTCGATGGCCGGACAGTTGACCGTCTTGGCCTTCACGCCATGTAGTTCGAACACCTTCTCGACGCGCTCGATATGACCTTTGGTCTGGCCGAGATGCTTTTCAAGGCCGGCTTTCAGCTGCGGGTCGGTCGCCTTGTCGATCATCTTCGGCAGCGACTTCTCGATCTGTTTCTCGGCGTAATAGATGTCGCGCAGCGTGTGGACGAAGAGGTCGTCCAGCGTCTTGATGTCTTTCGAAAAGAAACCCATGGCTTTGCCTTTCCATTGTTCTTGCTGTGTTGGGGGTTCCGGCGGCGGTTCCGCTCGGAAGCCGCTGGGCCGGGGTTGGTCCCGGCTCTCAGCGTCAACGTGCTTCTATCGGACGGGTTCCTGGCTTTCCCGAGTAATCAGGGAAATTTGCGCAAGCACGGAAATTTCGCGGCACCGGCCAAAGTTGAAACACAAGCGCGTCGGAGCGACATCCAAACGAAACATATGTGATGCAAAAGTCACACTAGCCGGAATGCCGACGAACTGCATGGAAAGACCCCGAATCAGCCGCATTCCAGCCACGAACCAAGGCCTTTTTGACCAAAGATTAACATCGTGTTCACCGAGTATTCACGCCTCGACGCTATGATCCCACGCAATTCGGAAGGGACATCCGAAATCGGGACAGGGACAGGGAAAATGAACTTCTTGACGCACCTCATCGGCTACGCTGCTGCCATCCGCGAATTCGTCGCGCCGACCTACCGGCCGGAGCGCTATTACATGCGCGGCCCAGGCCCCGCTTGCGCACGCCGCGGCCACACGCTCGGCATCAGCGCGCACTGATGACGACCATGGAAAGCCGTCACGATAGCCGGATCTGCAGGCCGGCCGCCGATCATCGTGCGACCACCTATCGCACGGAACGTCCTGGGCTCGCCGACAGGCGGCGTGCGACAACGCCAAGGGTCTGAGTTTCCAGAATTTTGAGATTCTGGGGCTTCGAGAATCTGGGCTTCGAGATTCTGGGGCTTATATCTCGCCGCCGGCAAGCTAAGTGCCGTTTGACACCAGGCAGCCGGGACTCGCGTGACCGCCCAGTAGCTGCAAGATCCCTTCCGCCAAGTTGCCTCCGAAAAGCTAGAGCGGGATTGCGGTCGTCTCCTTGGCGGTTCGAATCACAAACATGGTGTAATACCGCGCCACATTCGTCCGATCTCGGAACAGCCGCTCGCACAAAGTGTCAAACTCGTGCATATCCATCAGCCGCAGCATAAGGACAGCGTCGGTCGAGCCGCTCACGCTGTAGGCCTGGATCACCCCTGGTTCCATGGCGGCAAGCTCGAGGAAGCGGCGCATATGCTGCTCGCCGTGGCGCTCCAGCTCGACCGTGACGATAGCCTTCATCCCCCTGCCGGCCTTGGCCGGATCAAGAAGCGCGACAACGCGGTCGATGACACCGACTGACTTTAGCCGCCGTATGCGGCGCAAGCAGCTGGAGGGTGAAAGCCCGACCTCCGCCGCCAGGTCGGCATTTGTTCGCGAAGCGTCTTCTTGCAAAAGCTTGAGAAGCTTCCCGTCGATCCGGTCCATTCCGGTCCTCCGTCGTCGTCTACCGGTCTGCAATTTTATTGCACAAGTCCGCAAATTTTGACCACAAATGCGAACCGTCTCACGGTAGTCATTTGGCGTCAATCACGGAGACAATCGCCATGGCAGTGCAGACCGCCCTCTATCGAAAGACGCTGGAAACGCTTGAAATCTATTGGGAATTGGTTCGGATTATCGTTCCGGTCACGATAGCCACACAGATCCTGCAGGATCTTGGTGTCATCCGGGCGATCTCTCCGTTCTTCGCGCCTCTCATGACGCTGGTTGGACTGCCGCCCGAGCTCGCTCTTGCCTGGCTAACGGGATTGCTGGTGGGAATTTGGGGCGCGGTGGTGACCGTGTTCACTCTGGCCCCGGTTTCGACGTTGAGCACTGCCGACATGACCCTTCTTTCAACCCTTTTGCTATTTGCGCATGCCATTCCGATTGAACAACGCATCATTCAGAAGGTTGGGCCAAGCTTCGTGGTCACTGCAGCACTTCGCATTGGCGGCGGCCTGATCCTTGCCATGCTCCTGCACCAGATATTCGCAGCAACCGGATGGCTATCCGAGCCGCTGAAGCCGGCGTGGATACCAATGGTCGAAGGCACTGATTGGAGCAGTTTTTTTCCAGGCATGCTCAAAACCCTGGCAACCATGCTCGTCATCCTCCTCGCACTAAGCTGGCTGATCGAGCTACTCAAGATGTCGGGCATCCTGGGTTGGCTGAACAACGGGCTTTCACCGCTGTTTCGCCTTGCCGGCATCCAGTCACAAGCGGTGCCGTTCACTGCGGTCGGTCTGTTTCTTGGAATTTCCTATGGCGCGGGACTGCTGATCCGCGAGGCGCGCACGACCAGCGTAGACCCGCGCCAGATCTTCCTCGCTTGCGTGTTCATGGGCTTTGCCCACAGTCTCATAGAGGACACGCTGGTTGTCATCGCTCTGGGTGCAGACTTCACCAGTGTGTTTTTCGTTCGCCTGATCTTTGCCGTGCTCGCAACCGCGTTGATCGCCCGGGCAATCAGGTCGGCTTCCGACATTCTGTTTTTCAAAGCATTCTTCCGCAAGGAAGAAAGTCGGCTCGCTCAGTCGGAATCCGGTTTTGGCGGCTAACGATGGAGCGTCTTTGGTCTGCTTATGTGGCTGTGCCCGGAACTCGACATCCGACAACGCCCTGGAGGACGAGGTCCCGCACCCGCTTGCCGACCGTCCGCTACCGCGGCTGGTACTAACCTTCGCACAGCTCCAGCACCGTCGTGTCGCCTGCCGCCTTGCCCAGTTCGCGGCAGCCCTGAACCGTGCACAGCGTCCAGCCTTCACCGGTCGCGCCGGAGGCCGCGAGCACAAGGCGCCGCTGCGGCGCCATCTTGGGTTTATAGACCCACCAACCGTCCCGCAGCACCGAGCCTTCCGGCGGTTCCATGCCGGCGCCCGAGCCCTTGATCCGTGCCTCGGCGATCTCCAAGCCGGAAGGCGTCACCTTCCAGTCCTCCTGCCAATGCGTCTTTTCCACCGAATGCGTCCAGGCGAGCGTGAAGGCGGCGACAGTGAGCGTCACCGTCTTGCCGGCTGCGAGGATACAGAGGCTCATGCGGTGCCGGTGGCCTGCCGCGCCCGCCAGCAGTGCCAGCCGATCCAGGCGACAGAGAGTGCCCACCCGGCTTCGTCGGTGACAGGCAGTGCGGCAACCAGCAGCACGCCGGCGGCGAAGGCGACGAGACGTTCCCACCAGGCCATGCGCCGGGCCAGGAACCCGACGGCGGCTGCGCCCCACAGGGCAATGCCCATGGAGGCCTTGGCAACGATATAGGCGACCTCGACGGGATAACCGAACTGGGCGGCGATCGGACCGGGGTCCTGCAGCATCAGCGCCGGGGTGTAGACCGCCATGAACGGCACGACGAAGCCGGCGACGGCAAGCTTGGTGGCCTGGATGCCGATCTTGAGGCCGCTCTCCTTGGCCATCGGCGCGGCGGCGAAGGCGGCCAGCGCCACCGGCGGAGTGAGGTCGGCCATAATGCCGAAATAGAAGACGAACATGTGGCTGACCACCAGCGGCACGCCGAGTGACAGCAGTGCCGGCCCGGCCAGCGACGAGGTGATGATGTAGTTGGGGATCGTCGGTATGCCCATGCCGAGCACCAGGCAGGTGAGCATGGTCAGCACCAGCGACAGGAACAGATTGTTCTCGCCGATGGAGATGATCCAGCCGATGAAGGTGGAGGCGATGCCGGTGAGCGTCAAGGTGCCGATGACGACGCCGACGATGGCGCAGGCGATGCCGACCGGCAGCGCGTTCTTTGCTCCCTCGGCTAGCGAATCTATGCATATCTGCAGCGTCTCGCGTCCGCCCCTGAAGGTGACGCAGGCGATGACGAGCCCGGCGATGACAAAACTGAGGATGTTGACGCCGAACCTCATGAAGGAGGCGGCGGCAAGCCCCAGCGCCAGCCAAAAGACGATGCGGAAGGCAAGCGGCCCGATCAAAGCCGCCAGCGGCGTGCCGAGGATGAGCACGATGGTCAGCGCCAGCCCCATGGTGCCGGCGAAGATCGGCGTATAGCCGGCAAACAGCAGATAAATGAGCGCGGCCAGCGGCAGCACCAGCGGCCAATGCCTTCTCACCGCGTGCCACGGATTGGGCAGGTCCGCCTTGGCCATGCCCTGCAGGCCGGCCTTGCCGGCTTCCAGGTACACCTGCCAGAAGCAGGCACCGAAATAGAGCAGCGCCGGGATGATCGCTGCCTTGACCACCTCGGCATAGGGGATGTTCAGCGTCTCGGCCATGATGAAGGCGACCGCGCCCATCACCGGCGGCATGATCTGGCCGCCCATCGACGAGGTCGCCTCGACCGCGCCGGCGAAAGCCGAACGGAAGCCGAAGCGCTTCATCAGCGGAATGGTGAACTGGCCGCTGGCCACCACATTGGCGACGCCGGAGCCGGAAATGGTGCCCATCAGCGCCGAGGACAGAACGCAGACCTGGGCCGGTCCGCCGCGCCATGTGCCGACCAGGCCAAGCGCGAAGTCGTTGAACAGCGCGATCATGCCGGCGCGCTCGAGAAAGGCGGCGAAGACGACGAAGATGAAGATATAGGCGGCCGAGACGTAGACCGGCGTGCCGTATATGCCTTCGGTGCCAAAGGCGAAGGTGTCGATAAGCTGGGCGAAATCATAGCCGCGATGGATGAAGGGCGGCGGCAGGTGATTGCCGAAGGAAGCGTAGGCGAAAAAGATCAAGGCGATCAGGGCAAGCGGCAGCCCCATCAGCCGCCGCGCGGCCTCGAAGACCAGCACAACCAGCACCGTGCCGACGATCAGGTCCGGTGTGTTGAGGAAGCCGGAGCGCCGGATGAGATCGGCATAGAACACCCAATTGTAGAGGCCGGTGCCAAAGCCGAGCAGGCCGAGCGTCCAGAATGCTGCTTTCGCCGGTGTGCTTGTGGCGCGCAGATTGGCGATCAGGCCAAAGCCGAGCAGCAGCAAGAAGCCGACATGCATGGCGCGCACCACCTGGCTCGGCAGGCTGCCATAGGCGGCGATGTAGATCTGGAAGACGGAGAAGGCGATGGCGATGAGAAAGGCGGCCTTGCCGGCGAAGCCGTCGCCGAAACCCGGCGGCAGCCCTTCGAGCGGGGCTTCGGCGGTGGGGGAAAGAACGGTCGGCGTTTCGGGATGGGCGTCGGTCATTGGCGGGTTCCTGGCGGGCGCAATCCCTCCCCCTTGAGGGGAGGGTGGACAGCCGCCGAAGGCGGATGGACGGGTGGGGTCGTTGCGGCAGTGCGCGGCCTGCACCGACACCCCCCCCCCCNTCCCCCTTGAGGGGAGGGTGGACAGCCGCCGAAGGCGGATGGACGGGTGGGGTCGTTGCGGCAGTGCGCGGCCTGCACCGACCCCACCCGCCTCGCTTCGCTCGGCACCCTCCCCTCAAGGGGGAGGGAGCACCCCTATTTCACCAATCCCTTTTCCTTGTAATACCGCTCGGCACCGGGATGCAGCGGCACTGGCATGCCGTCGAGCGCCTTGGCCATGTCGATCGCCTTGGCGGCGGCGTGGGCAGCAGTGAGCTGGTCGAGATTTTCGAACAGCAGCTTGGTCATCTGATAGCCGGTCTCGTCGGAGACGTCGGCGTGGGTGATGAGGAAATTGCCGACGGCGGCGGTCGCGACGTCCTCGGTCTGGCCTTCATAGGTGCCCTTGGGAATGGTCACCGAAAGATAGGGCGAGCCGATCTTGGCGACGTCCTGCGCCGGTACGGCGACGACGTTGATCGGCACCGAAGTGGCGAGGTCGCGGATCGAGGCGACGCCGAGGCCGGCCGATTGCAGCGTGGCGTCGAGCTGGCGGTTCTTGATCAGCTCGACCGATTCGGCGAAGGGCAGATACTCGACCCGTCCGAGATCCTCGTATTTCAGCCCGGCGGCGGCGAAGATGGCGCGGGCGTTGAGCTCGGTGCCGGAGGCCGGCGCGCCGACCGACAGGCTCTTGCCCTTGAGGTCGGCAAGCGTCTTGATGCCGGATTCCTTGCTGGCAACGATCTGGATATAGTTGGGATAGATGGCGGCGACGCCGCGCAGCTTGTCGAGCTTGCCCGGGAAACCGGCCTCGGTGTTGCCCTCGGCGGCCAGTTTGACGGCATCGCCGAGCGCGAAGGCGATCTCGCCCTTGCCCTGCTGCAACAGGTTGAGGTTCTCGACCGAGGCCTTCGTCGCCTGCACCTGGGTACGGGCGCCCTCAATGCCCTTGCCGTAGATTTCCGACAGTGCGACGCCGAGCGGATAATAGACGCCCGAGGTGCCGCCGGTCAGCACGTTGATGAATTCCTGCGCCTTGGCCGACACCGCGCCAAGGCCCAGCGACAGCGCCAGCGTGCCGGCGACAATAAATTTCGTCCTGAAATTGTGCATGTGATCTCCTCCCTGAAATATCTGCCACCGCGCGACCCGGGGCGAGTTTAGACAGCAGGCGGGAAATGCCAACCCGCAATAATATCCATTAGACGAACGACTGAGTGATGCCGCAACGCATGGCCGCTTGCGCGATGTGCGATCGGAGCCGAAAGATTTTCGCAGAGCCTGTCGAAATCGCGCGAGGCCGCGCGACATACGTTCGGCTCGCAACGATGCGGCCTTCGAAAATGGAGAAGACCATGCGATACATGCTTTTGATCTACGTGAACGAAGCCGCGATGGCGGCCGCGCCGATGGAGAAGACCTACGAGATCAGCGCAGCCTATGGCGCCTATACCGAGGCGTTGAAGAAGTCCGGCTCCTGGTTGGCCGGTGACCGGCTGAAGCCGACCCAAGCCGCGACCTCGGTGCGGATGGCCAACGGCAAGACCAACGTGCTCGACGGTCCCTATGCCGATACCAAGGAGCAGCTCGCCGGTTTCTACATGATCGAGGCGGAGGACGCCGACGCGGCTATTGCCTGGGCGGCGCGATGCCCAGCTGCCAGCACCGGCACAGTCGAGGTGCGGCCGATCTGGGAACAAACCATGTGATGACGAATGACCTGGAGGTCGCCCGGGCGGCGGCGGAAGCGGCCGCCCGGCAAAGCTACGGCAAGCTCATCGCCTTCCTCGCCGCCCGCACGCGCGACGTGGCCGGCGCCGAGGACGCGCTGGCCGACGCCTTTGCGGC
>NZ_AYWU01000018.1:0-141965 GCF_000502375.1 Mesorhizobium sp. L48C026A00 | reverse complement strand
GGCCAACGGCAGGCCGTCGGCCAGCAGCCGGCCGCCGAGCTCGGCCAGGAACCAGTCAGAGCCGGGCGAAGAGCCGGCCTCGTCCAACAACCAGGCGAGTGGCGCGGGCAGATCCATGCCGCGATTATGCCACCGCGGCCACTAGCCTGTCATCCGCGCCGCGGGATGGCGCTTCTGCCTGTCATGTTGTCACGTGAGGACGCCCTCAACGGGACCGGACGGGACGTCGTTAAGGGCGTACTTAAGGGAGAGGTGACATTCAGGGCGAGGCCATGGGACTGCCGCCGGCACAACTACTCCTTTACATAGACGCCATCCTCCAGACTCACGGTCCAATCCTCGATGAGGCAGCCTTCGACACCCCTGCGAGCGACGAGCGGAAAGAGTCAGTCCCTGCCATGCCAGGGGTCCGGCCCCGGTTCACGCCCGGCCGCAACCTCGGCCAGCCGGCCGAGGTAATGGGCCCAGCCTTCCGCATGGCCGGCGCATTGCTCGGCGTTAGGCAGGCCGGTGTGGGTCAGGCGCAGCAGCGTTCCGTCCGGCTGCTCGATCAGGTCGACCTCGATCAGGCTCGACCCCGGCGGCACCACCTCGCTGCCGTCCCAGCCAAAGCTGTAGGCCAGGCGGTGCACCGGCACCACCTCGCGGAAGGAGCCGCGAGCGCAGCGAGCCCCAGTGACATTGACGAGATAGAGCCCGCCAGGCTGCGGCTCGACCTCAGCCTCCGTTCCCATCCAGCGCAGGATTTTCTCCGGATCGGTCAGGAGGGCGAACACCGCGGCGGGCGGCGCCGGGATGTGCGTCTCGCGGCGGACGACGAGGGACTCTTGCATCGGTCTCTCCTACGGTTGCGATGACCTGCTCCGCCTGAGGCGGAGGATGGACGGGCGCCTTCTGTCCTAGTGTGGGAGGTCTTTTCTGACAGCATGTAGGCGGAAGATCGCCCTCAACAAGGTACCGCCCAAGCAGCTTGGCGAGAAGAAATCCGCACCCGGCTTGAGCGATTCCTGATCGACACGACCTGATTGTCGCCTAAGTCAGTCGCATTGGAGATCACTCCGACGCATCTCCCACGTTTAAGCGCTTCAATCGGCATTGTGGGTTTGACGCTGGCCTCCTGCGCCACGAGGTGCCTTCGGGCAGGCGCATCTGGAGGTGTGAGATCGCCTGCAATGTTGGATCTGACGCAATTGTGGTGCAGTTTGCCATCAGAAGGCACCTATCAGTCGGGCCTGAAGCAGGTCGATCTTCCCGCGCCCATACATTCGGCGGTAGCGGATCTGCTGGCTTCAGAAGCGCTCGAGGCGGTCCGAAAGCCTTGTTTATGGTCTGGAGGTTCCAGGACTCGATGCCGCCGACCCGCTCGATCGACTTCACGTGCTTGGCGAGCCGGGACGCGCGATCATGACTCGACGCCTCCGCTCTCGGAGCAGCTTTCCGTAGGTCCGCAAGGGGTCCGGATTGCGACTTTCGCTGCGTCCAGAGCATATGTCCGCTGCTGGCGCAACCGTGACCTCCGGTGCCGTCGCCGGCGATGTCTGCTTCCAGGCAGAGACAAGTTCATCTCTACGGCTGACATCGGCGCATTGCGGACCAACAGCGGTGGGCCGGATGCGACCGGAAGCTCCAGGAGAAAAAGACCTCCTAGGCGGATAGTTCGCATGCCGCCGTGTCCGGCTTATAGCGGACATTCGGCAATCTGGCAGCGAATGATCACATTGTGACAATCTTGCCGAAGACGAACGTCTAACCTAAACCCTCATCCCAGGATATCAACCGAATTGGAGCCACTGTTTGGGACCGGGCGTAGTTGCGACGTTTGCCCTATCCGGACGTGTGAGCAAATGCCGTGGGCAACCGTGATGCGTGCATTTTTTCGTTCGGTTGCTGCGACGATCGTGATGTCCGGCGTGGCCGGTTGCACCAGCATTTCTTACTACGCACAATCCTTGAAGGGTCACGTGGAGATCATGGCGGCGCGCCAGGATGTCGAAGAGCTGATCGACGATCCTTCGATCCCTGGGACACTACGCGCTCGAATGGAATCGGCGAGCGCCATCCGACAGTTTGCGATAGATGAACTAGCGCTGCCGGACAACAATAGCTACCGCAGCTATGTTAACGTTGGTCGGGACGCGGTGACATGGGCCATCTTCGCCGCGCCGGAATTCTCGCTGACGCCACGAACATGGTGCTTTCCAGTATTCGGATGCGTTCCGTACCGAGGATACTTCTCCAAAAGGTCTGCGATTGAAACCGCTGTCGAACTTCAGAGACAGGGCCTGGACGTCTATGTGACGGGCATCACTGCATATTCCACGCTTGGCTGGTCAATTGACCCGCTGCTAAGTACGATGCTCAGCCAAGATGAAACGTATCTTGCGGGGCTAGTTTTCCATGAGCTGGCCCACCAACGCGTCTATGTGAAGGACGATTCCGCATTCAACGAGGCATTCGCTGTCGCCGTCGAAACAACCGGCGTGAGAAAATGGCTGCGCGCGGCTGGTGATACCGGCGAGTTGCGCCGTTACAAAGCCGACCGGAGGCGCAGAGCTCAATTTCTTGCGCTGGTGTCGCAGACCCGGGACGAGCTAAGCCATGTCTATGACGGCAGCGCTACCTCTGAGCAGAAGCGGGCCGCGAAGATGGCCGCGATCGAACGGCTGCGGATGCGCTACCGAGAGATGCGCGACAGTCGCTGGCGTGGATACCAGGGATACGATGTCTGGTTCGATTCTCCGATTAACAACGCGAAGCTCGCCGCGACTTCCGTCTACGGCGATCAGGTGGCGACGTTTCTCCGCTTGTTCGATTTGTGTTCGGGCGACTATCCACGGTTCTTCGCGTCGGTTCGACGGATCGGAGCGTTAGACAAGGCTTACCGCGCCGAAGCGCTCAAAGCAGCAGATTCATGCGATAGCCGGTCAAATCCGAAGGCCAGAAGCGGCGAGTCGGTCGCCGATGTGCTCGGCAGCCGGCGCAGGTGATTGAATTGACCATTTGTCGGCCGATTTCCTAGGAACTTTCACGTCGGCGGGGCCGGAAGCCGCATGTCGGCCTACAGAAGCCAAAAGCGGACTTGCCTGAACTCCCCGGCGGATCCTGGACCACAATGGTTGCCGGCGGGCCGTGGCGCCTCAGCGTGCGCCCTACGAGGCCGAAAACCTCACGCTCACGCCGCGCTGCCGAAAATAAGCCTGCATCAGCTTGCGGCCCGAACGGTTGTTCTGCGCCAGCCTGGTCGGATCGAACACCGCCTGTTTTATCCCTTCTCGTGTCATCGCCGCCTTAAGCGTCGCGATATGCGCGTCGATGTCGGCATTGTCCGCCCGGAGGGAGGCATAGATACTTTCGGTCGCCTCGGCCACGGTCGGTTCGCTCACAGGTGTCGTCCTTTGGTTGGTTGAGCGGCGGCTTACCACAGATTCGCGGCTCCGCCGATACCGATGAGACGGCTAGATGGGCGGCAACAGTGTCCCTTGGGACTTAAAAGGGATGCCAATGACGGGCGCCGGCGGCTAACGCGCCATAAGGATCGGCATCGACGGGTCTTCAAGCATCGAGACGGTGACGCCACCGAAGATGCGCTCGCGCAACCGGGAATGACCGTAAGCGCCCATCACCATCAGGTCGGCGGCGATGTCGAGCGCGTGCCGGCGAAGCACGTCGACGACTGAATGGTCCAGGCTGGGCAGCCGGTCGACTGTGACATTCACGCCATGCCGCGCGAGATAGGCGGCGGCGTCGGCTCCGGGTTCGGCCCCGTGGCGGTACTCGTCCTCCACCGGATCGACCATGACGAGGTGCACCTCATCGGCGCCTGGCAGCAGGCCGAGGGATTCGCGGACGGCACGCGATGCCTCCAGACGGGCGTCCCATGCAATCAGCACGCGTTTCGGCTTCAGGGTCGGCTGCGCCCCCGCGGGGATGAGCAGCAAGGGCTTTCCCGAAGAAAACAATGCGCCTTCGATCGCTTTGCTTTTCAGCGTTTCGTTGGCGAGCAGCTCCGGTCCAATGACCGTAATGTCGGCATAGCGGGCACGGCGGCCGATGGTGTCGTCGGCCCAGCCGGCTTCCGGATATTCGCTGGAGACATCGGCCGAAAGCACGCTGCCGGCGAGAAAAGCCGACAGGTCAGCAGTCCGCTTCTTCAACAGATCCTCGACGGCCCGACGCTCGTCGAGCCAGGCTTCTGAAACGACCGCGGCATACTCCCCGACTGGTGGCGGCGCAGCTACGGCAACGACCAGAACAGCAAGAGAGGCGCCGATCTCGTTGCACAGGTCGGCGGCAGGCTTGAGATCACCGTCTCCCTCGTGCGGTCCCGTAACGGCAAGTATCGTCCTGAAAGCTATGGCGGCTGCTCCCGATTTTGCCCCAAAGCCAATCGTCGTTGCAACAACAGCGAGACGGCTCGGCGCGCTGCTAGCGCTGAGTCAAGAACGCCGCCGGTCATCATTTGATCCGTATCAACATGCCCACGTGCCGACGCCAACAGGTTTCAGGCCGCTGGAGGACGCCAAGAATACGCCCCGAACACCGGAGCAGCAGCATCACGGAACGCATTCGTGACCTGGCTGGTTATATCCAGGCGCTGTGGCAGCAAGGGCCTGATGGCGTGGAATTTCAGCGACCACGCTCGCTGGCGCCCCAGGTTGGGTACAAAACAAAGAGGCATCCGATGATCGTCGAGGATCAGCAATCCGTGGCCGCGATGTTGATGGACCCTGCCGCATATGGCGAGAGCGGACCGGTCGAGGCGATCGAGACCCATATCTCGCGGATATTCCTGGTTGGCCAGCGCGCCTACAAGATCAAGCGAGCGGTCAAGCTGCCCTATGTCGACTTCTCGACCCCGGCGCTGCGGCTCGCCGCTTGCGAGAAGGAGGTCGATTTCAACTCCAGGACTGCCCCCGGCCCCTATCTGGGGGTGCGGCGCGTCACCCGCGAGGCCGGCGGCGAGCTGGCCTTCGACGGAAGCGGCAAACTGGTCGATGCGGCGATCGAGATGGTCCGCTTCGATCAGTCGAAGCTGCTCGACCGAATGGCAGTCGGTGGCGAACTGACGCCTGCGCTGATGACGGATGTCGCGCGCATGATCGTGCGCTATCATCGTGGCGCGCCGGAGGTCCACAACGGCAGCGGATCCTCGAACCTGGCAGGCGTGCTCGCCATCAACGAAGCCGGCTTCGCCACCAGCCATGTTTTCGACGAAACCGAGATCAAGGCATTCGCCGGAATCCTCCGCACCGCCCTCGCCCGTCATCGCGAACTGCTCGACCGGCGGGGGGCGGCAGGCAAGATCCGGCGCTGCCACGGCGATCTGCATCTGCGCAACATCTGTCTCTTCGACGGCGAGCCCCGCCTCTTCGATTGCATCGAATTTAATGACCAGATCGCCAGCATAGATGTGCTTTACGATCTGGCCTTCCTGCTGATGGACCTCTGGCATCGCGGCTTTCCGGAACTCGCCAACCTGGTGATGAACCGCTATCTCGACGAAGCAGACGACGAGGACGGCTTCATCCTCCTGCCGTTTTTCATGGCAGTGCGGGCCGCGGTGCGCGCGCATGTCACCGCAACCCAGGTCGAGGAAGGCAGTGACATGCCCGGCGGCCTGATTGCCGAGGCCAGATCCTATTTCGAGCTTGCCCGAACACTTCTCCAGGAAAAACCTCCTCGGCTGATCGCCATCGGCGGCTTGAGCGGCTCCGGCAAGACGGCCGTTGCCGAGGCACTCGCCGCACATGTCGGCGCGCCGCCCGGCGCACGCATTGTCGAAAGCGACCGCATCCGCAAAGCCCTGCATGGGGTGCCGGCCGAAACGAAGCTGCCGGACAGGGCTTATCGACCTGATGTGTCGGACCGCGTCTACCGCGAAATGGCATGGCGTGCCGACTTGATCCTTGCCGAAGGCGGTTCGGTGGTCGCCGACGCCGTCTTCGACAGGCCGGCCGATCGCGACCGCATCGAGACGGCGGCAAACGGCAGAGACGTTGCTTTCGCCGGATTCTGGCTGGAGGCGGATCCGCTCGTTCTTTGGCGACGGGTAAGCGAGCGCAGCGGCGGTCCTTCCGACGCCACTGTCGATATCTTGTCGCGGCAATTGCAACGAAACGCCACTCCGTCGGCGTGGTGCAAGGTCGACGCCGATCGAAAGCTCGCCGATATCGCCGCAGAATTGGCCAAGGTTTCGGACGCGGTCGCTTTTGCGCAGAATCCTCCACTCAAGACCGCATCGTGACGGCGACGATCGACGCGCATAAAGGGGTAAATGGGCATGACGCAGGAAAAACTGGTGGTTTGCGGCAAATGCGGCGGGGTCAATCGCCTGCCGCCGGCAGGCGATGCCGGGGACGCGAAATGCGGAAAGTGCGGCTCCAGGCTGTTCTCGGGTCATCCGGCAGACGTCGATGCACAGAGTTTCGATCGCCAGGTCACGCGAAGCAGCCTCCCCGTCGTCGTCGACATATGGGCCCCATGGTGCGGCCCGTGCAAGATGATGGCGCCGGCCTATGAAGCGGCAGCCAACGAACTGGAGCCGCATGTTCGACTGATCAAGCTCAATTCCGACAATGAGCAGGCCGTTGCAGCCAGACTCGGCATCCGCGGGATCCCGACCATGATCCTCTTCCACGGCGGACGGGAGGTTGCGCGCACATCCGGCGCAATGACGGCGGGACAGATCGTCAGGTGGGTCCGCGATCACCTGCCGGCCGCAGCCTGAAAGCCGCTACTGCGTGGATTTCGCTGATCGCCGTCCCAGCACGACGGGCGAATTGATGGCCGACACTGAGCACAGAAGCCATATGATGACATTAAGAAGTTCGAGATATCGAACGACGAATTTTCATATGATGACCTCGCTTTTGGCCCGCACTGGGAGTATGGATCCTCAGATCCGGCAAAGTTGGGAGGACCCATGCAGCAGGCCGAACATCGAACGTCCCGGCGGTCGTTCGTCTCTCAGGTTGCCGACGCCCTACGCGGCCAGATCGAAGCCGGCTTTTATGCGCCTGGCGATAAATTGCCGACAGAACCCGCGCTGATCGACCGGTTCGGGTTCAGCCGCACCGTGGTCCGGGAGGCCATCGCCGCGCTTCGTGCCGATGGGCTGCTGGAATCGCGGCAAGGCGCCGGCGTCTTCGTTCTCGGCCCGAAACCCGTCGACGAGGGATTGAAGCTGTTCACTGACGAAACGAACAAGATCTCGGACATCATCGAAGAGCTCGAGCTGCGCATCGGCATCGAAGTCGAGGCAGCCGGCCTTGCCGCCGCCCGCAGCTCGCCGGCCCAAGAGGCCGAAATCGAGGCCCAGGTCGAAAGGTTCGCCGACCTCATGGCGCAAGGGCAACCCACGGACGATGCCGACTTCCAGTTCCACATGGCGATTGCCGCCGCAACCAACAACGCCAGGTTCAAGGCCTTCCTCGAACATGTCGGCCGGCGGATGATCCCGCGGGTGAAGTTCAAGACGATGATGGGCGGCGTCGACCCCTTGCCCAATCGCGACCATCCGATTCTGCAGGAGCACAGGGAAATCGCCGATGCGATCCTCGCCCGCGACCCGGAAAAGGCGCGTGAGGCGATGCGCCGCCATTTGGTGACCGGGATAAAGCGCTATCGCACCCTGACCGTCCGGCGCCCGACAAATCAGGACAACACCGGCGGTTGACTCGTCTGGATACTCATCATATGAATTGAGATGACATCATATTAATTTGTGGGATGAGTTCCTTTGTCGCCAGATGAAATTAAGTCGCGTGTCGCTTCAGGGCTGCTGTCGTTTCCGGTCACGCATTTCAACGAGGATTTCAGCCTCAATCTCGAAAGCTATCGCGCGCATGTCGAATGGCTGTCGGGGTTCGGTGCCGCTGCCCTGTTCGCGGCCGGCGGCACCGGTGAATTCTTCTCGCTGTCGCCGGAAGAGGTCGCCGACGTTACCCGCGCGGCCAAGGATGCCTCGGGAGACGTGCCGATCATCGCCGGCTGCGGTTACGGCACGGCGCTCGCCACGGAAATCGCCCGCCGCGCCGAGGCTGCGGGAGCCGACGGTCTCCTGCTTCTGCCTCACTATCTGATGGAGGCCTCGCAAGAAGGGATTTTTCGGCATGTCAAAGCCGTGTGCCAGTCCACCGGCCTCGGCGTCATCATCTACAACCGTGCGAACTCGGTCGCCAATGCCGACACGGTCGCCCGCCTTGCTGACGCGTGCCCAAACCTCATCGGGTTCAAGGACGGCACAGGCAAGATAGATCTTGTCCGCCACGTCACTGCAAAGCTCGGCGATCGGCTCTGCTATATCGGTGGCATGCCCACACATGAGCTGTTTGCCGAGGGCTTCAACGGCGCCGGCGTGACGACTTATTCCTCCGCGGTCTTCAATTTCGTGCCGGAATTGGCACAGCGCTTCTACAGGGCGATGCGGACAGGTGATCGCAATGTGATGGAAGAAATCCTGCACGGCTTCTTCTTCCCGTTCGCGGCTCTGCGCGATCGCGAGCAAGGTTATCCGGTGTCGATCATCAAGGCCGGCGTCGAACTCATCGGACGGACACCCGGCCCGCTTCGGCCGCCGCTGACCGATCTGAAGCCGCAGGAGAAAGACGTGCTGCGCGGACTGATCGAGAAGATCGCCGCCTAGCCGCCGCGAGATCGGCAAATCGTCGGCCGAACGGGATGAGGAGGATCGTCTCGTGCGCCAGCCAAAACGGAAGATCCCAAATGGAAGATCAAGGGAGGAGTGACATGAACAGAAGCATTCATACGATTGCAGCTGTCGTTTTGATGACCGCTGCCGCGCCATC
This sequence comes from Mesorhizobium sp. L48C026A00, assembly GCF_000502375.1. Classification (NCBI taxonomy): domain Bacteria; kingdom Pseudomonadati; phylum Pseudomonadota; class Alphaproteobacteria; order Hyphomicrobiales; family Phyllobacteriaceae; genus Mesorhizobium; species Mesorhizobium sp. L48C026A00. Next base: position 133,158 of record NZ_AYWU01000018.1, on the reverse strand, counting down.
GGCCGTCGCACAGGAAGCGGCGCAGGAGATCCGTATCGTCCTGCCGGAGCAGCCGGCCAATCTGGAGCCCTGCGGCACCATCATCACCAATGTCGGCCAGATACTCAGCCAAAACGTGGTTGAATCGTTGACCGTCATCGATCCGGTCAGCGGACAGCCCCAGCCGAAACTGGCGACGGAGTGGACCAGCGTGGACCCGACCACCTGGCGGATCAAGCTGCGCGAGGGCGTCAAATTCCAGGACGGAACCGAACTCAATGCGGATGCGGTCGTCTTCTCCATCAACAGGATGATCAGCGGCAAGCTTACCTGCAGCAACATTGCGAAATTCGGTGATGCCAAACTGACGCTGACGCCGGTCGACAAGCTGACCGTCGAAATAAAGTCGAACAGGCCCGAGCCCATCATGCCGACGCTGTTGAGCGTGGTCATGATCGTCTCGCCGAAGACGCCGGTCGACCAGGCGGTGAACGATCCGGTCGGCACCGGCCCGTTCACGCTGTCGACCTTTTCCCCGCAGACCGTGGTGCTGGACGCGTTCGACGGCTATTGGGGCAACAAGCCGCAGATCACCAAGGCAACCTATGTCTGGCGACCCGAATCCTCGATTCGAGCCGCCATGGTGGAGACCGGGGAAGCCGACCTGACACCGTCGATTGCCATCCAGGACGCCAGCAATCCGGAGACGGATTTCGCCTACCTGAACTCCGAAACCACTGCCATCCGCATCGATGCCGCCGAGCCGCCGCTCGACAACCTGCGCGTGCGCAAGGCGCTCAACCTGGCGATCGACTGGGAAGGCCTTGCGCAGCTGTTCGGCGACGACGTCAAGCGTGCGTCGCAGATGGTCGTCTCCGGGATCAACGGCCATGACGATGCGCTCGAGCCTTGGTCGTATGATCCGGAAGAGGCGAAAAAGCTCATCGAAGAGGCGCGCGCGGCGGGTGTCGCAGTCGACACCGAGATCAAGCTCATCGGGCGAAACGGCATCTATCCGAATGGCGCCGAAGCGATGGAGGCGATGATGACGATGTGGCAGGACGCCGGCCTCAACGTCAAGCTTACCATGCTCGATGTCGCCGACTGGCTACGCTATCTGCAAAAGCCGTTCCCGGCGGAGCGCGGCCCCAATCTCCTGCAGATGATGCATGACAACAACAAGGGCGATGCGGCCTTCACGGTGCCGATCTTCTATCGATCGAGTGGCAGCTACTCGACCTTGGCCGATCCGGCATTCGACAAGCAGATAGACGAGGCACTGGCGGCGACCGGCGAAGCCCGCACCAACAGCTTCAAGGCGATTTTCGGCAAGGCCCGCAACGAAGTGGTGGCGGACATCCCGATGTTCCACATGATCGGCTACACCCGGGTTGGCACCAGGCTGGAATGGAAGCCCGATATCACCACCAACAGCGAAATACCGCTGGCCAATATCGCCATCAAAGACTGAGCGATACGGGGGCGCCAGGCGGTCGTCGCCCTGCGCCCCCGACCCGTTGCCTCCGTCGATATCCGCCGAAGGGCATCCGAAATGATAACCTATCTTGGACGCCGGGCGTCGCACAGCATCCTATCGGTCATCGGTCTTTTGACCTTGGTTTTTTTCCTGACACGGCTCACCGGCGATCCTTCCGCCTTGTACCTGCCTCTGGACTCGACTGCGGAAGCTCGGGCCGCGTTCGCGCGGTTGAACGGCCTCGATCAGCCGATCCATTGGCAGTTTCTGGGATATCTGCGCGATCTGCTGCAGCTGGATTTCGGTGAATCGCTGCGCCAGAACCGCTCGGCGATGCAGGTCGCGCTTGAGGCGTTCCCGGAAACGCTGAAGCTGGCCGTCGTCGCGATCACGCTGTCGACCGCCTTGGCAATCCTTGTCGGCTCTTTGGCGGCCGCGCGGCCGGGCAGCATCTTCGACCGTATCGCCAGCCTCGTCTCGCTGGCCGGCGCAAGTGCGCCGGATTTCTGGGTCGCCATCGTCGGCATCCTTGTCTTCGCCGTGGGGCTCGGGCTTTTGCCGACATCGGGCACCGGCACCTGGGTCCACTGGATCATGCCGACCTTCGTGCTGATGCTTCGCCCTTTCGGTCTCCTGGTGCAGGTCGTGCGCGGAACCATGCTGTCGGCGCTTGCCTCTCCATACATCAAGACCGCAAGGGCCAAGGGCCTGCCGCGGCAGAAGATCATCTTCGGGCATGCGCTTCGCAACTCGCTGCTGCCGGTCGTCACGGTCGCCGGCGACCTGGCGACCAGCCTTGTCAACGGCGCCGTCGTCGTGGAGTCGATATTCGGCTGGCCCGGCATCGGCAAGCTGATGATCGATTCGATCATCCAGCGCGACTTTGCCGTCGTCCAGTCGACCATTCTGGTGACGGCAACCGCCATCTTCATCCTCAACATCGCGATCGACCTGCTCTACGCGGTTCTCGATCCGCGCATCCGGTACTGAGCCATGACGATCATCACCCCCGACATCAAGCCGGCGGCCGTTCCAGGCAGCGGCCGCGTGATTTTTGCCTATTTGAAGCGCGACAGGCTTGCGCTCGCCGCTGCTATTTTCCTGGCGATCGTCGTCATCGCGGCGGTCCTCGGCCCGTGGCTGGTGGGCGACGCCGCATCGCGGCTCGGGCTGCGCCAGCGCAACCTCGCCCCGTTCTCGCTGGCCAGTGGCTGGATCTACGTCCTTGGCGCCGACACCCTCGGCCGGCCCATCCTGGCCAGGCTGATTGTCGGCGCGCAGAACACGTTCGGCATTGCCGCGGCGGCGGTGTACGCGTCGATGCTGGTCGGTGGGACACTGGGCCTGATCGCGGGCTATTCGGAGCGCTGGTACAGCCATCTCATCCTGCGACTGGCCGATGTCGTCATGAGCTTTCCCTCGCTGCTGCTGGCGCTCATCGTGCTCTACACGCTGGGTCCGAGCATCACCAACCTGGTGATCGTTCTCGCCGTCACGCGCATGCCGATCTACCTCAGAACGGCGCGTGCGGAAGTGCTGGAGCTGCGCGAGCGCATGTTCGTCAGCGCGGCGCGAGCCATGGGTGCAAAGCCGGCCCGGATCATCATCCGGCACATCGGCCCCCTTGTCCTGCCGACATTGGTGACAATTTCAGCCATTGATTTCGCGACAGTCATTTTGTCGGAATCGGCGCTGAGTTTCCTTGGCCTCGGCATTCAGCCACCCGACTTCACCTGGGGCGCAATGGTCGCAAACGGCCGCGGCTATCTCGCCACCGCCTGGTGGATCGCATTCTGGCCGGGCCTTGCAATCATGCTGACGACGCTGTCGCTCAACATCCTCTCGAACTGGGCGCGCACCGTTGCCGATCCGCAGCAACGCTGGCGCCTTCAGACATTGCGAAAAGCTGCCCGATGAGCAACGCGACCATTCTCAAGGTCGAGTGTCTGACCGTCGATTTTCTTTCGAACGATGAACCGATACGCGCCGTCGACGATGTCTCTTTCCACGTCAGCCGTGGCGAGACGCTGGTGATCCTCGGCGAAAGCGGTTCGGGTAAGAGCGTCAGCACCAGCACGGTGATGGATCTCATCGACTGTCCGCCAGGCGACATCGTGGCCGGCTCCTGCCTCTTCGATGGCGTCGAACTGTCAGGCCTCGGTGCCGAGGCGCGCCGAAGCATCAACGGCCGCAGGATAGCGATGATCTTTCAGGATCCGCTCGCCTATTTGAACCCGGTCTACACGGTGGGGCGCCAGATCGAGGAGGTCTATGAGAGCCACGGCGCAGAGAGCGGCAAGGGCGCACGCGCCAAGACGATAGAACTGCTTCGGCGCGTCGGCATTCCAGAGCCGCAAAACCGCGTCGACTTCTATCCGCATCAGTTCTCGGGCGGACAGCGCCAGCGCGTGATGATTGCCATGGCGATCGCGTTGAAACCGGACATCCTGATCGCCGATGAGCCGACGACCGCTCTGGACGTCAGCGTGCAAGCGCAGATCCTCGATCTGCTGCGCGATCTCCAGCGCGAAACCGGCATGGCGTTGATCATGATCACCCATGACCTCGAAGTCGCCGCGTCCATGGCGGACCGGATTATCGTCATGAACGGCGGCAAGGTCGTCGAGACGGGCATCGCCAGGGAGGTCTTCAGCAATCCGCAGCACGCCTATACCCGCCGCCTCATCGCCGCCCTGCCCCACGGTAACGCAGCGGAGGCGCCCAACAAGCGTTCGACGGCGATCGCCGGCGAGACGCTGCTCAAGGTGGAACATCTCACCAAACACTATGAGCTTGCTTCCGGAGCTTTTAGCAGCAAGCGGACGTTCAAGGCGGTGGACGACATAAGCTTCGAGGTCAGGAGAGGAGAAACGCTCGGCATCGTCGGCGAGTCCGGGTCCGGCAAATCGAGCGTCGCGCGCATGCTGTTGGGGCTGAACGCGCCAAGCGCCGGCAAGGCGGTCTTTGCCGGTGAGAACATCTTCGACATGAATGGGAAGCGCCTCATGGCGTTTCGGCGCAAGGTCCAGATGGTCTTCCAGGACCCATACGGATCGATGAATCCGCGCATGCGCGTTTATTCGATCATTTCCGAACCCTGGGTGATCCACCGCGATATCCTGCCGAAGGACAAGTGGAAGGCTCGAGTGGCAGAGCTCCTGGAATTGGTTGGGCTTTTGCCGGAGCACGCCGAGCGCTACCCGCACCAGTTTTCCGGCGGCCAGCGACAGCGCATCGCCATTGCGCGCGCGCTTGCCAGCGAGCCGGAACTGATCGTCTGCGACGAGGCGGTTTCGGCGCTCGACGTCTCTATCCAGGCGCAGGTGATCGACCTTCTGGCCGACCTCAGGACGAGGCTCGGCCTCTCCTATATTTTCATCACACACGACTTGCCGATCGTGCGCCATTTTGCCGACCGGATCATGGTCATGAAAGACGGACGGATTGTCGAGGAAGGCCAAACCGCGGCGCTGTTCGGGGCGCCTCGCCACGACTATACGCAAAGCCTGCTGCAGGCTGTGCCGCAGCCCAAATGGCTAACGCAGGCTCAATAGTTCGTCCGCGCGCGCCCAGCAAGCGTTGCCGATTGATGGGCCGAATGCGCTTGACAAAATGGCGATCGCCCGCTCAATTTGACCCATTCACCAGGGGGGTCCCGGCAAGGGGCTGAGATACTGCTGGCTTTCGCGGCGCAGTGACCCGTTGAACCTGATCCAGTTCATACTGNGGGCGAACCGCCTGTCACCGTTTACGATCCGTCCGGCCCCTATACGGACCCGACTGTCGAAACCAGCATCGAAAAGGGCCTCGCCAGGTTTCGCAATGAATGGGTGACGGTGCGCGGCGACGTCGAATTCCACGATGCCCGCAGTGTCAGGCCGGAGGACAACGGCTTTGCGTCAGGTGAGCGCCTGACGCCGGAATTTCCCGTGCGCCACCGGCCGCTAAAGGCAAAAACGGGCCAAGCGGTGACGCAGCTTGCCTATGCGCGCGCCGGGATCATCACCCCCGAAATGGAGTTCGTCGCCATTCGCGAGAATCTCGGCCGCGAGAGCTTACGCGGCGGGATGCAGCGCGACGGCAACTCTTTCGGCGCGGCGATCCCGGACTTCGTCACGCCGGAATTCGTGCGCGACGAGATAGCGCGCGGACGGGCTATCATTCCCGCCAACATCAACCATCCGGAGAGCGAGCCGATGATCATCGGCCGCAATTTCCTGGTCAAGATCAATGCCAATATCGGCAATTCAGCCGTCACCTCGTCGATGGCCGAAGAGGTCGAAAAAATGGTCTGGGCGATCCGCTGGGGAGCCGACACCGTCATGGACCTGTCGACCGGTCGCAACATCCACAACATCCGCGAATGGATCGTCCGCAATTCGCCTGTGCCGATCGGAACCGTGCCGCTCTACCAGGCGCTTGAGAAGGTCGGAGGGATCGCCGAGGACCTGACCTGGGAAATCTACCGCGACACGCTGATCGAACAGGCCGAACAGGGCGTCGACTATTTCACCATCCATGCCGGTGTGCGGCTGCACTACATCCCGCTGACGGTCGACCGGGTCACCGGCATCGTGTCGCGCGGCGGCTCCATCATGGCCAAGTGGTGCCTGCATCATCACCGCGAAAGCTTCCTCTACGAGCATTTCGAGGAAATCTGCGACATCTGCCGCGCTTACGACGTGTCGTTCTCGCTCGGCGACGGCCTTCGTCCCGGCTCGATCGCCGACGCCAACGACGCGGCGCAGTTCGCCGAACTAGAAACGCTCGGCGAGTTGACAAAGGTCGCCTGGGCCAAGGATTGCCAGGTCATGATCGAGGGGCCGGGCCATGTTCCGATGCACAAGATCAAGGAGAACATGGACAGGCAGCTCGAAGTCTGCGGCGAGGCGCCCTTCTACACGCTTGGGCCGCTGACCACCGACATCGCACCCGGCTACGACCACATCACCTCAGGCATCGGCGCGGCAATGATCGGCTGGTACGGCACGGCGATGCTCTGCTATGTCACGCCCAAGGAGCATCTCGGTCTCCCCGACCGCAACGACGTCAAAACGGGCGTCATCACCTACAAGATAGCCGCGCACGCCGCCGATCTCGCCAAGGGTCATCCGACGGCGAAGGTCAGGGATGACGCCCTTTCCCGCGCACGCTTCGAGTTTCGTTGGGAAGACCAGTTCAACCTGTCGCTCGACCCCGAAACCGCGCGCTCCTTCCACGACGAGACTTTGCCGAAGGAGGCGCACAAGCTGGCGCATTTCTGCTCGATGTGCGGGCCGAAATTCTGCTCGATGCGCATCTCCCACGACATTCGGGCCGAGGCACAGAAAGAGGGCATGGCGGCGATGGCCGCGAAGTACCGCGAGGGCGGCAATCTTTATATGCCGGTGGACGGCGAACCGCCCATGCCGAAGATGCCGGAGCCGTCATGAGGCTGCTGGTCAAAGGGGCTGGCGTCGCCGGCCTCACCGCCGCCTTCGAACTCGCCGCCCGCGGTGCTGCGGTAACCATTGCCGAGACCCGGCATGGCCTTGGCGGCAACGCATCATGGATGGCCGGCGGCATGCTGGCGCCCTGGTGCGAGCGCGAAAGCGCCGAGCAGCCGGTGCTGGATCTCGGACGCGATGCCGCCGACTGGTGGGATGCGGTCCTGCCGGGTCATGTCACGCGGGCCGGAACGCTCGTTCTGGCAACGCCGCGGGATGCGGGCGAACTCGACCGGTTTGCAAGCCGCACGTCGGGTCATCGGCGGATCGACGAAGACGAAATCGCGCTCCTGGAACCCGATCTCGCCGGCCGCTTCCGTCGCGGGCTGTTCTTCCCGGGCGAAGCCCATCTCGACCCACGCCGTGCAATGGCGGCGCTGCATGAAAAACTCGCCGGAAGCGGCGTCGAGTTCCGCTTCGGAATGGACGCCCTGCACATGACGGGATTCGACCGCGAGATCGACTGCATAGGAATGGCGTCCAGCGATGAAAGGCTTCGCGGCGTTCGCGGCGAGATGCTGATCCTGCGTACACCGGACATCTCGCTGTCGCGCCCGGTCAGGCTGCTGCACCCGCGTTTGCCGCTCTATCTGGCGCCGCGCGCCGACCACCATTTCATGGCGGGTGCAACGATGGTCGAGAGTCTGTCCACGGAGCCGGTCACGGTGCGGGCGATAATGGAACTCCTGAACGCCGCCTATTCGGTTCATCCCGCCTTCGGCGAGGCCGCGATCGTTGAGACGGGCGTCGGCATTCGCCCGGCGTTTTCCGACAACCTGCCGCGCGTCGAAGCGCATGGCAGGACCGTCGCGATCAACGGGCTCTACCGCCATGGTTTCCTTCTGGCCCCCGCCATGGCGCGCCGGGCGGCCGACCTTGTTTTCGATTCTGACAAACCGGTGGAACTTGCTGATGAAACTGACGGTCAACGGCGAAGCGCATGAGATCACCGCCGCCACCCTGGCGGAGCTTCTCGCAGCGCTTGACTACGAGGGCAACTGGCTTGCAACGGCCGTGAACAGCGACCTTGTGCACGCGACTGAGCGGGCGCTGTTCCAGCTGAAGGACGGCGACCGGATCGAAATTCTCTCACCCATGCAAGGAGGTTAGTAACGTGATCGAGCTTTACGAAACCAAGCTTCCGTCGCGCCTGCTTCTCGGCACCGCACAGTACCCCTCGCCCGCCATTCTTGCCGATGCGGTCAAGGCATCCTGCGCGTCCGCGGTGACCGTCTCATTGCGCCGCGAAATGGCCGGCGGCAAGGGTGGCGAGAAATTCTGGTCGCTTATCCAATCGCTGCGGCTGCATGTCCTGCCCAACACCGCCGGTTGTCACTCCGTCAAGGAAGCCGTCACGACCGCAAATATGGCGCGCGAGGTCTTCGGCACGAACTGGATCAAGCTCGAGGTGATCGGCAATCATGACACGCTGCAGCCTGACGTCTTCGGCTTGGTCGAGGCCGCGCGAATCTTGTGCGACGACGGCTTTGCTGTATTTCCTTACACGACGGACGATCTCGTCGTCGCCGAGCGATTGCTGGAAGCCGGATGCAGAGTGCTCATGCCCTGGTGCGCGCCGATCGGTTCTGCGCTTGGACCGGTAAATATCACCGCGCTCCGCTCGATGCGCGGCCATTTCCCGGATGTCCCGCTGATCGTGGATGCGGGCCTCGGCCGCCCATCTCACGCGGCTCTCGTGATGGAACTCGGCTTCGACGCGGTGCTCCTCAACACGGCGGTGGCCAAGGCCGCCGATCCGATCGGCATGGCGCGCGCGTTCGGCAAGGCGGTCGATGCCGGCCGTGAGGCCTATCGCTCCGGCCTACTCGAGCCGCGCGACCTCGCCGTCCCATCGACGCCGACAATTGGCCGGGCAGTCTTTCAATGAGACTCGATCCTTTTTATCTGATCGTCGATAGCGCCGCCTGGATTGAAAGGCTGGCGCCGCTCGGCGTCAGGCTGGTGCAGCTTCGCGTCAAGAACCTCGCCGAGGCTGCGTTGCGCGCCGAGATCCGCAAGGCGAAGGCCTTGTGCGCCCGATACAAATGCCAGCTCATCATCAATGACTTCTGGCGGCTGGCGATCGAGGAGGACTGCGATTTCATTCATCTCGGACAGGAAGATCTGCAAGCGGCGGACCTTACCCGGATAAGGGCTGCGGGTCTCCGTCTCGGCCTCAGCACGCACGACCATCTCGAACTCGAAACAGCCCTTGCCGCCAGACCGGACTATATCGCGCTCGGCCCTGTCTACTCGACCATCCTGAAACAGATGAAATGGGCGCCGCAGGGGCTCAAACGGCTTGGCGAATGGAAGCGCCGGATCGCGCCGACACCTCTGGTCGCGATTGGCGGCCTCAATCCCGACCGGATCGAGGGCGTCTTCGGTGCCGGTGCGGACAGCGCCGCGGTAGTGACTGACATCACATTGGATGCCGATCCGGAAGCGCGAACGCGCGAGTGGGTCGAAAAGACGGGGCGATGGCGTTGAGGCGCGAACCGCATGTGCTTGTCGTCGGCGGCTCGGACTCCAGCGGCGGCGCCGGCATAGTCCGCGACATTGAGACGATCTCCGCCCTCGACTTGCGCACCTGCCTTGCCATTACCACCGTGACGGTGCAGACGCATGAAGCCGTCACGCAAATCCACAATTTGCAACCCGGTCTGGTGGCCGATCAGATGCGTGCCGCGCTGCAAGCCAATGCGGTCGGGGCGATCAAAATCGGCATGCTCGCGACGGAGCAAACCATCGTCGCCGTCGCGGATGTGCTGCGCCAAAACCCACAGATACCGGCAGTCATCGACCCGGTGCTGGTCTCTTCTTCGGGTTGGCCGCTTCTGGACACAGGCGCTATCGGCGTCCTGAAGCATGAACTCATCCCGCTTTGCCGTCTCGTCACACCCAACCTCATCGAACTGGCTGTCCTTGCCGGCTCAGACCTGGCCATCGACGAGGACGCCGCATTGCAACAAGGTCAGAAATTGCTCACCGCCGGATTGCAGGCCCTGCTGATCAAGGGCGGCCACGCGGCGGGGTGTCGATCGACGGACATCCTGCTGCGCGCCGATCAAGAGCCCATCCGCTTCGATGCGCCGCGTCTTGGCGGATCGATGCGCGGGACGGGTTGCGCGCTGGCCAGCGCCATCGCCGCGCACCTGGCAAACGGAAGCCTGCTTGAAGACGGCGTGCGCAAAAGCAAGCTGTTGGTTTTCGAGAAGCTTCGGAAATCGATCTCTCGGGATTGAGGCGGTTGAGCTTGGCGGGGGCTTTTCTGGGCAGCAAGCTGGCGGCCGGTTCTTCGCCTTCCTTCGGAGAGTCTCTCAGACAGCACGCGAAGTAAATCGCCTTGTCGGGTCTTGTCTCAAGCGATGTCGTCGCGAATGCAGGCCTTCAAATGGCCATCGGACGTTGTTGCCCGTAATGGCGGGACGATGCCGGCGCAAGCGTCGAGGGCAACCGGGCAGCGGGTTCGGAAAACACACCCGGTCGGCGGATTTGCCGGGCTTGGAATGTCGCCCTTCAGCACCTGCCGGCCTTGCCTGGCCAGCGGGTCGAGCGACGGAATGGCCGAGAGCAGCGCGCGCGTATAGGGATGCTGCGGCCGGGCATAGAGCGCGGCAGCAGGCGCGACTTCCATGATGCGGCCGAGGTAGAGAACGATCACCGTGTCGCAGATATATTCGACGACGGCCAGGTCATGCGAAATGAACAGCATGGTCAGGCCGAGCCGGACCTGCAGGTCGCGCAAAAGATTGATGATCTGCGCCTGAATGGAGACATCGAGGGCAGAGACCGGCTCGTCGGCGACGATGAATTCGGGTTCGAGCGTAAGCGCCCGGGCGATACCGATGCGCTGGCGCTGCCCGCCCGAAAATTCGTGGGCGTAGCGATCATAGGCATCGACTGGCAACTCAACAGCAGCAAGCGCCTTCTCAGCCTTCGCCCGCCGCTCGCGCCTGCTGCCGATGCCCTGAATATCGAGGCCTTCGGTCAGGATCTGACCGATGGTCATGCGCGGCGACAGGCTGGCGAACGGATCCTGGAAAATATACTGCATCTTGCGGCGCTGGCGAGCCAGAGGCCCGGCGCTCAGCTTGGTGATATCGACGCCGTCAAACCTTATTTCGCCGGACGTCGGCTCGATGAGACGCAGCACCGAGCGGCCGATCGTGGTCTTGCCAGACCCGGATTCGCCGACGAGGCCGACCACCTGGCCGCGCGCGATGTCGAAGGAAATATCGTCCAGCGCCCTGACGACAGGACCGCGCGAGAACGCCGTCGGCGCAAAATGCTTGGTCAGGTTCCTGACTGAAAGGAAGGGAGCGTCCACTGTCAGAGATCCTCCCAGCGCAAACAGCGGCTTTGCTGGGTCGACGTCGCCGCGAACAATGGCGGTACAGCAGTGCGGCAGGCATCGACAGCCAGGGCGCAACGCGGCGCGAAAGAGCAGCCCTTGGGCAGCAAGGCAAGCGATGGAACATTGCCGGCGATGGTCGGCAGCGGCGTTCCTGCTGCCTTGAGCGTGGTGGCTTGGCCAAGCCGCGGCACCGAACGCATCAGCCCGGCGGTGTAGGGATGACGCGGACGGTTGAACACCTCGCTCACCGGACCCGATTCCACGATGCGCCCGGCATACATCACCGCGACCCGGTCGGCGATCTTGGCAACGACGCCGAGATTGTGCGTGACGAACAGAATGCCCATGCCGCGTTGCGCCTGCAGCGCGGCCAGCAGGTCGAGAATCTGGGCCTGGATAGTGACGTCGAGGGCGGTGGTCGGCTCGTCGGCGATCAACAAGGTCGGATCGCACGACAAGGCCATGGCGATGGTGGCGCGCTGGCGCATCCCTCCCGACAGCTCATGCGGGTATTGCCGCGCCCGCCGATCAGGGTCGGGAATTCCGACCTGAGCCAGCAGCCGCATGGCATCAGTGGCCGCATCACGGTGCGATCTGCCGAGATGGATGCGGATCGGCTCGGCGATCTGTTCGCCGATGCTGTAGACCGGGTTGAGGCTGGTCATCGGCTCCTGGAACACCATGCCGATGTCGTTGCCGCGCACCTTGCGCAGCGACTCGGGATCGAGGCCGGTCAGTTCGGTGACCGTGCCGTCCCTGCGCCGCAGCGCGATCGAGCCCTCGGCAATGCGTCCGACCTTCTTCGGCAGCAGGCCGATGATCGACAGGCTGGTGACCGACTTGCCCGATCCCGACTCGCCGACCAGCGCAACCGTCTCGCCCGAACCTATCACCAGGTCGACGTCCTGCACGGCGGCGATGTCGCGTCCGGCGATACGGAACACCGCTCGCAGACCGGAAATCGAGAGGATCGGAGCGTCCACGGTCAGCGCAGCAAGCCGACGTCGCGAAGGATGATGTCGACCTTTGCGCCTTCCTCGTCGTTCAGGCTGCGTTGCGGCCGCGCCATGGTGTTGGAGGCGATGATGCCGAGGCTCCTCATCGCGGTCTTGAAGGCACCGACCCCGGCCGAGCCGGCGCTCGTCCTGCCGAGCGAGATCCAGACGATCTCGAACAGCTTCAACAGCCGCTCCTGCTCCAGGCGGGCCTCGGCGTGCTGACCCGCCTGCATCAGGTTCCACAGCCTGACGTAGCCGTGCGGGTCGACATTGGCGAGGCCCGGCACGACCCCATGCGCGCCCATGGCAAGCACGCTGTCGACCAGGATCTCGGACCCGGTCATGCCGAAAAAATTCGGGTCGTTGGCCATGTCCTTGAGCACATAACGCAGATTGCCGTCGTCACCGCTGGAATCCTTGATGCCGGCGATAACGCCCTCGCTGGCAAGGCCGACGGTGGTCTGGCGCTCCAGCTTGACATGGACGCAGACCGGGATGTCGTAGGCGATGATCGGGATGTCGACGGCGTCCTTGATGTAGCGGAAGTGATCGCCGATCTCGGGCTGGCTGGTGCGGGCATAGAACGGCGCGGTGACCACGACGGCGTCAGCGCCGGCCGATCTGGCGATCAGGGCGTGGTTGATGACGCGATCGGTTGTCGGGTCGATGACCCCGGCGAAGATCGGAACGCGGCCATTGTTGACCTTGACCGCGTGCTCGATGATGGCCCGGCGGCCGGCCTCGTCATGGAAGACCACCTCGCTGGTCGAGCCGAGCACGAACAGGCCGTGAACGCCGCCGTCGAGCAGGTTTTCGATGGTCCGCGTGAACGACGCAAAATCGACACTGAGATCGGAATGGAGTGGGGTGACGACGGGTGGCACGACACCGGTAAACAGGGGCATTTTTTCAAAAACCTTCAGGTCAGTTGAGATCGGAACGAGGGTCGAATGCATCGCGCAGGCCATCGCCGATGAAGTTGATGGCCAGCACGGTGAGCACGAGTACGGCGCCGGGAAACATCCATTGCCAGGGGTATTGCTCGAGCACCATGGTGGAGCGGGCGAGATTGAGCATGTTGCCCCAACTGGCTTCGGGCGGTGCGATGCCGAGGCCGAGGAAGGAAAGGCCGGCTTCGAGCAGAATGGCATTGGCGATCTGCAGCGTGGCGTAGACGACTAGAATGTCGATGCAGTTCGGCAGGCCGTGGCGGAACAGGAGATGCGGCAGCCCCGCCCCCATGCCACGGGCGGCGACGACGAAGTCACGCTCGCGCAGCTCGAGCAGCCGGGCGCGCACCATGCGCGACAGCACCGGCCAGGAGAGCAGCGAGATCACCAGGATGGTCGGCGCGATGCCGGTGCCGGCGATCGAAGCGAGCACGAGCAGGAAGATCACCGGCGGCAGCGTCATGGCGAGGTCGACGAAGCGCATCACCGTGCCGTCGACAAGGCGCCCGCCGAAGCTGGCGACAGCGCCGACCAGGAAGCCGATGACGATCGAGATGGCGACCGAGCAGACGGCGACCAGCAGCGAGATCCGTCCGCCCTGCAGCAGCCGGGCCATGACGTCGCGGCCGACGCCGTCGCTGCCGAGCCAATGAATGGCGGACGGCCCCTTGTTGATCGCCCTGAGATCGATGGCGTTGGGGCTGAACGGCCACCACAGGGAATAGGTCGAGACCGCCAGCAGAATGGGGACGACGATAAGCAGACCGGCGCGCGCCGCACGATTTTCAAAGAACCGGCCGAGCGCGCGGCGAAGCGGTCCCTTGGTTTGCGGCCCGGCTGTCGGGTCGATTGTCGGAGCTGGTGCGGTGATCGTCATCACGACACCTGGATGCGCGGGTCGACGACGGCATAGACGATATCGGTCAGGAGATTGACCAGAATGACGCAGATGCCGATTACCAGAGTGGCGCCCATGATCACCGGGTAGTCCCTTGTGCCGACGGCGTTGACCAGCAGCAGGCCCATGCCCGGCCAGTTGAACACGCTTTCGAGGAAGATGGCGCCGCCGATCGCTATGCCGACCGTCGACCCGATCAGGGTGATGACCGGTAAAAGCGCATTGCGGGTTGCATGCTTGATGATCACCCAGAATTCGCGCACGCCCTTGGCACGTGCGGTCCGCACATAGTCCTGGTTGACTACTTCCAGCAGCGACGCGCGCATGTACCGCATGATCAGCGCGGCGTGTCCGATGGACAGCAGGCAGGCCGGCAGGACCAGGTGCGCGAGCACGTCCGCTACGGAAAAAGGGGCGCCTGCGGTCTGCATGCCGCCTGATGGCGCCCAGCGCAGCAGCACCGAGAAAAAGTACAATCCCAGAAGTGCCGTCAGAAACGCCGGGCTGGAGATGCCGACGAAGGAAACCACCGACAGCGCGATGTCGGGCAGCGTGTTACGGCGGACGGCGCTGAAGATGCCGGCGGAAATGCCGAGCACGATGGCGATGGCCAGGCCGGTGCCCATCAACAGCGCGGTCGGGCCGATGCGCTCCATGACCAGCGGCAGCACGCCAACGCCGCTGCGCTGGATCGAATAGCCGAAGTCGCCGCCGAGCGCAGCGCGAAGCCAGGCGAGGTATTGCACGGGAAGCGGCTGGTCGAGCCCAAGCCGGTCGCGCAGGACTTCGAGGTCGGAAGCCGACATCGGGCTGGACGGATTGATATAGGCATCGATCGGATCGCCGGGCGCCAGCCGCAGCAGGATGAAGATGAGGGCGCTCAGGGCGACCAGCATCAACAGTCCTGTAGCGCTGCGGCGGGCAATGAAACTCAGCATTGGCTGTCCGTGGCGATGGTGAGCGGAGCCGGCATCGTGCCGGCCCGTATCATTGGTGGGCCGGAATGGCCCGCCAGCCGTTCTACTGGATGTCCCAGCGTTCCGGGTGAGCCGCATAAGGACCGCCGCCCGGCGCCGGCGTCCAGACAAAGTCACGCAGCTTGTTGGAGGCTACGCCATAGCGGTTGGCCACCCATAATGTCGCCCAGGGCAGATCCTTGTTCATCACCTTGCAGACTTGCTGCCAGGATTGGTCGATCTTGGCCGGATCGGTCTGGGCGAGCGCAGCGTCCAATGCGGCGCTGAGATCATCGAACTCGATGCGCATGGTGTTGAAGCCTGCCGGCGGAATCTGGGACTTGTTGAGACCCGGGCTGATGCCGGCCGGATTGGGACCGTTCTGCAGGCCGGCATAGACCATCGCAAACGCGTTCCAGTCCGGCGTGCCTTCCTCGTAGACGATGCCGTTATAAGTCGGCGTATCGACGACGCGCGGCACCACATTGATCCCGACCTCGGCCAGCATCGACTGGATGGCAGCCATCACGTTGGCGGCTTGCGGCGAGCCGTAATAGGTCAGCAAGGTGATCGGCTTGTCGCCGTTGATCTTGTCCCACCCCGCCTCGGCAAGCAGAGCCTTGGCCTTGGCCGGATCATAGGCATAGGCTTCGAGACCTTCAGGAAGCAGGTGCAGCGCGACGTAGCCGCAATTGGCCGGTTTGGCCGCGCCGCCATAGAGGCTCTCGATGATGGCATTGCGATCGATCGCGTACATGATCGCCTGGCGCACGCGAACATCCTTAAACAACTCGACCTTCTGGTTGAGGCCGATGTAGTTGACCACATAGGAGGCGCCCTCGATCACCTTGAAATTGCTGTCGCTCTTGAAGGTTACCGCGTCGTCGGGCTCGACATAGGTGAACTGGATTTCGCCGGCGCGCAGCGCCGCAACGGCCGCCGCCGGGCTCTCGAAATACCTGTTGATGAGCACGTCGACCTTCGGCTTGCCGCCGCGATAGTCGTCATCCGCGGCCAGTTCGACATATTGATCGCTGACATAGCGCTTGAACTTGAAGGGGCCGGTGCCGACCGGCGTCGTGGACCACCATGTGCTCGTGGCCAGCGTTTCCGGCGGCATCGCGGCCAGGGCATGCTCCGGCAGGATCATCACCTGCGAGAGAATCGACAGGAAGGAGCCGTTGGGCTTCGACAATTTGACGACCACGGTGCGATCGTCCGGCGCGTCGACCGACGCGATGTCGCCGAGGCGCGCGGCAAACAGGCTGCCGGACGCCTTGTTCCTGGCGAGCTCAAGCGTGAACTTGACGTCCTTGGACGTGAACGGCTTGCCGTCGTGCCAGCTCTCCTGGGCAAGGTTGAACGTGTAGGTCAGCTTGTCGTCGCTGACCTTGTGGTCCTTGGCCAGATCGCCTTCGAGTTCGGTCAGTTCGGCGTTGTAGATGACCAGCGGTTCAAAATAGGTGCTGAGCCAGGTAAAGCCGCCGGTCGCAGCCAGCGGATTGAAGTTCTTGGGAAAGCCGCCGGGGCCGACATCGAAGCCTCCGGTGATGGTCTTGGCGCCCTGTGCCTGGACGCTGGTGGCAAGGCTAATGCCGCCGAGCAGCAGCCCGGTAATGGCCAGATGACGAGCTATAGTTCTGATGCGCATGGTTTCCTCCCTTGGCATTGTCAGGTAGTTCGGCGTTGGGTCAGGTAATCCGGTTTTTGGCGATCACTTGCTGAATACCCCTGTAGTGGTCGTCGAGGCGCTCGCGCGCCCGGTCGACGTCCTTGGCGGCGACCGCCTCGACGATCTCGTGATGGTCGCGCCAGGTCGCCAGCGGCGTCGGATTGTCGAGGCTGGTGAAATTCGAGGCCTTGTTGAACGCCACCCAGAAGATGTCGATCAGCGCGCTCAACATGTGATTGTTCTGGCAGCGGAACAGCAATTGGTGGAATTGCTGGTCCTCTTCGGCAAAGCTCTCCTGGCGCTCGGCGCGCCGCCGCATGCTTTCGGTCAGCTGGCGCAGCGCGGCGATGTCTTCGGCGCTGATCATCTCGATGGTTTTTGCGATCAGGCCGGTTTCAAGGACACGGCGGATCTCGCGCAGTTCCTCGACGTCGCGTAGCGAATCCTGCAGGCCGTATGCCAGATTATCCAGCAACGGCTTGAACGAGAATTCCTTGACGAACACGCCAATGCCGCGACGCGTCTCCAGAATGCCGATCGACTCCAGTGCCTTGATCGCTTCGCGCACCGAGTTGCGGCCGACGCCGAGTCGCTGCGCCAGGAAGGTCTCCGGAGGCAAGGGGTCGCCCGCCTTGAGCTGGTTGCTCTGGATATATTTCCTCAGGCTCTCCTGCACGCTGACGTGAAGCAGCGGCGGTCGGGCCAGCGGTTCGATCGATTTTTGGTCCGGGTTCAACTTGGGTTCCGAGCTCAACTTGGGTTCCGGCATTTTTCTCCCAGCGCCGCTGCAATTGCGGCCGATGGCGCGTCGCGTAGCGGTCGATGCTTGTAGCATAGCGACTTGTAGGATATCCTGCAAGCAAGAGGATTACACGCTGAATGAAGATCGTCATGGCCGGCTCAAGCCATTGGCACGCCGAAATGCATCTCGACGCTGCATGTTTTTGCGGCGCCGAGATTGCCGGCATTTGGGATGAGGACGCGCAGCATGCGCGCGCCTTCGCGACGCGCCATCATTTGCCGTTCATCGCCGATTTTGCGAAAATCCTCTCCGGCCCGCCGGACGCGATCCTGCTGATGGGACACCCTTCGACGGTGCCGGCGCGGGCCCGTGCCGTGATCGAAGCCGGCATACCGCTGATCCTGGAAAAGCCGGCGGCCAGCAGCACCGCAGCGTTGGCCGCGCTCAGCGAGTTGGCGAGGCAGCACCAGGCCTTTGTCAGCGTTCCCCTGCCCAACCGCTTTGGGCCGGCCGCCACTGCCTTTGAACGGCTGCGCAGCCAAGGCCGCGCCGGTGCGATTGCGCATTGCCAGTTCCGGCTGGTCAATGGCCCGCCGCAGCGCTATGCGGCCGACGGCGTCGCCTGGGTGGCGGATCCGGCGATCGGCGGCGGCGGCGCGCTGAGGAACCTCGGCATACACGGCGTCAATGCCGCGCTCAGCCTGGCAACCGGCGCGCTCAGGCTAAAAACCGTTTCGATCGAGAACCGCATTCACCGCGCCCCGGTCGAGGACCATGCGCTGCTTGTGCTGCAAGACGCTGCCGAAGCGTTGTTCGTCGTCGAGGCCGGATACACTTTTGCTTCGATGCGCCCCGGCGGCGATTTCGAATGGCGTATCGTCAGTGAGAATGCGACCCTCATCGACTATGGCGAGCGCGCCTTCTGTGCGACGCTCGACGATGGCGCTATCATCGAATTGCCGATCGAATTGCCGGCGACGCGCTACCGCCTGTGCATGAGCGACACGCTCGACCGGCTGGCTCGAAAAGCGCCGCCGGCGACTTCGATCGATGACTATGTTGCGGCGATGTCGCTGATCGACGCCGCGTATGAAAAGGCAGGACGATGATTGGAATAGGTATTATCGGAGCGGGCGATTTCGGCGCCGCCCATGCAAGGGCAATCAAGCAGTTACAGGGCCTGCATCTCGTCGCATCGTGCCGCGGGAACAACGATGCCCTGGCCGCCTTCACCAGCGAACATGGTGGTCGCGGCTACACCGACTGGCGCAAGCTGCTGGACGACAAGGAAGTCGAGGCAGTCCTCATCGCCAGTCCTCACCATCTCCATGCCGAAATGGCGATCGGCGCGGCGAACGCCGGCAAGCATATCATGCTCGAAAAACCGATGGCGCCGACGGCGGCGGCCTGCGATGCGATCAACGCCGCCGTGGCCGCCGCTGGCGTCAAGCTGATGGTCGCCCATCTCATGCATTTCGCGCTGCCTTGCATGGCGGCCAGGCAAATGCTTGAGCAAGGAACGCTCGGCCGGCCGCTCGTCGGCTCGAGCTGGATCATCAAGCTGTGGATGGAGCACAATCGCCGCGACTGGCATCTGCGCAAGGCCACCGGCGGCGGCATGCTGTTGACGGCCGGCATCCATGCGCTCGACCGCCTCGTCTGGCTCATGGATGACGACGTCGTGTCGGTGAGCGCTATGCTTGGCGCCATGTCCCATGATCAGGAAGCCGACGACACCGCCCTGCTCGGACTGCGCTTCGCCGGCGGCGGGCTCGGCCAGGTGCAGAGCGTCGGCTATCGCAATGGCGCGGCCGGCTACGTCATGGACCTGGTCTGCGAGCAGGCAACGCTGCGCATCGACATGGACCGCGGCACGATGCTTGGCCGCGACACGGCCTGGACCGACCTGCCCGGCTCGTTCGAGCCGAACTGGATGCATGCCGCGCTGGTGCGCGAATGGAGCGCGATGCGCGATGCCATTGCCGACGACAAGCCGGTGCCGGTCGACGGCGCCTATGGCCGCAAGATCATCGCCATTATCGAGGCCGCCTTTGCGTCGAACGAAACGCGCCGCGAGCACGAGATCGCCGATGCGCCCTGAGCTCGACGAACACCCGAGCCACTTGCCCGCAGACGCGCCGCGCGGCGTCTGGGGCGCGGTGATGCTGGCCATCGACGATCGCGGGGCCATCGACTGGGAAGCGACGGAGGAAACGATCGCCCGGCTCTGCGCATCAGGCGTCGACGGCATCTATTCCAACGGCACGGCCTGCGAATTCCACTGCCAGACCGAGCCCGAGTTCGACCGGCTTTGCGCCCTGGTGGCCGCGATTGCCGGCCGCGCGCGCCTGCCCTTCCAGATCGGCATCAGCCAGTCCAATCCGCGCGTCGCACGCGAGCGGCTGATGCGGGTGTCGGCGCTTCGTCCGGCCGCGGTGCAATTCACCTTGCCCGACTGGTGGCCGCCCAGCGACGGCGAGGTCATGCGCTTCGTCGGCGGCCTGTGCGAGACCGCGCCCGACATGCCGCTGGTGCTCTACAATCCACCGCATGCCAAGCGCCGCCTGACGCTCGAAGCCATCGCCAGGCTGCGTGCAGCGGTGCCGTCGCTGGTCGGCGCCAAGCTGCCGGGCGGCGACCCCGGCTGGTACGCCGACATGCGCCGCGAACTGCCGGGATTTTCGGTCTTCGTGCCCGGCCATACGCTGGCGACGGGATTCGCCCAGGGAGCGCACGGCAGCTACTCCAACGTCGCCTGCCTTAACCCCAAGGGCGCGGTAATGTGGTGGCAGACGATCCGCACCGACGCGGCGGCCGCTGCCGAGGTCGAGACGCGCATCCAGGCCTTTCTCGCCACCCACGTACTGCCTTTTCGCGCTCGCTATGACGTCAGCGATGCGGCGCTCGACAAATGGATGGCGGCGGCCGGCGGCTGGGCGCCGCTTGGCCCGCGACTGCTCTGGCCTTACAGCTCGGTCCCCGACGAGGCGATCGCGACGCTGGCCCAAGCCGCACGAACGGCCTTTCCCGCATGGTGGCAGTGAGGGTCGTTAATCGCGCGCCCTGCCCCGCTGATCCAAAGGAACAACCATGGCCTGTTCGGGATTTGACGCCTGACGGACTCGTGGTCATGCTGGACCGATGACAAGAGGTGTACTGCTGGACCTCGCAGGCGTCATCTATGATGGCGAGACCGCCATACCAGGCGGGATCGACGCCGTCACACGTTTGCGCCAGGCCGGCTTGGCCATACGCTTCATAAGCAATACCACGCGCTCGTCGAAACAGAGGGTCCTCGAACGTCTGCAGGCGATGGGGCTCACCGTTACCAAGGCAGATGTTTTCACCCCGGCGCACGCTGCTCGCGAATGGCTGCTTCGCAATGGCCGTGCGCCATATTTGCTGATTCACCCTGGCCTTGCGCCGGATTTTTGCGAACTGCCGGATCACGACAAGCGCGCCGTCATCGTCGGCGATGCCGGAGACGCCTTCACCTATGCGGCGTTGAATGACGCGTTCCGCGAGTTGAGCGCCGGGGCCGAATTGCTTGCCCTTGCCACAAACCGGACGTTTCGGGATGCCGACGGCGAACTCAGCCTCGATACAGGGCCATTCGTCGCGGCATTGGAATTTGCCTCGCTGAAACGCGCAACCGTTCTCGGCAAGCCGTCGTCGGAATTCTTTCTGTCGGCGCTGGCAAGCATGGACTGTCCGCCAGACCAGGCGATCATGGTCGGGGACGACGCGGAGGCCGACATAGCTGGCGCGCTAAGCGCCGGACTGTCGGGCGCATTGCTGGTGAGGACCGGCAAATACCGGCAGGGCGACGAGAAACGGTTTGATCCGCCCCCGACCGCAACCGTCGCCGACCTCGCGGCGGCGACCGACTGGATTCTTGCGCGCCGGGACTGATTGCGCGGACTGAACCGACCGCACAGCGTGCGCTTCGCTAGGTCATCCGGCGCTCCATTTCCAGCTCGGCCCCCAGGCTTTCGATGTCGCGGAAGATCGAAGCGACAGCCAGCGTGCGCCCTTCGCGCTTGAAGCGGAGCAGGCAATCCCTGGCAACGATGTCGCCATCGATCGCGATCTCGTCCCATTGCACGGCATGGCCGACATAGTTGATGGGAACATCGTAGTGCTGGCTCCAGAAGAACGGCACGGCGAGGAACTTCTGGCGATGGCCAAGCATGTTGAGGGCCGCGGTTTGCCCCTGCCGCTCGGCAACCACCCAATGCTCGACCCGAATGTTCTCGCCACTGTGAGGATCCGGCCACCGCGCAATGTCGCCGGCCGCGAAGATGCCTGGTGCGCTCGTCTCCAAAAAGGCGTTTACGACGACACCGCGGTCAAGGGTGAGCCCCGCCGTTTCGGCAAGCCCTGTCCGCGGTCGCACGCCGATGCCGGCGACGACGAGATCCGCCGCCAATGTATCGCCACCGCTGAGTTTCACCTCGCTGGCGTCGATGCTGCTCGCAGTGTCCTCAAGATGGAATACGACACCATTCTCCTCATGCAGGGCGCGGATGAAGTCGGCCATTTGCGGACCCATGATCCGTTCCATGGGCCGTTTTTCCGGCGCCACGACATGAACTTCGATCGAGCGCGACCGCAGCGCCGCGGCAACCTCCAGGCCAATGAAACTGGCGCCAAGCACGACGGCGCGGCGCGCAGTCGTGGCTCGCTCGATGATCGCCTTGCAGTCTGCGAACGAGCGCAGCGTGTGAACATGTGGCTGGTCGGCGCCTTGTATGGTCAGGCGAACCGGTTCGGCTCCGGTCGCCAGGAGTAGCCTGTCGTAGGCAGTCCGGGCCCCGTCCGCGAGCACAACCTCGCCAGAACGCGTATCGATGCTGGCGACATCCGCATTGAGGCGCAGGTCGACGCCGTTCTTCGAATAGAAGCTTTCTCGGCGCAGCGGAATCCAATCCTCCGGTGCTTTGCCGGCGAGGTAGTCCTTGGAAAGATTGGGCCGATCAACCGGCGGCGCTTCGTCGTTGCTGAGCATGACAATGCTGCCTTGATAATGTTCGCGCCGCAGTGTTTCTGCCGCCGCGAAACCGGCGGCGCCGCCACCGACAATGACGATTTTTTCGGGAGCCTGGCTGGAGCCGCCAGGGCGCGGCTTGGACACCGTCCGCTTGCGTTTCTCGCCCACGACGATCCGATCATCGCGTTGTTCCACCGACCAGCACGCGAGTGGACTGAAAGCAGGGGCGCGCAAGGCCTCGCCTGTACGCAAATCAAAACACGCGTGATGCCAGGGACACCGGACGGTGTCTTCCGCCACAAGACCGTCGACGAGCGGCCCGCCATAATGTGTGCATGTCGCGCCGATGGCGAAGATCTCGGCCCCGCGGCGCACCAGCAGCACCGGCTCATCGTCGCAATGGCCGAGGAGCTTTCCGCCGTCGGCAAGGTCGGATAACGCGATACCCTCGACCAGATCCGGCCCGGTTGGTTTGGCATGATCTTCAGCCATTTTCCTCTCCCTTGGCGCGATCCAGAAGATCGCCTGTACGGCCGACAAGCGGGAAATCGTCAGGTCACCAGCCTCGGAATACCTTCTGCTTGGCCAGCGCGCCTTCAGGTTCTCGGACACCGCTTGTGCCCAAACGTCCGGCCGCATCATTAGTTGCCAGTTGCGCAGTACACGCCGTCGATTTCCTGGCGTTTGGATTCGTTGCCGAAGGAATGACGCCGTCGCGTAAACTTTTTCGCCGGACATGCGTTGTTCGTTCTCCAAGCCAAGGAGACAGCCATGCAGAGGAAATCGGAAATCGCCGGCGAGGCCGCCAAGCAACGCCACATCCAGCGCGGCATCGACGCCAAGGACAAAACGAAGGGCAACGGCAAGCAACAAGGCGCCATGCAGGCCGGAGCACGCAAATATCCCGAGCCGCCCTTTCCCGAGCAGCACCAGCCGAAGCCAGGGCATGAATGGGCGATAGAGCCGGCGCCGCTTTACGACGCGCCATTCTATATCGGATCAAAAAAGCTGGACGGCAAAGTGGCCGTCATCACCGGCGGCGATTCCGGCATCGGCCGAGCCGTGGCCGTGCTCTATGCGCGCGAAGGCGCCGATGTGGCGATCGTCTATCTGTGCGAGGACAAGGATGCTGAAGAAACGAAGAGGGCCGTCGAAGCCGAGGGCCGGCGCTGCACGCTGGTCAAGGCCGACGTCAGCGAACGCGACCACTGCCACAAGGCTGTGACTAAGGTGGTGAAGGAATTTGGCCGGATCGACGTGCTGGTCAACAACGCCGCTTTCCAGGTCCATTCCAGCGACTTCAGTGAGCTGACCGAGGAGCATTTCGACACGACGCTGAAGACCAACCTCTACGGCTATTTCCACATGGCGCAGGAGGCCGTTCCGCATATGAAGCCTGGTTCGGCGATCATCAACAGCGGCTCCATAACCGGCATCGAGGGCTCGAAGCAGCTGGTCGACTATTCGATGACCAAGGGCGGCATTCATGCCTTCACGCGCGCGCTGTCCGGCAACCTCATCGAAAAGGGAATTCGGGTGAACTGCGTGGCGCCAGGCCCGGTGTGGACCCCGCTCAACCCGTCGGACAAGCAAGCCGGCGACGTCTCGAAATTTGGCGCAGACACACCGATGAAACGGCCAGCGCAACCGGAGGAAATCGCGCCGGCCTATGTGTTCCTCGCCTCGCCGCATTGTTCAAGCTACATCACCGGCGAGATATTGCCGATCATCGGCGGCTACTGAGAACGTGTCGCCCGCACTGCCTCGATCATCGTGGACCTCTCGCCTGTGGCGGAGGTAGCGGCGATCTCAGATATGAAATGGTCGACAGATGTATTTCATTGCCTTGGCGACGGACTATGACGGCACGCTGGCGCACGATGGGATCGTAGTCGAAAAGACGCTTGCAGCCCTCGAACGATTCAAGAAAAGTGGCCGCAAGCTCATCCTCGTCACTGGCCGCGAACTGCCCGACCTCAAGCGGGTTTTTCCCGAACTCGGCGTGTTCGACAAGGTCGTCGCCGAAAATGGGGCGTTGATCTACACGCCTGCCAGCGAGGAAGAACGTGCGATCTCACCGGCGCCGGCGCCGAAATTTGTCGCCAGTTTGAAGAAACGCGGCGTCAAGCCGCTTTCAGTCGGACGGTCGATCGTCGCGACCTGGGAACCACACCAGGCAACAGTTCTTGAGGTCATCAAGGAACTCGGGCTGGAGCTGGAAATCATCTTCAACAAGGGCGCGGTGATGGTGCTGCCCACCGGCATTAACAAGGCAGCCGGGCTGGCAGCCGCACTTGAGGACCTCAAGCTGTCGCCACACAATGTGGTCGGTATTGGCGATGCTGAAAACGATCATGCGTTCCTGCGGGCCTGCGGCTGCAGCGTCGCTGTCGAGAACGCCCTTGCGGCGGTCAAGGATACAGCGGATCTTGTAACGCGCGGCGCACGTGGAAAGGGCGTCGAGGAACTGATCGAAAAGCTGGTAAAGCGTGATCGGGAATTTGTCCGAAAAGCCCGTGACGGCATCCTTCTCGGTTCGGTCGGCGGCGACGAAGTCTATCTGACGCCGACCGACACGGTTCTGATCGCCGGAAGCTCCGGCATCGGCAAATCCACCTTGGCCACCGCGCTGACGGAACACTTCGTCGAGAACGGATTTCAATTCTGCGTTTTCGATCCGGAAGGCGACTATGATGGCCTCGAAGGCGCCGTCCGGGTAGGCGATGCCTCAAGCGAACCGACAAAGGCACAAGTGCTCGACCTGATCGAAAAGCCCGACACCAATGTGGTCGTCAACGGGCTGGCGTTGCGGGTCAACGAGCGACCAGGCTTCTTTGCCGACCTGCTCCCCGGTCTTGGCAATTTCCGCTACCGTACGGCGAGGCCGCATTGGCTGGTCATCGACGAGGCGCATCATCTTCTGCCCAAGAGGCGCGACGACACGCGCGCCATCCTGTCGTTGGAATTGCCGGGCACTGTCCTGATCACCGTTCATCCGGAAGCGATCTCGACCGACGCCCTGCGTCTGGTCACTGCCGTCATTGCGCTCGGTCCCAAGGCCAAGAATGTCATCAAGGCCTTTTGTCAGGAGACGGACACCAAGCCGCCAAAGGATATTCCCTCGCCAAAAGGCGAGCGTGTGCTGTTCTGGCGGCCGCAAGCCCGCAAGAAAATTGCCATGGTCAAAGCGATCGAGCCGCGCCAGTCGCTCAAGCGTCACAGCCGCAAATATGCAGAAGGTCAACTCGACGAGGCCGGCAGCTTCTATTTCAGAGGTCCCGACAACGCGATGAACCTCCGGGCCCACAACCTGATGATCTTCGCTCAGATTGCCGAGGGCATCGACGACAGAACCTGGGAGCATCACCTGCGCGCCGGCGACTATTCCGAATGGTTTCGCCGACAGATCAGGGACAAGGATCTGGCGCGCGAGACCGCCGACGCGGAAAAGGACGAAATGCTCTCGGCGCAGGAAAGCCGCAAGCACGTTCTGGATGCGGTGCGTCGCCGTTATACGGCTCCTGCCACCGCCCCGGAGGAATAGAGAGGAATAGGGTGCGAAAGGATCGCCCACGCACATCATTCTCGGAGGCACCGGCCGTGTTGGTTCTCTGCAGCCATGTCGCTTTTACAGCAGGGCGAAGCAGTGGCCGGTTGACCGCGTCATCCACGCCGAGTTCCCTTTCATCCATGGCGTTTTGACTGGTCAGGGTTCACTATATCCAATGGCAAAGAGGCGCAGGTCATAGGCCTCGGGATCGCGACGAAAGATCAACGCGCCCTTCCGTTGGGAATTCTGTGGGACATAGTCGAGCGTAGCGCTGCTATCCTCGACGACCTCATCGCCGTTGCGGAGCTCACCTTTGATCTCGACAGCAGCAACTGATTTCCCCGCCCTGTTTGCAGCGGCGAACTCGACCACGTAGCCCCCCTCGGTGACCGCGACCGCGAGCGGCACCACAACGATCCGGGCGGTCCCATCGCGCGTGCTCACGCCATCGACGACAAGATAACCGAGCACGGCAAGCAGGACTACGGAGCTTATGCCCGCCACGACCCACTCCGTGACCGAAGTCCCGGGTTTGCGTGTCTTTGCTTTGTTATCGGACTGCTGCTTCTGTTGCTTGTCGCCTTTTGCCGGGTTCCTTGTCACAGAATGAGCCTCGCAACCGCCGCCCCGAGCGCGCCAGGAAACGATAGAACCACGACTGCACTAAGTGTCTCCGAAAAGCCGGCGCCATCGGTCCTGCCGAAGGTCCACAAGATGTAGAGGTTCACAAGCATCACCAGGACATAGCCGACGATCGCATAGCGAAAGAAGATGCTGACGAATCCAGCGCCTGGCTCGGGACTGTGCGAGCCGCGGAATTCGAACTCATAGACGAAGGCGTGCATGAGAGCGAGGGTGACCACCACCAGGGCGATTTCCTGCCAGGGCTCCATCTTGTAGGCGATGAGGACGACCTCTTCCGTTGGTGCGATGTTCACCGATAGAAACAGCGCTCCGACCACCATCAGGAACAGCTCTCCGGTGTAGCCGGGCTCGGGAATGTCCTCCTCCTCCAACAAACTCGGGCCGAGCTGAGCGCGTGCCAAGGATGCCCCGAGACTGCCCGGGACAATTTGCACCGCAATTTTGCCAATCACCTCCCGTAGCGGCATTTCGGCGGTCACGATGCCGAAAATAAACAACACCGCCGTAGCCGCCACAGCGGCCACAAGTATCGCCACAAAAGCATCGGCGATGCGGTCGCGCAGCGCCACCGTGTGACGAAAGCCTCCGTACTTGTGCAGCAGCACCAGCATTGGCAAAGTGACAGCGAGGAACAGGGCGAGCCGCAGTGGGTGAAGGTGAAAGCCCAGCGCCCAGGCCTCCATGGTCATCAGCACCGGGGCGGCGAAGATCAACGCTCCGGCAAAGGCACGGCCAAGACCAATCCAGAACTCACGCGGCGTTAGCGCATGCCTGACGATGATCTCGGTTGGCGCCACGTCCGCTCCTCAGAGATAGCCTGCGGGGAACAATGTTTCCTGGACAATCTTGTTCCGCACCGCTGCATCTTCGCCACAGCCGAACGGCGCTGCGATGTTCAAAGCCAAGCCAAACCTGTTGGGAACTTGCGAGCCAGCTTTCCGTTCAACCTCTCGATCGAATGACAACCCAAAGCCGACACAGCGTCTGGAGTGAAATCATGAAATCGCAGCTCGTCGCCGAAAGCGCCGGACAAAGGACGTTCGTTGTGGTGCTTGATCCCGGCGAGGAAGCGTTCGCGGCGCTCACATCTTTCGCTGTCGATAACGATATTGGCGGCGCCTCGCTGACCGCGCTCGGCGCCTTCGAAAAGGCGACTGTCGGCTGGTTCGACATCGAGGAAAAAACTTATCGGAAAATCCCGGTGCTGGAACAGTGCGAGGTGCTCAGCGCGATCGGCGACGTTGCGATCGGCGACGACGGCAAGCCCAGCCTTCACGTCCATGCGGTGCTCGGATTGCGCGACGGCAGCACGAAGGGCGGACATCTGCTCGATGGCATTGTTCGGCCTACACTCGAAGTCACTTTGGTGGAAACGCCTGGTCATCTGCGCCGCAGAAAACGTCCGGAACTCGGCATCGCCTTGATCGATCTGGATGCCTGAAGCCAAGCGCGGATCAGGCTAGTGGTGAAAACCTGACGCTTGGTCCCCGAGGTTAGACAACCGCTTTGGGTGGGAAGCCGTAGTTCGTTTAGCCTCCTGAACGAGCAGAGAGCGCCATAATCGGACTTGCGCGGCCATCGCTATGGAGGTCGCGTCTCGGACACGTTCCGGACGTATCGTGCCACATAGATCAGCACCCGTGTCGCGATAGCTCTGGCGTTATTCTCGACCATCACAGATGGATGAACTTCCGCTTGGAGATGCGGCGGAAGCACAGAAAGCCCGTCTCGACATAGGCCTCCAGTCTCGCCAGCAACCCATGACCTAAATTCGATATGGATGGGACGGGTGGTGGTAGCCAAGTCCGCCGAGCCTAACCCAGTCATGCTGATGATGACACGGACGCTGGTTAATCTGCTCTTGGATTCGCGAATGCTATGGTAGTGATAGCCTCTCAACGCCGGTGCCGTAAGCTACTCGCTTACGCGTCGCTTTGAGGAAATCAGACATCAGTGTCGAACGAGATAGGTTTCCATCGTGCCGACGCCTCTCAGTTCCACAGTGCAGCGCGGTTCTAGCTCCCAAGAGTCGTGCAAAGCGCGTCTGGTTGCCTCCGAGATTTGCATGCGGTCGGCTACGCCCTGGGATTCGAGCCGGCTTGCGATGTTCACGGTTTCGCCCCAGACATCATAGACGAACCGATGTCGGCCGATCAGACCGGCGATCACCGGTCCGGTGTGTACGCCGATTCGGACGCGAAAACTATCGCTGCCCGACGCCAAGAGCCTCAACGAGTCCAGCATGGACTTTCCCAGCGCCACGGTCCTGTCGGCGTGATCGGCCGCCGGCTCCGGAAGACCACAAGCGGCCATATACGCGTCTCCGATTGTCTTGATCTTCTCCACGGAATGCTTCTCCGCCAGCGCGTCGAACATGCTGAACATCCGGTCGAGGCGCTTGATAAGGTCGGATGCCGGCAATTTCGCTGCGATAGGCGAGAATCCGACAATATCGGCAAAAAGGATGGTCACTTCCTCGAACCGGTCCGCAATGATCTCCTCGCCCCCTTGCAGCCGCGCAACGATTTGACCGGGCAGGACGGCATGTAGAAGCGAGTCGGCCCGCCGCTTTTCCGCCTCTATCCGCTGAAGATACTGGTGCTCGCGGTCGCGCCAACGCTTTTTCTCCAGACTGGAGTTGATCCGGGCGCGCAACAGGACCGGATTGAATGGTTTAAGCAAGTAGTCGTCGGCTCCCGCCTCGATGCAGCGGACCACGGCGTCGACTTCGTTCAGCCCCGAGATCATAATGACCGGGATGTGCCGCCACCGGCGCTCAGCTTTCAATCGCGAGAGCACCTCGATGCCGTTCATGTCCGGCATCAGTATGTCCAACAGAACAAGGTCGAATTCATATTCCGCAAGGCGGGTCAGCGCGGACAGGCCTGACTCGGCAGTGACTACCTGATGACCGTCGTGCAGCAAGCGGCGCGAGAGAAGATCGCGGTTACTGCCGATGTCGTCGACGACAAGTATTCTACCGCTGCGTCCTGAGAATGCATCGTGCTCCGTCTTGCCGAGCGCCCTTTCAAGCCCTGCTGCATCGATCTCTGCCTGATCCGTCGTCCACAGCGCTTCGTTGTCGCTGGCGCGCGATAGGCCGGCAATTGCATCGACATGCGCCAACAGCTCGGCCGCAGCCGCGAGCATCACCCTGACATCTTCGTCCAATGCGTGTTCGTGCAATTCTTCGGCTTCTTCAAGGATCATTTCGGAGTAGCCGATAATCGCGTTGAGTGGTGTTCGCAAATCGTGGCGCAGTTTCGCCTCGATCTCGCGCCCTGCATGGTCCGGACAGTCGGCTTTGCCATGGATCAAGCTGTCGATGAGGCTGTTCAATTGCCGGGCAGCGGCGCCGACCCTCTCAAGATCTGGAGTGATGTGCACCAGACTATGGTTCTGCACCTGTTCTAGCAGCAGTTCCTGAAATCCCGAGATTGCCCGTGCCGGTCCAGCAAGCCGCTGCGCCAGATGGGCGGCTATTGCGTGGCGTTGGAACTCGTTGGCAGTCATGTCTCCAATCCGCCGACTCGGCGGCTCACGGATTTGCGGCAAGCAATTGTTCGATTTTCTGGACAAGCCTCGGCAGGTCCACCGGCTTGCTGTCGTAGTCATCGCAGCCGGCCTCAAGCGCCAATTCCCGATCGCTGGTCATAGCATGCGCAGAAAGCGCGATTATAGGGATCCCCGAGGTGGCCGGATCAGCCTTGATCCGCCGCGTCGCCTCCCATCCGTCCATCACGGGCAGGCTCATATCCATAAGGATCAGATCCGGTCTTTCCGAAATGGTTAGTTCCACGCCGGATTGTCCGTTTTCCGCAATAAGCACTTCGAACCCACGCCGCGACAACCGCCGCGAGAGCATGTCGCGATTCATTTCGTTGTCTTCCACCAGAAGGATTCTCGTCATCTTCGGCCTCTTCTAACGATGGGTCAACGAACTGAGATGCCGGGCCAACCTACTCGGCCGCGGAAATCTGGCGTTCGAGCGCCTTGACCAATTGAGACCTGCTGTTCGCGCCCTTGGTCACAACGGCAACCGCCCTATCGCGGAGCCATTCGAGCTCGTTCATCGACAGATCTTTCGAGGTAACTACGACCACCGGAATATTCTGCAGTTCGGGCGTCTGCTGCATCTCACTCAATGTCTGAAACCCGTCCATTTCGGGCATCAGCAGATCAAGCACCACCAGGCGCGGCAACAACCGTTTCATCAGGCCAAGTCCGCGCGCGCCGTCGCTTGCCTCGTGAACCCGCCAATCCTTCTTGATCAGGATACGCCGAAGGAAATCGCGGGAGGCTTGGTCGTCATCAATTACAAGCACATCGCGGTTGCCACCGCCGCAAGCCTCAATTGTTTGAATCAGCTTCTCGGTGTCGATCGGCTTCGTCAGGTATTCAACCGCCCCGAGTGAGAGGCCGAGTTCGCGATCTGCAAGTATCGTCGCAAGGATCACAGGAATCTCGCAAAGCTCCCTATCGTTCTTCAGAGATCGCAGCACTGACCAGCCGTCCTGATGCGGCATGATGATGTCGAGAATGATCGCCGCGGGGCGATGCGCTCGAGCAGCGGCTATTCCTTCCTCGCCGCTTGCTGCTTCGAACGATGCCAGTCCCGCCTCCGCCAAGGCCCTGGCGATGACGGTTCGGGCGGCGGGTTCATCATCTATGATCAGAACCGCCTTGTCTCGTGGCGGCAACGGCACAGCTTCGGAGGGGTGTTGCTCGCCAGATTCTTTTTTGAACTCGGCTGGAATCGCCATTGTGAAGGTCGAGCCTTTTCCGAGTTCGCTCTCGACCTTTACAACGCCTCCGATCATTCGGCTAAAACTCCGGGTTATGCTGAGGCCAAGCCCCGTTCCGCCATAGTTGCGAGTGGTGGATGCGTCCGCCTGCGTGAAAGCGTCGAAGAGCCGTTCCTGCTGCTCCGGCGTCATCCCGATCCCGGTGTCGGACACTTTGAATATCAGCCAATCGCCCTTTGGTCGTCTGTCGCGACGCACCGTGAGTGTTACACGACCCCCTTCGGTAAACTTGGCGGCGTTGCTGAGCAGGTTAAACAGGTTCTGACGCAACTTCGTCTGATCCGAATGCATTTTCCCGAGGTCGTCGTCGAGGTCCAGTACGAAACCGTTTCGGTTTTTCGCCATCAGAGGCGCGACTGTGGCCTGGACGTCGCGCATCAAATCGGCGACGACGAACGTTTCCAAGAAAATTTCCATCTTGTTCGCCTCGATCTTTGACAAGTCGAGGATGTCGTTGATGAGCGCCAGGAGATGGCGACCAGCCGCGGCGATCTTCTCCAGTTCCGGAACGAATTCCACCATGTGCTGGTCGCTCGCATCTTCGATCAGCATCTCGCTGTAGCCAATAATCGCGTTCAGCGGCGTACGCAGTTCGTGGCTGACGGATGCGACGAAGCGGCTCTTGGCTTCATTCGTCGATTCAGCACGGCTCTTGGCGCGCTCGAGTTCGTCTTGTCTCTGTTTCAATTCCGTGATGTCGGTGTAAACGGCGACCGCGCCGCCGTCAGGCGTTTTTCGCCTGCTTACGCGAACCCATCTGTCGCCGAAGCGATCCTCACAGACGAAGCCCGCCGGGTCCTTGTGGATGTGTAACCGCTGGGCAATCCACTCCTCCGGCGACGCGCCCGCAAGGTCGACTTGCCCGCCCGCCAGGCGTTGCTCCAAGATTTCTTGAAAGCTTTGCCCAGGAAGAGAAGCTCGCGCATGGTCAGGGAAGAATTCGCAAAATTTGCTGTTGGCCAGGATGACCCTGTCCTGCGGATCGAATAGGACAAATCCGTCAGAAATTGCCTCAAGCGCCGCTGCGATCGTCCGTCTTTGCTGCTCCGCCTCGTCTTCCAGTCGTTTCTTTTCAATCGCGCCCGCGCGAAAAAGTCGAAGCGCCCGCGACATTGCGCCGAGTTCGTCGCCTCCCTCAATCGGTATTTCAATATCGTAGCGTCCTTGCGTCAGTTCGCCGATGACCCGGTTCAGCCGCCGTAACGGGCCAATGATCGAGCGAAGAACAAGGATTGTAAGAAGCGACCCAATCAACAGCACGATGATCACCAGAATGGCAGCGGTAGTCGCGGTTTTCTGGGCTAGCCTTACAGCCTCGTTGCGAGCAGCTTCTGCCTCGGCGCTCACTTCCTCGACAAGTTCGTTAAGGGCGGCATCGACATTCGTGCTGTGGGTTCGCGCCTCCGCCAGGAGAGCGTTTCCAATGATGCGGTTATCCTGAGTATAGCTGTCCGCCGCCTCTAGTGCCCTTTTGACATAGTCATCCATCTCGACACGGATTTCCCTCACTGCATCGGGGGATGATTTCGAAAGGCCGTCCAGTTGGTCCAGCAGTCGCTCACGCGCCTGCTCGGCATTCCGCTGGGAGTTCATTAGCAAGCTGACCGACAAATCGGTGAGCCAGTATCGCAATTCGCCGAAGGTCACGTGCGCCGCAGCCGCATTCGCCGCGAGATCGAACAATGCCTTAGTGTCTGCGGTGCGGTCGGCACTGCGATAAAGCGCCTGCGTGAGAAGGATGGAAGATACGATGAGACTAATGAGGCCGGCCGCTGTCAGTGCAGCTACGCGGGCCGCGATCGGCAGACTGGCAAGGCGACGTCCCAGGGATTTCGACGGCGCCGGTATGGCTTCCACATCGTGGGATGTCTGTTCCAGGACGCTCATTTGAACAAGACGATGCTGATTGCGCCCCCCAAATCGCCGGCTTTTCCGCCCTCCTTGGGATATCCAGTTATGTCGATCTCGCCCTTCGGCTCGCCGTGGCAGGAAAGGCACGACTCCGTATAGTATTCGGGCAGGAGCATTCGAAATGCCGGGCGTCCCTCCACCTCGGTCACATCCGTGTAGGCTTCGCCCTTTGCTTTCTTCGGATCTGAGAAGACGCTTACGATGATGCTGGCTTCCCAAGCGTCCGGAAGAGATTTGCGGTTGCGCACGAGTTGCTCGGGCGCTGTCACGCGCACCAGAGCTTCGTTGCCAACCTTGGCGGCGAATTTCTCATTCAACAGACGCGCGAAAACGGCCGGCACGAAGCCCTTGAACCCGATCCCAGCGCGGTTGATGTCATCTTGCTGCTCGTCCACCACCTCCCGCATAGCCCCAATCTGGGCCTCAAGCAGACGCCGGTCGCGATTGGTCAATTCGCCGGAAAACGGGTCCTGGCCGGTGTTTTTTGAGTAAACGGCGATGGCCTCGCTCGCGAACCGCTCGCTGTCGAGGTGCTTGTCGCCAAGTGCTGGATCGTTGATTAGTGTCTGATAGTTGGAGACAACGCTTCGCCCCGCGCGAAGCAATTCCGCAAGTCGGATTCCCATCGCGACATCTTCAGTATCTCCCGCTCCCATGGCAGCCGACGCGAGGAAAGCGCAACCGACAAGAGCAACGCCAATGCTTCTCCGCGTCAAGGTTGACAGGGCGAACATCTCTCCATCCCGTCGAAGGAAGCCAAACAAAAAGTATAGCACGACGCAGGCCGATAGCGTAGCGACAAATGCCCATGCGCAAGCGGTGAGAGAAGGAACGAAGCATCCGCCGCCGCTCCGAAGCGGCCCTGGCCCGCAAACCCGTTTTTGCCGAACGTCTCTTGACCACCCTGGGTGGAGCACCGAGAGGTTAGCGGTGGATTTGTCAAGCTTGCCGTTAAAATATAGCTTGCTAAAGCTAGAAAATTAGCTTTGAAATATATATTCGTTGTGTTCGAGCGCAACCTCACGCACCGTAAACTTAGCATAGCAATTGTTTGTAGAAGAAGATGATGGTTCTGGCCTTATGTTGTCGGCCGGCACAACCTATGCATGTCATCTTGATCGCTTGATGAACCATCATCGCTGAAAGGAAACAGAACTATGTTACGAAAAACAATCAGCATTTCAACCCTCGCCGGCGCGGTTGCAGTCGCTGCCGCCGCGGTGCGCCCAGCCGGACGAGACCGATAAGTTCGGAATTGAGACGAGTCAGACGCTACGTAACCGGTCCTTCTCGCGGTGAATACCGCCAGTGCCGTTCCGTGCCGTGTGTTCGAGCCGATGATTAAGATGACTTCGATGTGGACGAGTTTTCATAATGGCACCATTGGCTACATTCGCGGATGGTTCCGCCTTCGCGCCGAGCGAAAAGCTATGTGGATGATAACGGACGGGTTGAGCCGGTCACCGGATGACATTCTTAACGACATTGGTATCTCGCGCGACGAAATCACGTGCGCTTTGTCAAAGCGTCCCAATCCGAGTTCCGGGTCGGGTCGGAATGCGGCCGGCCCATGATTTGTCCAGCCCACAGTATCTGCCATGTCGCATGCCAAGGTCTCATTGTCCCCGCGGCGGCGAGTCGAACCGACCCCGAGTGATCACGGCGCTGGCCGATCGGTTACCTGCTCGCAGATCGTGATTCAGTGGCTCGTCGCTCCACGACTGCGCAACAATGACAGCATTCACCCCCTGTGCGGACGTTGAAGCGCGATGTCAGGAAGGTCGTTACGGGTCAAGGCTTCCCTTCAATTTCTCCGACAGAAGGGCAGAGAAGGGTCGAAATCGGTATTTCGTTTTGGGTATCAAGCGTCAGATTTTCACCACTTGGTCCGCTGAACTGCGTTCCGGTCCGATCATCCCTTTTGTTTGATTTGTTTAGCATCCGCGGGCGGCTCGGGTGCGGCCTCCCAGCCGAACACGCTGCGGCCGCCGAGCTGATGCGACCGATCGAACTCTCCGGCGACGATTTCCTTCAGGCTCGGGCCGGTGACATAGCGTTCGACCTGCCGCGACTGCTCGTCCAGCCGCTTCAAGGCGCCGAGTTCTTCGTCGCGACCGAGCCTGGCCTTGTGGACGGCCGACTTCAGGACGCCGATCGTTTCGTCATAGACTTTCAGCGGCACGGGGAACGGATGCCTGTCCTTGCCGCCATGTGCCAGCGAGAAGCGGCCGGGATCGGAAAACCGGCATGGCGCGCCATGCAAAACCTCGGCGACCAGCGCCAGCGCCCGCACCGTGCGCGCACCGACGCCGGGTACCAGGAGAAGTTCGGAGAAATCGGCGGGGCCACGCTCGGCAGCCGCCGCCATGTTGCCATGAAGACGACGCATGATGACATCGGTTTCGCGAACGTCGTGGTGCGCCGGCATGACCAGGTGCGGCAGCATTGGCTGGTCGGGCTCCGGTGCGGCAGCCACGTCACGTTCGAGCGCGGCGAACTCCCTCAGAATGCGATCCGGTCCGAGGTCCTGCAGGAGATCCAACTGTCCCTTGCGCGAGGCATCGGCCCGGCGGTCCGTCAGGTTGACGATCTCGCCCTGGTTGGCGCCTTCGATGGCGGCATGCGGCTGGTCGACAAAACTCTTCAGGCCTTCGGACAGCCAGTGATAGCGGCGCGCCACCTTGCTGTCGCCGTTCATGCCCTGCTGTACCACGACCCAGTCGCCGTCATCGGTGACGATAAAGCCATGCAGATAAAGGTCGAAGCCGTCCTGGACGGCGGCGCTGTCAACCTTGGCGGCAAGCCGGCTGGCCATCGCCAGGCCTGTTCCGTCGAAGCCGACGCGCTCGCCGATGGCGGCAAGCTCATGCGGGGTCTTGCGCGAATGCGCGCCGCGGCCGCCGCACACGTGAATACCGAGTTCGCCGGAAAGCGGAGCCAAACCACGTTTGAGGCCGCCGATGACGCTGGTCGTGATGCCGGAGGAATGCCAGTCCATTCCCATGACGGCGCCAAACGATTGAAACCAGAAGGGATGCGCCAGCCGGCGCAGCAGCTCTTCGCGACCGTAATGGTGAATGATCGCCTCGCACATGACGGCTCCAAGGCGCGTCATACGGTCGCCGAGCCATTTCGGCACGCGTCCGCCATGAAGTGGAAGGTCTGCGCTTCCCGATCGTTGTGCCAAATTTTTCTGCCTGTTCCGACCTATGCCTTGCGCTCAACAGATAGTATAGAAAGCGGCGTGAAGAAGCGATGATGCCGGTCCGTTTGGATTACAAACTGATCGCAATTCAATTCAGCTGGGCCACTCGGGTCCCATCGGCGGCGTTGCCGGTTACCGGTCGGCCGGATTTCCGACCGCCGGATCGCGCCGCCTTGAATATCTTCCCACACGCGGCAGATCGTCGCCAAATTCCACCCACGGCAGCTTCATGTCCCAATAGGCATGAGCCTGCGGCGCAAAGCGCTCGGGGTGGTCGAAGAAGCCGATCGTCAGATAAAGTTCCTCGGGAAGCCCCTGGTCGAGGTAGGCTATGGATGTCCCGCAATCGGCGCAGAAGGTGCGGAGCACGCCTCGGGTCCTTGAGAATTTTTTTGGCGCGCCGGTGAGCAATCTGAATTGGGCCGGTCGATAGCCGACCCAGACGGTCAACGGGCTGCCTATCGCCTTGCGACAATCGTCATCGTGATCGGAGCAAATCCAGAACGGGTCACCATGCATCTCAGCACTTATCGAACCGCAAAAACAGGAGCCGGTCTCGATTCTGGTCATCGAACTATCGCTTCTGATCGAGGCGACCGTTGCGGCCGCAGGGTCCGCAGGGTGATCGAATAACGGTGCGCGGCAACCGGCGGGATGCTGTGCTCCCATTCGGTGCGCGCCAGGCCCCTCATCAGGTAAGCCGACCTTGGCTCGAGGGTGACGGTCACGCGAGCCCATCTCGTGCCGTTCTTCCGGCGGAGCCGAAAGCTGCATGGCGCAAGAAGAGAAACGCCGGCCACGGCATCGAACTGCGGCTTGTCGCGATGCCAGCCGATACCCGCGCCGGGCCGATACTCGTTGATCAAGACGTGCACGAAAGCATCGGCGGGCAGCCGCGCAAATGCCGCCACCTTGTCCCTGAGCGGCATCAGAAAAGCAGGGATCGGCGGCGCCTCGACCACCTTGCGTTGGTCAAAATCGTAGCGCAGGCCAAAACCGGCGACGCGCCGGTTTGCGAGATGGCCATGAAAGTCGAAAGGCTGGAAGGCGAGACTTTTGAGCTGCCGCACCAGTTCGGCCTCTTCCTCCGCCGTGATCAGCTCCGGCCGGTAGCAAAATCCTTCCGGCAGGTCGTCACGTGCGTGAAAGTCGGGCGCGAGAAAGTCAGGCGCGCGAAACAGGTCGCCTTGGCCAGCGGATTGCGGCTGCCTGGTTTTGAGCGATGGCATCAACCCTAATTGGTGAAGCCGGCCCGTGGCGGCAAGGCCTTGGGGCCCGCCGGATCATTGCCTCCACATGCGCGAGATGGAACCCGGATTGCCGGGGCGGGTTATTGCCCAGGCGCGTCGAGTGTTGGGAAATGCCTTCAACTGTTATCCAAAGCATCAATTACGACCCGGCGACGAGGACCCTCTCCGTATGGTTTGTCCCAAGCGGAAATCGCTACGATTTCAACGACGTGCCGCCGCAAACTTATGCGGCATTCCGCAAGGCCTGGTCAAAAGGCCGGTTTTTCAACGCCTTCATTCGCGACCGGTATAGCTACCATCTGGTCGAACAGAGCCCGTCGGGATGAGATCTTTTGCCCTTGTCGCGCGTAGCGCATCCGGGAGAATCCGGTCGGTCGGCCGATCCCTCATTGCGCGGGCGGCGTTCCGGGTTGATCGCCGCCCGTGGTCGTCTTCGGCGTCGGGTCCTTGTCGACTTCGGGATTTTGATCGACGGTGTTGGTATTGCTCTGGGTCGGCTCAGTGCTGCTGGTGCTGCCCTGTGTCGGCTCGGCCTCGTTGCTGCAACCCGCCAGAGCCAGAGTCGCCACCAGCGCCGACAAAAACGACAGTCTCCTCATGGATAATCCCGTCATGGCCAACCGCTCCCTTGCTGCTCGACAACGACGGGTGGTGAATTTGGTTGCAGCGGAATGGCTTGTCTGCTGGCCCAGGACCCTTCTGATCATCGCAGAGCAGGCGCCAAAGGAACAAATCTCGGCGCCGCCACGTTGCATTTCCTGTGCAACGCTTGTGACAGTGAGGCTATCGTCTTGGCGCCGAGAGCAAATTGGAAGGGTTTTCTGAAAATCGGAGAACTCAGCTGCCCGGTGGCGCTCTATACGGCTGCCTCAACCTCCGAGCGGATCGCCTTCCACACGATAAACCGCGCCACCGGTCATAGGGTGCATCGCGCCTTCGTCGACAGCGATAGCGGCAAGCCGGTCGAGAAGGACGACCAGGTCAAAGGCTATGAGATCGGCTCGGGTGAGTACGTCGTGCTCGAACCCGATGAGGTCGCAGCCGCTGTTCCCGAGAGCGACAAGACGCTGTCGGTCTCGGCCTTCATCGGCTGTTCCGATGTCGACGACGTGTATTTCGACAAGCCTTATTACCTGGCCCCGTCGGACAAACACGCGGAGGAAGCGTTTGGGCTGATCCGCGAAGGCATGCGCAGGAAGAAAGTCGCCGCCATCGCCCAGACCGTCCTGTTTCGGCGCGTCCGGACCCTGCTCGTCCGCGCCTATGACGAAGGCCTGGTCGCAACGACGCTGAATTTCGATTACGAGGTGCGCTCGGCGGAGGAGGCTTTCGACAACATCCCCGACTTGAAGATCGAGGGCGAGATGCTCGAACTGGCCGAACACATCATCAAGACCAAGAAAGGCAAATTCGATCCGACCAAATTCGACGACCGTTATGAGGCGGCGCTGGCCGAGCTTGTGAAGGCAAAGCTCGAGGGCAAGAAGATTGCCGTTCCGAAGCCGGCCAAGCGGGAGAGGGTCGTCGACCTTATGGATGCGCTGCGCCAGAGTGCCGGCGTTGGCGGGAAGCAGCCCTCGACAAGAAAGCCCGCGGCAAAGTCAAAGCCAGCGCGCCATGCCAAGGCGAAGCAGACAGCGCCGCGTCGGAAGGCCGGCTGACCGATGGCGCTCGAGACCTACCGCAAGAAGCGCAATTTTTCCGTTACCCCGGAGCCGCAGGGCCGCAGGGCGCCGAGGACCGGCAACAGCTTCGTCATACAGAAGCACGATGCCACCCGGCTCCATTATGATTTTCGTCTCGAAATGGACGGCGTCCTGAAGAGCTGGGCCGTCACAAAAGGGCCGAGCCTGATCCCCGGCGAGAAGCGTCTTGCCGTCCACGTCGAGGACCATCCTCTGGAATATGGCGACTTCGAAGGCACAATCCCGAAGGGCGAGTATGGCGGCGGCACCGTCCTCCTTTGGGACAGAGGCACTTGGGCGCCGATCGGCGACGCGCATCGCGGCTATGCGAAAGGCCATCTCGACTTCGAACTTCACGGCGAGAAGCTTGGCGGCCGCTGGCATCTTGTGCGGATGGCCGGAAAGCCCCGGGAGAAGCGCGAGAACTGGCTGCTGATCAAAGGCGACGATGACGCCGCGCGCACCGAACGTGATCCCGACATTCTGGACGAGCGGCCGGAATCCGTCGCGACCGGCCGCAAGATAGAGGACGTCGCCGGCGAAGAGCCCGGCTGGTCGTCTAAGACAGGGCGCATTCGCAGGCGCCGCGGCGGCAGCACCAGGCCAGCTCCAGCGGAAGAGGCCCCCGCCACTATCAGCGTTCCCGAACCGTCAAAGATCAAGGGCGCCAAGAAGGCGGCGCTTCCCGATTTCGTCGAACCCACGCTGGCGACCCTGGTCTCGTCAGCGCCGTCGGGCGAGCGCTGGCTGCACGAGATCAAATTCGACGGCTACCGGCTGCAGGCCAGGATCGAAGCCGGCCGCGTCAAACTGTTGACGCGGAGCGGTCTCGACTGGACGAAGAAATTCGGCAAGGCGGTCGTTTCGGCGCTGGCCGATATCCCTGTCGGGACGGCGCTGATCGACGGTGAACTCGTGGTCGAGACGTCAGCCGGCGCATCGGATTTTTCCGCGCTGCAAGCCGATCTCAGCG
Source organism: Mesorhizobium sp. L48C026A00 (assembly GCF_000502375.1). Taxonomy (NCBI): domain Bacteria; kingdom Pseudomonadati; phylum Pseudomonadota; class Alphaproteobacteria; order Hyphomicrobiales; family Phyllobacteriaceae; genus Mesorhizobium; species Mesorhizobium sp. L48C026A00. Next base: position 92,629 of record NZ_AYWU01000018.1, on the reverse strand, counting down.
AGGGCCGCAGTGATCGCTTTCACTTCTACGTCTTCGACCTGCTTCATCTCGACGGCTACGATCTGCGCGACGTTGCGTTAATCAAGCGCAAGGAATTGCTGGAAAAAATCATCGGCAGTAACAGCGGCATCATCAGCTACAGCGGCCATTTTGAGGAGGATGGCGCCCTGGTGCTGCGACATGCCTGTCGGCTGAGCCTGGAAGGCATTGTCTCCAAGCTTCGCGATGCGCCCTACCGCGCCGGCCGCAGCAAGAACTGGGTGAAGTCGAAATGCTCGGCGCGGCAGGAATTTGTCGTGGCCGGCTATGTCCCCTCGACAACGTCGCGCAAGGCGATCGGTTCGCTTGTCTTGGGTGTCTATGACCACGGCAAGCTGCATCATGTCGGGCGCGTCGGCACCGGCTACACGGCAGCGGTCGCCGAGAGCCTGTTCAAGAAGCTCGAGCGGTTACGCATTCCGTCAAGCCCGTTCGAAAAACGGCTGAGCGCCGACGAGGCTCGGCAAGTCCGCTATGTCAGGCCGGACCTCGTCGCCGAAGTCGAGTTCCGGGCGTGGACCGCCGACGGCCATCTGCGCCACGCCTCGTTCCGCGGGTTGCGCGAAGACAAGCCGGCGAAAGAAATCACGCGCGAGACGCCGAAGACGAGCAAGGAGGTGGCCAAACCTCAGCGCCGGACCGTCAAGCTCACCCATCCCGACCGTCTTTACTGGCCGGACGAGGGCGTGACCAAGGAAGGCCTCGCCGACTATTATGCCGAGGTCTGGCGTTATGTGTCGCCCTACATCGTCGGCCGCGCGCTGGCGCTGGTGCGCTGTCCCAACGGGATTTCGGGCGAGCAATTCTTCCAGAAGCATGCCTGGAAGGGGCTGAACCCCAACATCGTACTGGTCCACGACCCCAAGGATCCGCCCGACGAGCGGCTGATCAGCATCAATGATCTCGACGGGCTGATCGGTCTCGTCCAGTCGGCGTCGCTGGAGATCCACCCCTGGGGCTCGACGGTGAGCGATTGGGAGCGTCCGGACACGATCATCATGGATCTCGACCCCGGCGAAGGCGTGAGCTGGGAGGCGGTGATCGAAGCCGCCGTCGAGACCCGCGACCGGCTGAAGGATGCGGGGCTTGTCCCCTTCATCAAGACCTCCGGCGGCAAGGGTCTGCACGTCGTGGCGCCATTGAAGCCGAAAGCCGAATGGCCAGCTGTAAAAGCCTTCACCAAGGCGATTGCCGACTCCATGGCCGCCGACAATCCCAACCGCTACGTCTCGACCATCACAAAATCGAAACGGCGCGGGAAAATCCTTGTCGACTATCTGCGCAACCAGCGCGGCGCGACCGCAGTCGCACCCTATTCGACAAGAGCACGGCCGGGTGCGGCGGTGTCGATGCCGCTTGCCTGGGACGAGCTCGGCCCCGGCATCGGACCGGCCTATTTTACCGTCGAGAACACGCCGACCCGGCTTGCCTCGCTGTCGTCGGACCCCTGGCAGGATTTCCGCGCGGCCGCGGCGCCAATCGAAGACCGTGCAAACCGGCGCAAGAAAGCGGCTTGAGGACGGCACTACGAAGTGCATGCATCGGAATAATCAGGCGACCTGCTCGAACGTGCATTGCTCCGGAGCCTTGTCCGGCCGCCAGCGCAGGAACTTGGTGCCGTGCCGGAAACGGTCGCCGGTGACGTGATCGAAGCGTACCTCGACCACCAGCTCGGGCCGCACCGGCTCCCATTCGCCGCTGCGCTCGGTGCTCCAGCGGCTCGGCCCGCCCGGCGCCTTTCCGGTAAAGCCCGGTGGCTCGCGCATGGCTTCGAGCTTGCGGGTAAGCTCGGCCCTGTCCTCCTTGGCAATCGTCGAGGTGAAACCGACGTGGTCGAGCTTGCCGGCCTCGTTGTACAGACCCAGCAGCAATGATCCGACCTGACGACTGCTGCTGAGATAGCGAAAGCCGCCGACCACACAATCGGCCGACCGCAGCCGCTTCACCTTCACCATCGCGCGCACCCCCGGTTGGTACGGACCGTCCAGCCGCTTGGCGACGACGCCGTCTGTCGCCCCATGTCCGGCATCCCCTAACCAGGAGCGGGCTTCCTTCACATCGCGCGTGCAGTGCGAAAGCACGATGTTCCTGCGGTTTGCCGAAGCGACGAAAGCCTCAAGGATCGCTCGCCGTTTTTTCAGGGTCCGCGCCAACCAGACGGTTCCGTGCTGATCGCAGAGCATGTCGAACAGGACGATGCTAGCCGGGGTTTCGGCGGACAGCTTGCGGATCCTGCTCTCGGCGGGATGAAGCCGCATCTGGAGCGCGTCGAACGAAAACTTGCCGTCGACCGAGATGACGATTTCCCCGTCGACGACAAAACGGCGCGACGGCAGTTCCTTCAATGTCGCGACGAGTTCGGGAAAATAGCGTCCGAGCGGCTTGCCTGACTTTGCGCGCAACTCGACCGCATCATCCTGCCGAAATGCCAGGCAGCGAAAACCATCCCATTTGCGTTCATACTGCCATCCCTCTCCTTCGGGAATCGCATCGGCCGCCTTTGCCTCCATCGGAGGCGTATCGAGCGGCAGGAGGAAATCGCTGGATCGGCGGGTGCTGTCGAAAGCAGGATCGCGGGGTATGACCTTCATTGTGCTGCCTTTGTCCCCCAGCCCAGCCTGCTCCCAGGCGTTTATTTCCGCTTTCCGGGCTCCGAGCCGATGCTCTTGCGCAGCGCATCCATGATGTTGATCACGTTGCTGGCCGGTTGCTCGGCCTTGGCCTTCGCCTTGGCCGGGCCCTTCTTGCCCTTCTTCTTCGAGGCAATGATCTCCAGCAGCCGCGCCTGGACGGGATCTCCGGTCATGGCGGGATCCCACTGCCTGGTTCGCTCATCGATAAGGGTCGAGACCATATCCATCAGTTTCGGGTCGGGTTTGACGTCATCGATCTTGCCGAAATAATCCTCGGGATCGCGAACCTCTTCGCCATAGCGCAGTGTCCACAGCACGATGCCCTTGCCTCGTGGTTCAAGCATGACGGCGCGCTCGCGGCGGTACATGACCAGCCGCGATATTCCGACTGTCCCTGTCGACTGCATCGCGTCGCGAATGACCGAGAATGCCTCCTCCCCAACCGGGTCGTCAGGGGTGAGATAGTGCGGTTTGTCGTACCAGATCCAGCCGATGCTGTCGGCATCGACAAACATGTCGATGTCGATGGTGCGCGTGCTCTCGAGCGCAACTGCGTCGATCTCGTCGTCCTCGAGCAGGACGTATTCGTCCTCGCCGCGCTGGTAGCCCTTGACCTCGTCGTCTTCAGCAACGGGCTTGCCGCTGACGGCATCGACATATTGGCTGACCACCCGATGCCCGCTCTTGCGATTGAGCGTATGGAACCGGACCTTCTCGCTCTCGGTGGTAGCGGGCGTCATCGCCACCGGGCAGGTCACCAGCGAAAGCTTCAGATAGCCTTTCCAGAAAGGTCGTGGCGCCATCGAGCACCCCCGGCAGGAGTAAAACAGTCGAACGCAGCAGGGCGATCGATTGTTCCAGCAGCGATTTTTTCGCAAACCGGGGCCAATCGCATGGTTCGGCAATTTTTACCAAGGTGAGACGAAACAATTGCCTCCGATCGTCGTTTCGCCAGCAAGCTGAATTTGGGCGAGGAGGAGGCCTGAACAGCACCCCGACGCCTAGGTCTCGGCCTTGGAGAGGTGAAGACCATGCGCTTTGACGCCTTGAGATTCAAAGATCGAACGGATGCGGGGCGCCAGCTTGCCGCCCCTTTGGCCAGGTTCGCGGCAACCGATCCACTGGTGCTGGCGCTGCCGCGCGGCGGCGTGCCGGTTGGCTTCGAAGTGGCGAAGGCACTCCGTGCCCGGCTCGACGTGCTGCTTGTGCGCAAGATCGGCGCGCCGGGCCATTCCGAATATGGGATCGGCGCGGTCGTCGACGGGGAAAATCCGCAGCTCGTCCTCAACGAGGAGGCGATGGCTTTGGTCCGGCCGTCAGACGAATACGTCGAAGCAGAGATGCGGCGGCAACTGCTCGAAATCGAACGTCGCAGAAACCTCTATCTCGGAAGCCGGCCTGCGGCTTCGGTCCTGGGCCGGACCGTCATCGTCGTCGATGACGGCATTGCGACCGGAGGCACGGTCAGAGTGGTGCTCAAGGCGCTAAGAAAGGATCGCGCCGCCCATGTCGTGTTGGCCGTCCCGGTCGCGCCCCGGGACACGCTCGACCTGATCAAAGCCGACGTGGACGAAGCGGTCTGTCTGGTCACGCCCGAGCCGTTCAGAGCCGTGAGCCAGTGTTATGACGATTTCGCGCAGACGACCGACGCGGAGGTGATCCGGCTGCTGCGTGAGGCAGAGCAGTTCGAGAGCAAATCGTCGATGCGATCTCCCGGCTAGCCTGTTCGCCGACAGCCGATGGCGCACGCCGAGCGCGGCCATATGTTTCTAACCGGCCAGACCAGACCGCATCTTTCTCTACCGACCAGACCGCGCGCCAGCGGCGGTTGAGCCGTCAATCGCGCAAACGATTGGCAGCGTGATCCTGGCGCTGCTCGGTCGCGATCTGCCTGGAATCCAGACCGCGTTGCTTCGTATGCTGGGCCTTGTCGCGGTTGGACAGGACTTTGTTTTCCTCGAGCTTGTTCTTTGGGGTGGTGGTCATGGCACCTGCACCGGAACCCTTTCCCCGCGCACCCGCTCCGATGTGCTTCTTGCTACCTTTTGCCATGGGCTTGCTCCAATTCTTAGTGGTCGGGACGGTTCTTGTGATGAACGCTCTCCTGATTTTCTCCGCGAAGGATGTTGCGATCGTCAGGGTCAACGAGGTCGGGTGTCTTGGACCTGATTTCCGACCCCTTGCGCCGCGCTTCACGTTCCGCTGCTGATCGCTTCAGGTCGGCCTCTGCGTCGAAATCCTTGCCGGCGCCCTTCGTGTTCTCCCGCTTTTCAATGATGCGCAATTGCTGCTCATGGGTTCTGCGTCCAGCCATTGGTTTCCTCCAAGGTGCCTTGCGTTCGATTTTTTGACGCCCAGATCGCTGACGGAACCGTCGACTTCCGGTGATTGCAGTTGGCCACGGTCCTTGCCGAAGCGGACCAATCGTGCGCCACCACGATCTGAGCCTGTCCTTATGGCGATAATGGCAGGGCGGCGGGATCGTTCCGAGATGGCGGCCGAATAATCCGTCTATTCGCTCATCTGTTCCGGGCTGCTCATCCGCATCTGCCATGATCCGTCAGTCTTTCTCCCCACGGTGTTCCGTTGGAACATCAGAGCATCTCCGTCGTTCGGCGACTGATCGCCTATGTCCACGTCTGACGCCCGCCGCAGCGAGCGCGTAAAGCTGCAAGAGGATGGACCGCACGATCAAGGACGCCACGGTCAAACGCTTCTACTACGAGAGCCACGATCAGCTCAGGTAACACCTCGCCGACTTCGTTGCCGCCTACAACTTCGCTCGCAGGCTCAAGACCCTCAAGCGCGATCCAACGGACTCGCGAGCAGGTTACGCCGCCCTGCGCCGAACTGGAACTCGGTCGGGCTTGAGCAGCTCGTATCGATCAAGGGATCAAAAACCCGCACATCTGGCGAAGTCCTGGATGATTTCGGCACATTCTTTCGAGCGCACGATGCGATGAAGGGCTGATCGGAACTTTGCTTCCGCATCCTTGGCAGCCGAGGTTGGTTGGAACATGTCGCCCCGAGTCGAACGCATTCACAGCGATGAGCGTCTCCCGGCCGAGGTCGACGTCGTCATCGTCGGCGGCGGCATCCTCGGCTCTACGGCCGCCTATTTCCTGGCGAAGCGTGGCCTCTCTGTGGCTCTGCTCGAGAAGGGCCACGTCGCGTGTGAACAATCGAGCCGAAACTGGGGTTGGTGCCGCCAGCAGAACCGCGATCGGCGCGAACTGCCGCTCTCGGTGATCTCCATGCGACTGTGGGACGAGCTGACGCGCGATATCAATCGGGACCTTGGATTTCGACGCTGCGGTCTCGTCTATGCCACTCACGACGAGGCTGTGCTCGCCGGCTGGGAAAGGTGGCGCGAGGTCGCCAGGGAGTACGAGGTCGACACCCGCATGCTGAGCCGGGCGGAGGTGGCCGAGCGCGTCCCCGAAGCGCGCGACAAATGGGTCGGCGGGACCTATTCGGACCGGGATGGTAAGGCCGAACCTGCGCTCGCCGCGCCGGCTATCGCCGATGGGGCCAGAGCTCTGGGCGCCACCATCCACCAGGAATGCGCCGCGCGGGCGCTCGACTTGGCCAATGGCAAGATTGCGGGCGTGCACACGGAGAAGGGCTACATCAGAACCAGCGCGGTGCTGTGCGCCGCTGGCGCCTGGTCCTCGCGCTTCCTTAGGCCGCTCGGGATCAGTTTCCCCCAAGCGAGCATCCGGCAGACCGCGCTGCGTTCCACCCCGACAATCAACATAGGCGAGGCGGTCTCCACACCCTACTGCACGATCACGCGCCGACTGGACGGCAGCTATACGCTTGCGATCAGCGGCAAGGCGAACCTCGAAATCACGCCCCAGGCTATCCGGTATAGCCGGGAATTCATGCCGCAATTCTTGCGTCGCCTGAAGAACGTCAGGCTCGGCATCGGCCAATCGTTCCTTTCGGGGCCGGATTCAATGCCGGCGCTGCTGACCAGCGACGATCGGATCTTCGAACAGAATCGGGTGCTGGATCCTCCACCCTTAAAATGGCTCGTAAGCCAAGTGGTGGAGAGTGTCCGGAAGACCTTCCCCCAACTCGGCGATATAGAGATCGATAGTGCCTGGGGCGGCTTCGTCGATTGCACGCCGGACGCAGTGCCTGTGGTGTCGCAGGTGGACGGGGTGAAAGGCCTCGTCCTCGCGGCGGGCTGCTCGGGCCACGGCTTCGGTTTGGGCCCGGGGCTTGGCTATCTGGCCGCAGAGCTTGTCGTAAACGACACGCCTTGCGTCGATCCTTCACCGTTCCGCCTGTCGCGTCTGGTCGACGGCTCGAAGCTGGACATCGCCGCTATCTGAAGATCAGCCGGAAGTCAGGCCTGACGCGCACCAAGCGAAGTCAAAGTGTCAGCAGACGGGTGAGCGGAATCCCCACGTTCCCTCGCAGTCAAGTCTCCGGGTGCATGAGCGCAACGTGGTAGGAGTTGCACCAGAATCCGCTCGGGAGAGCGCCGCGCTCATCGCGCTCGTCTTTGGCGCAGTTGGAACCGTCGCAGGAGTTCATTCTAGCGTTTTCTGCTTCTGCCGGTAAGGCGAATTGCTCGGCCCATACGCCGCGCCAGCGGCCGGGATGTTTGCCGCAACCTACACACGTGGCAGCGCAAACTTCAACGCCGTGGCCCTGCACTACGGCATCATGCGGGAGACAGGTTTCTACGGCGCTGGGGTGTCGTCGACAACGTCTTAACCAACCTGTGGGTGCTCGCCCCCTGCGCGGGGCACGCACGGCTTTATCTCACCCAGCTCTTCCACAGGCGGAGCGGCCCCGCACCTCGTCCACGCCGGAGGCGTCAATCTCGGCGCCGCTTCTTACAAGCGCCCTCGCCCTGCTTCTCCCGGTTGTCCTTGGCCTGGGGCGGTCATTGCCCCGGGACAACACACTGGAGGCAACCATGCCCAACACCGCCGAGATCCTTGTCGACACATTTCGACGGCCGTGCGTTACAGGATTCCGCTCAAGCTTCTGGTGATCAAGAACAACATGCTCAACCAGATCGCCTGGGAGCAAATGATGTTCCTTGGCAACCCGCAATTTGCCTGCGAACTCCAGCCGATCGATTTCGCCCTGGCCGCGGAAGCCTGGGGGCATCGGCTACAGCGTCACCCGGCCTGAGGACGTCGATGGGGTTCTTGATGCCGCGTTTGCCGCGGAAGGCCCGGTGATCATAGAGGCGGTCGTCGATGCATATGAACCTATGCTGCCGCCGCGCATGCCGAACGAATATCGCAAGAACATGCGCACGGCGCTGCGGGAAACGCCGGGCCGCAAGGAGATCGAAGCAAACCTCGCTCGGGAGCCGCTGAAGGCGATGATGGGCTGACGGCGCTTGCCTGTTTGGCGGCCGTTGACCTGCAGGGCTCCTGACCGGTCACTGCTTGGCGGCGCTGGATGTCTTTTCGCTCGCGGAATCTGGCGTGGACTGCCTGGGCGGGTCCTGCCCTTCGGATTGACGGGTTTTGTCCTCCACCTCGTCCCTTGACCGGGTCAGGCCCATGCCGCCGGCAGGCTTCTTGTTACCGGCCGCCTCCTGGGAGAATTGATCCGACGCGTCCGCAACTTTCTTGGGAGGGTACTTGGTCGCGCCATGTTCGTAACGGGTCTCGTTTTCAGTCACGGCGTTTCTCCGATTGCCTCACTCGCTTGCATGGCGATTAAACGGTTCTGTGACGTCAGGGTTCCGACTGCCGGCACTCCTGATGGCCGCCGTATGCGGCGCGGGCAGCACCCCGCGGTCACACGGCTGCCGATTTTCGGCGACACTCAGGCGTCCTGCGCCGGTCAGGCGTCCTGCCATGGCGCGTGCAGGATGTCGGCGCCCGGCTGCTCGTCGAACAGAACCGCGCAGCCGCGCGCCCACGCCACCGGCGACAGTGCGTTGGCCACGATTTCGTCCGGCGAGATGAAATCACCGGTCAGCACCCGCAACTCTTCGACGGCTTTGGCCATCGACACCAATCGCCCTGCGGCGCGGTCGGTGGTGCAGGCGTCGATGACGGAAACGAGATCGATCATTTGGAACTGGCCCATCATAGGCCTCCGCAAACAGCATCCCTTCGCGGCTATGAACGTCGCAACGATCTACAATGTTCCCGGCCGGCCGAACGCATACGCACTAAGCCTGGTCTATCGCGTCCTTGAGCTTGCTCAGGAATGCCACCAGAGCATCCTCCGGCCGATCGGCCTCCTCGGTCAGCATGTCGATACCCCAGCGTCCGAGAACCGCTTGCTGGACGACGCTCGGTTGCGGCATGAAGACGAACGATTTCGGACGATTCTTTTCATAACCGGACCGGCGCCAGGTTTCCCAAAGCCGATACAGCAACAGACGGATGTTCATGTCGGACATGCTGTAGCCGATGAACAGGACAGTGCGCCCCAGTGCGTCGGCGCGAAACTTCACATCCAACGGCGACTCGAACGACAGCCGCTCGAAATAGTCGGACTCCGCCAGGACGAGAGACGCGTCGTCGTCGAAATCGCCGTGGTATTTGATGATCTGGGTAACCTCGCCGTTCACCTTGGGGATATCCTTGGCATTGGCCACTTTCACGAACGCGCGGTCGTGGACTTCGAACGCAACCTCAAGGTTTCGATCATAGTTGGTGGTGTAGATGATCGGAAAATCGAGTGACACGATCAGCTTGTGGATCGCCGATCCCTTGACTTTTTCCCGCGAGACGCTCCATTCGCGATCCATCCAGCTGCGCAAGGGGCCGAGACTGCCATGCTTCAGCCGGTAATATTCGGCAAGAGCCTGGTAACTGGACTCAGGCCTGTCGACCACGTCTCGATCGAGGCCGAGTTCATCCACCATATGCTCGATGAGCTTCTCCCAGGATGGCAGGCCGACGCTCATCGACACCCCCGCCCCAACGAACAAGATCGCTCGTCGCTCTTTCACGGATTGAGCCAGTTGCTCAAGTGCAGACGGCATGGCCAACTCACCAGGCGATGATCCAACACAACTGCGAACGGCGCCCTCTGTTCCGGAGAAGCCGGATCAGCGCCAAGTCTGTTCAGAAACCGGGTCTGTTCGGAAAATCGGGTGTGTTCAGCAAATGCGGCGCAGACTGGAACCGCTGAGCCAGATCGAAGTTTGGTGTCAGGGGAGAGACCATGATGGCCGTCCGACGAGATCAGACCAAAGCGAGAGGCGATATTCAGGCCGGGGCGACACAGGACAAGACCCCGGGGTTCGACCCTGCCGCGGCACCTGAAAAGACCGACGCCGAAGCGGCCGGTATGCCAAATCCTGTCGCCGAGGCTCGTCCACGGCGACAGCCTGAGTTCACGAATGAAGCAAGCTTCGGCGATGCGATGCGGCCGGCAGCAAGCGAGCCTGGTCTTCAGCCTGGCAAGAACTGGCCGGTGCTGGTGATTGCCGCAGTCGTTCTCGTAGCGGCCGCGGCCTTCGTGCTGGCAGCCATGCTGCGCTAGCGAGGTGGGTTTCGAGAGCTTATCGGCCCCCGGACATGAAACGGGCACAGATATACGTGAGCCATCCCCCGTAACTTCCGTAAGGATCTGGCCGCGCCGCCATGTCACGCCCAAAAGCATAGTTCAGTTCGGTGAGGCCGTGATGAACCTGGCCGAACTGCCGAAGATCGAGCCGATGATGCCGCATGACGACAGGTAGATGCCGGACAGCGCCGAGACCATCACGTCGATGGCACCCAAGTAAATCGACTCACCAATTCACAAGCCACTCATGATCATTTTCCCGACTGCCAAAAGGCTCGGGTAATAGCCGCTGTACTTGGGCAGGCTGCCGGGCATGTCCAGCACACGACGGTGATAGAATATATCCATCCGAACCGGCGGCAGCCGGGCCCCGGGCTCGAAATTGCTGGCCGGGATGAACATCGTCTTGAACGGCCCAAAGCCCGCAACCTCCACAACCGGCTTGCCGCAGGTCCGGCAGGCCCCGCGATTGAAGTTCGGCGGCGGACGGTATTTCTTGAATGAAATATTGCCGGCGTTTTTCAGCACGACACCCTTGGCGCGAACGGCAGCCACATCCGCGAACGGTTTGCCGTTGAAGGCCTGGCAGATCAAACAGTGGCACCGGAACCTGGCTTTCGGCAACGTATGCACCTCGAACGAGCAAGCGCTGCATTCGCAGGAGCCGCGTAGCGCCAACGATGGGTCGATGGTCATGTGCTGATGCTCCTCGTTGTCATTGGGAAACGGAATTCCAATCGCCGAAGCATCGATGTCCGAAATCGGCATTGATGGCATCTTCGATCGCCTTGCGGCGCCCGATGATCGTGACCCTGAACTTGGCCAGATCAGCGCGTCGCTGCGCCAGCGAAGGCGCAGCATCATGCATGAAGGCAGCACGCTGGCCGGCGAGGAGACTGCCTAGCCGATCTGCATCGGTGATTTTTGCGATTGCGTTCATGGTCCACTCCGATGTAGACAGAAGAAACTTACGCCCTGATGTAGCCCCTTAAGTAGCCAGTGTCAACAATGTATTCACAAGAAACTTTGAGGTACCATGCAGGACGCACCCAGCCGCCCCTATCACCACGGTGATCTCCGCCGTGCGGTTATCGAGACGGCGTTGGATATGCTTCGGGAGGAGAAGGGCTGGCAGTTCACCCTGCGGGAAGTCGCCCGCCGGGCTGGCGTAAGCCACGCGGCACCCTACAAGCACTTTTCCGATAAGGCCGCGCTGCTTGCGGAGATCGCTATGGTTGGGTTCGACCGGCTGCGCGAGTCCCTATCGGCAGCGAAGTCTGAAGCGCCGAAAACTCTGCGCGACGAAATTACTCCGATAGCTCGAGCCTACGTCGCGTTCGGAACGGACAATCCGGCTCTCTACCGCCTGATGTTTAGCGCGGAGGAGGGAAAAGCGGTGGGAATGCATCTCAATGAGCGGGCGCTGGCGGTATTCGACGTTCTCGTCGAAATCCTCCGGCGGGGCCAGGCCGCGGGGAGCATTCGCAAGCGGCCTATAGAAGGTCAGGCGGCAGCCGGCTGGGGGCTCATCCACGGCATGACCATGCTTGCGATCGATGGACTCCTGGTGCCCGAGAAGGTGGGATCGGCCCCCTTGGATGCGGCCTTGAGCACACTGTTGGAGGGGCTGGGAAACCCAGCACCACAACAATAGCTGGTGCCATCCCGCTCGCCCCGCCTACCGTATATCTGTGCCCTTTAATGTTCAGGGCCTTATTCGTAGCCGAGGGCCAGGTCATTGTGAACATCTGTCGCAGCGATCGCAGCCTGGCCGAAGGCGACTGCGATCTGGTTCAGAGCCTTGACCAGGTCGCCGATGGCATACACCCCCTCGACCGAAGTCCGCTGATGCTTGTCGACGATGACATAGCCCTCGTCGCAGCATTTGACGCCCATTGCCAGCGCAAGGTCGGAACGCACCTGGCATCCCATCGCCGGATAGATGACGTCGAAATGGCGCACCTCGCCGTCCTTGAGGATGGCCTGGTAGCCGCTGTCGGTGGGAACAAACTTTTTGAATGCGTCGCAAATAGCAATGTTCTCTTCCATGGCCACGCGTCGTGTGCTGGCGGAAAAATCTGGAAGATAGCGTGCGATCATTGTGACGTGCTGCGTATACTGCTTGAGGAACAAGGCCTCTCGCAGCACCTGCGCCTCGTGACCGATGACCGCGACCTGACGATCTATGACTTCGTAGCCGTCACAAACCGGGCAAAGGCGTACGCTGCCTTTGGCGATGGCCTCGCGCAGACGCGGAATTGCAGGCACGACATCGACGATACCTGTCGCCAGGAATACCTTTCGGGCGACGATCCGCCCGCCGTTGGTTTCGGCGCCGAACCCGCCTACGGTCGGCTCGACCGATGACGCGTGATCCTGGATCAGTGTCGCTCCGAACTTGGCGGCCTGGGAACGAAGCCGCTGCAGAAGATCGGGGCCGCTGATCCCTTCCGGAAATCCCGGACAGTTGCGGCTTTCCGCAATCAGCCTCGCGCGCGGTTCACCCGCGTCGACCACGACGACCCGATGACGGAACCTGGCGAGATAGATAGCCGCCGCCAGCCCCGCAGGTCCACCGCCAACGATGAGAACATCCGCTTCAGTCGCGGACGAGGCTGAATGTCGGCGTTTGCGCGCGGGTTGATCCATCCGCGCCGAACGCATTCATGGGAAAGATGTTCCAGCGCCGAAATCAAGCCACGGCATCCAAAGCGCGTCGCAATTTGAACGGATTCATGTGACGCGCTATAAGTTGTTGTTTATGCATGTCGTTGTCGCAAAACCGCTGCGCACCCTCGGTTCAAGCCCGAGGGCATGCTTTCGCGACATGCATTATCGCGGCAAGGCGTCACCACTCGATCGTCGGCCGCGCGATCATCAGCCAGAAAATCCCGAGGACGGCAGCAAAGGCGGGAAAGCCGAAGGCGAACCACAGCCGGAAGAGCCTGGTATACCGGGCCGGCAGCGGGGTCCCCGTTTTGGCGGCTGCAGACGCCAGATTGCGCATTTCCATCTGCATCCATACCACCGGCAGCCAGAACACACCGGTGACGATATAGAGCGCGATGGACAACACGATCCAGCCTTCGGAGAGCGAGTAGCCCGCCAGCCAGGCGAGCGCGACGCCGGTTATCGGCTGCGCCACGACGGCAGTTGCCGTGAAGAGAAAGTCGGCGACCACGACGATGCGCGCCACTGCCGCAATTGTTGCCGCATTGCCGGTCCTGTGGGCGAGAAGCATGAAGAACGCTATGCCGGCGCCGGTGCCAAGCAGCACGCTGGCACCGATGACATGCAGGGACTTCAGCACGAAATAAAGCATCAGCGCTCCTCCAGGATCGCCAAGGCAACAAAGTGAAGGACGATGATCGGCAAGACCTTCAGGAATGGCCCAAGTGGTTCGTTCCACAGGTCCGGGCGCAGGAAAGTGCCCACGACCAGATAGAACAGCGACAGCGCGATGCCGGCGTAGAGGCCTTTTCGCGCCGTTGGCCGCCAGGCTATGAGTGCGCCGACGACGATGTCGGCAAGAGCGCCGGCGATCACGGCAGGCGCCGACAACATGCCAGCCCCCGTGCTTTGCATGAGGCCGATGCCGTTGCCGTAGCCCGTGGTCAGCGAAACAATCCCTGTCATGATCCAGAAGAACGGCAGCACGACGAAAATTGCAGGCTTTGTGAAATAAAGCCAGGCAAACCATTTCTCCTGCACCGTCGCAGGATTGAGCGCGAGGAACTGCGCCAGGCTTTGTAGCCGCATGCCGGTCAGGGAAATCCAGTCCGACGGATCTCCGAGCGCCCCCCGCGCGATCTCCCTGGCGGCATTGGTGCGCATCGGAGGCCGCCAGCCGAGCATCGCGGCAAAATCGCCGAGGCGGTAGAGAATCCGCGCACCCCATCCCGGCAAGACCAGCCTGGCTGCAGGAGCCCAGCCGAGCCAGCGGCGGAAAGTACCGATGATCTCATCCATGGTCAGCTGTTCGGGACCGGCAAGTTCCAGCGCCAGACGAGACGGACTGCCGGGATTGAGAAAGAAGAGCACAGTCGAGACCACATCATCGAGCTGCACGACCTGCAGCCGGCCGGTATCTGGCATTGACGGCAGGATCGGCAGCGAGGCCAGACCGCGAAACAATGCACTGGCTCCAAACACAGGCCGGCCGAGCACCACGGAAGGGCGAAGGATTATCCAGTCCAGGTCAAGCGCCATCAGCGCCTGATCGCCGGCATATTTCGTCGCCGAGAACGACGAAGGCTGTGCCCGATCCACACCCATTGCCGAGAAGTGGATCACCTTGGCAACGCCGGCCCGCGCGCAGGCGAGAAAAAGAGCAGCCGCCGCATCGCGATGGACTTGCCCGGTCTTTTCGCGCGGGCTGTCCTGCAGAACGCCGGCACAGTTCACCACGGCATCGACGCCAGTCAGGTGCGGCAGCCAATCCTCAGGGCGAAGTGCTGCGGCCATATCCAGCACCAATGTCTGGTAATCGCGGGCTGCATTTGCCCGAGGGCTACGGGTGATGCCAACCACCTCATGTCCTTCGGAAACGAGGCGGGCGCAGATCGAAGCGCCGATCAAGCCGCTGGCTCCAACAACGAGAATTCTCATCGGACCCCGATCTCCGGCAGCCACGAGATCGTCGCCGTTCTATTCGGCGCGTATCTCCTCCACGCCGTCGATGTTTTTCCGGCGCTGCGAAAGCACATGTCTCTCGGCCAGCTGCTCCAGGTTTGACGATGACCATAGGCGTTCAATCCTCATTCCTGTACTCATGAATGAGACCAAGGATTTGCGAGCGGACCAACTCGCGAGCCTCGGGCTGAACGAACGGCATCAACAGTTCGACCCGTTCCTCGACGCTCTCTGGGAGATCCGCAGCAGGATCGACGAGGTCGTTGCCGTGCGCGTAGAGATTTTCCGTCAGTTTTTTATCAAGGTCGGAAAAAATGCCCATTGATCTGCTCCAAACCAGCTCCTCTGCTTAATTGAAGGCTGACGAAAATGTTCCCCGGATGATCGATCACAACAGCTGCTTCTCCGGCCGAAGCGCTGGGACTGGTCCAGCTCCACTTGTCCGGGCGGCAAGGAATTCAGGCAGTGTCTTAATGTGGGAGAATTAGAGAGACATTTGCGCGAGGTGCGAAAAAGCAACGCCAAAACAGCTGATTAGTGACGACGTAGGTACTCTCGCAGATGTGGTATTGGCCGTCCGGCGATTCCTGCACACGGTCCCGTGGGATGTTGAAATTATGCGGCAAGTAAGTGTAACCACCGTCTATCCTGGACCGTACCGACGACCGAGGTATGGCGCGGCAATCAGAGCCACCGCAACACTTGAATTTCGTCAGTGGGTCAATCCTGTCCTCGTACCAATCATGGGCGCTGGCGGCAGTTGCGGTGGCGATACACATCGTGAAGACGAGGCTTCGCATGGCGTTCCCCAGGTATTTGGCAGGCGCTGCTCGTTCGAGCGTCCATGTATATTAGCGTTCCATTAGAAACACCATTGGCCTCCGACCGACCAACGCAGCTCCAGCAAGCGACGCTCGCGCTGAAAGACTGCATTGGGTCAACCCTGCCAACAACCGGGAGTCGTCTCATTCGTTTCCGTGTCGGCCAAGCGCGGTGAGATTGCGTTGGATTGAGGGCTAATGCGCGCTCCCGATTATTGCGGTAGGCGATTGCTGCAGGTCCGTTTGCAGCCCCACATTGAAATCCCGTCACACTTGTAACTCTCACCTCTCCGGCTGCCCGAGATAGCGTCTTTTTATCGAAAACGTGGAAACTGCGAATTCGACCGCAGGACCGGAAATGACGATATTTGCAGCAAAAGAGAAAGCCACATCGTTGCTCGGGCAGGCGGTCGATTTTGCCGGCCGGCTCGGGCTCGCCGCCGCACCGACCTTTGCCCTGATGGCCTGGATTTCTACTGTCGGCTCGCCGGGCATGACCATGTGCTCTGCCGCCTCGCCTTTCATGCCGGTCAACGACATGGCCCTGATGTACCTGCTGATGAGCCTCTTTCACGTATCGCCGTGGCTGAAGCTCTTTTCCGCCCGTTCGCAGCACTGCAACACTTCCGTCGCCCAAACCCAAGGAGACTGACAATGCAACACGCTGTCGTTTCACGCGATAACTGGCTGAGCGCCCGCCGGGACCTCCTGCGAGCGGAGAAGGAACTCACGCATCTTCGCGACAAGGTCGCACGCGAGCGGCTCGCGCTGCCATGGGTGCGTATCGACAAGGAATATTTGTTTGACACGCCGGACGGTCCGCGTGCGCTCGCCGACCTCTTCGACGGCCGCTCGCAACTTCTCGTGCAACATTTCATGTTCGCACCGGGATGGAAGGAAGGCTGCCCAAGTTGCTCGTTCATGGCTGATCACACCGACGGCATGAACAAGCATCTGGCGCATCACGATGTAACCATGATCGCCGTCTCGCGCGCGCCGCTGGCCGATATTGAGCGCTACCGCAGACGTATGGGCTGGCAGTTCCGATGGGTGTCCTCGAACGGCAGTCCGTTCAACTACGATTTCCGGGTCAGTTTCACGCCCGAAGAGGTCGCTACCGGGCACATCGACTACAACTACGGCGAATGGCGGGAAACCGGCGAGGAATGGCCTGGCCTGAGCGCCTTCTACAAGGATGAGGCTGGCACCGTCTTTCACACCTACTCCACCTTCGGCCGCGGTGTAGAGGTGATGATGGGCACCTACGCCATGCTCGACCTCATGCCAAAGGGGCGCAACGAAGCTGAGGGAATGGACTGGGTGCGCCGCCACGACCGCTACGCGTAGACCCGCGGGGACGGTGGAACGGCGTCGGCAAGGATCTTATGGCCCGCTCTGTCACGCGTTGCTATCTACGGTCACCGGAATGAGTGCTATGACTTCAGGTGATGGAGGGTTCTCGTCAGCCAGTTCTTGCTCTCGCCGGTCAAGCTCCTTCTGAAGCTTCAGAGCTAATGCGAGAAGCCTCGGCGACAGGGTTGGATCGCCTTCCAGTCCTAATCGCTTGCGTAGGCTCCGACGATTGTCTTCCGAACGGACCAGGTCTCGGAAACCACGATTGCTCTCTCTGGTTGCCATGACGATCACCTTCAGCTTTGAACGCAACTCGTCGCTTGCCAAAGGGTTCCATGAGGGGCCGGATTATCTCGCTAAAGCGCGTCTCGGCTGAATGGATTCATGTGACGCTAAGTTCTTGTTTTATGCATGTCGTTATCGCAAAACCGCTTACGCGACATGCATTAGATCTTTCGAGCGGTGACCGGATAACTAAGCGGGATTGAGCGGATACTGCTCGTGCTCATCGAAAGCCACCAACAGGCCCAAAGCAGCAGCGACTTCGAGGATAGCTTCGGTCAGATCGTCATTGGATGCGACCAAACCAGGTGCAGCCTGCCGAACCTGGTTTAATGCCGCTTTGACCGAGACGGTGTCGCCATAGCCGGCCCTGTTGAGGACTGCGGCAATCGCCTGATCTAGAACTGGACCGACCCTATGGACGATGCTCATCCACCTTCCCCCCCGGGAACGCGAGAGGGTATAGTAGCGTGTCTGGGGCCAGGATGCAACCGACGCGCGAAACCACGCCAAATTGGCTCTGGTGCTCGGGCGCAAAATGCGGTGGATCAACCCTGAGCGGTGCTACGGCGCCGGTTAACCACAGATTGCTGCTCAGCTATTCGAAGGAATAGGTGAAACCTCCTTCGGAGGCTCCGACCGTCACCTTCGTCATTTTTTCGCCCTCGAGCGACCGGTTCAGCACGCCACGGCTCAATTCGGGCAGAAGCGTGTTTGTCAAAATGGCGTCGATCATTCGGCCGCCGGATTCGATCTCGGTGCAGCGGGCCTTGACCAGATCCATGACACCGTCACCGATCACCAACTCGGCATCGTTGCTCGAGCGCAGCCGGCGGGCGATCTTGGCGAACTGATGGCGGGTGATCGCTTCGATCATCATGTCCGAGAGCGGGTAGTAAGGGATGGTCACCACCCGGCCCAAGAAGGCCGCTGGAAAAACCTTCAGCAGCGGGGCGCGCAATGCTGTGTCGAGATCGTCGAGCCCCGCCCGCACCGTGCCGCTGCTGGTCCGGTCCATGATGACTTCGGAGCCAACGTTCGAGGTGAGCAGGATCAGCGTGTTTTTGAAATCGATCCGCCGGCCTTCACTGTCGTCCATCATTCCCTTGTCGAAGACCTGGAAGAAGATTTCATGCACGTCCGGATGCGCCTTCTCGACCTCGTCAAGCAGGATCACCGAGTAGGGCTTGCGCCGGACCGCCTCGGTGAGGATGCCGCCCTTGCCGTAGCCGACATATCCGGGTGGCGCGCCCTTCAAGGTAGAGACGGTGTGCGCCTCCTGGAACTCGGACATGTTGATCGAAATGAGGTTCTGCTCGCCGCCATAGAGCGTCTCGGCCAGGGCCAGCGCGGTTTCGGTCTTGCCGACGCCCGAGGGACCGCAGAGCAGAAAAACCCCCACCGGCTTTTCGGGCGCGCCGAGCCCGGCGCGGCTGGTCTGCACGCGCTTGGCAATCATTTCCATGGCGTGATCCTGACCGACCACGCGCTCGGACAGCGTGACGGCGAGCCGCAGCGCCTTTTCGGTCTGGCTCGACAGCATCCGGCCAGTCGGGATGCCGGTCCAGTCCTGCACCACCGCCGCCACGGCGTTGCGGTCGACCGACGGCAGGATCAGCGGCGTCTCGCCCTGCGCTTCTGCGAGTTCGGCCATCAACTCGCGCAGCCGCGCGAGATCGGCAGCCGGGTCGGGTGGAGAAGGACCGGCAGCGGCCGTTGCTTCCGCATCGGGTTCGGGCGCATCGGGTTCGGGCGCATCGGGTTCGGGCGCTTTGATCTCAGATACATCGGCGCCTGCGGTTTCGGCCACCGCCCCCGAAGGCTCCACGGCGTCGAGCGGCACACCCTCGCCGCGCAGCCTGGCGCGCAGTTCGAGTATCTCGCCAACCAGCGCCTTTTCCCGATCCCAGCGTTGCTGCGCGGCAGCAAGCGTGAGTTCGGTCTCGGCAAGCCCGGTTTCGACCCGAGCCTGCCGGTCGGCCACGTCGATGCCAATCGCTGCCTCGCGGCCGATGATGGCGCGCTCGACCTCCAGCGCCTGGCGGCGGCGCATGATGTCCTCGACCTCGGCCGGGGTGGCATGCTGCGAAATGGCGACACGGGCGCAGGCGGTGTCGAGAAGGCTCACGGCCTTGTCGGGCAGTTGCCGTGCCGGGATGTAGCGGTGGGACAGGCTGACCGCCGCCTCGATCGCCTCATCGAGTATCTGCACCTTGTGATGCTGCTCGAGGACACCGGCGACACCACGCAGCATGAGAACGGCGACCGCTTCCGACGGCTCATCTATCTTGACGACCTGGAAGCGACGGGTAAGCGCCGGGTCCTTCTCGATGTGCTGCTTGTATTCGGCCCAGGTCGTCGCCGCGATCGTGCGAAGCTCGCCGCGCGCCAGCGCCGGCTTCAGCAGATTGGCCGCATCACCGGTTCCTGCCGCGCCGCCGGCGCCGATCAAGGTGTGCGCTTCATCGATGAAGAGGATGACCGGCGTTTCCGAGGATTGCACCTCGTCAATGACCGCCTTCAGCCGTTTTTCGAATTCGCCCTTTACGCTGGCGCCCGCCTGCATCAGGCCGACATCGAGCATGCGCACGCTGACGCCCTGCAGCGTCGGCGGCACGTCGCCCTCGGCAATGCGCAAGGCAAAGCCCTCGACGACCGCGGTTTTGCCGACCCCCGCCTCGCCGGTCAGGATCGGGTTGTTTTGCCGGCGCCGCATCAGGATATCGACGATCTGCCTGATCTCGGGATCGCGGCCGACGACCGGATCGATCTTGCCGTCGCGGGCGCGCTGGGTCAGGTCGGTGGCATATTTGGCCAGCGCCGAATCCCCGCCCGGAGCCCGCCGCGGTGTTTCGGCGGCGGCAACCGCAGTCGCGGCGCCGGCTTCGAGCGAACCCTCCATGACGTCCGCGAACCGCGCAACAACGGCCTGCGCATCGATCTTGTCGAATTCGCCGCTGATCTTCGACAGCAGGCCTT
The DNA here is from genome assembly GCF_000502375.1 of Mesorhizobium sp. L48C026A00. NCBI lineage: Bacteria > Pseudomonadati > Pseudomonadota > Alphaproteobacteria > Hyphomicrobiales > Phyllobacteriaceae > Mesorhizobium > Mesorhizobium sp. L48C026A00. The sequence goes on along the minus strand of NZ_AYWU01000018.1, from coordinate 72,387 downwards.
CCAGCACCGGCGTCTTCAGGCAGGCGAGCAGAATATGCGCACTGCGCACTTCCTCGACGCTGAATTCCAGTCCCGCCAGGCCCCAGGCCTCCTGGATGGCGTGAAAGATATGATCGGAAAATTCCTCGATCGAAGTGGCGCCGTAAGGCAGCTTGTCGACGGCGCGGGTCATATCGGCCGTGAGCCGGCTCGCATCCACCCCGGCGTCTGCCAGTATCAGCTGCACATCCGATCGCTCTGAAAGCACCAGCTGCTCGATGAAGTGAACGAGCTCGACATAAGGATTGCCGCGCAGCTTGGCGGTGTCGGCCGCAGCCTTGAAGGCGCGCAAACAGATGGGGTTGAGCTTGCCGACCAGTTCCTTGCGTTTAAAGCTCTGCGACGACCGGCGCTGTTCCATCGAACTTGCCCCTCCAATCTGCCAGCCAACAAACTGCCACATAAGCAGCGACTTGACAAAGAGCGTTTATCAGCGGGGCGTCCGGGTGTGCGATTCAGTCGATTTCTTCCGTCCCGGCAGGCGCCGGCGCCATCGGCTGCAACGCCATCGAACGCCGCGCCTGTTGGCGATGCGTTCACCGACAGGGTTCGACAAATCCGCCAGCACTTTTGAGCCCAGCGCGCCGGTTGCAGGCTCGTATTAAGATTGAGCATCAACTAAATTGTGGTAAAGTGTCGCAGTGTGGTAACGTTGGGTCAGGCACGGCCCACGAGCCGCGCGCTGGGGGATGGTGTGCTTGATCTCGCACTCTGGCTGAATCCGCTGGACGGTGAAAATCCGTCAGGGGAGGATTTGCGCAACGATCCAGCCTTTCATGAGCTGGAGCGTCTCACCGAGCCGCAGGTCAAGGTCGTCCATGGCGGCCACAACCAGCCCTCGTCGCAAAGCACCATTCCGGTCGACTGGCCTGCCGTCCTCGACAAGGCGGAGGAATTGCGTGGGCATGGCCGGGATCTGCGCCTGCTCGTCATTGTCACGCGCGCGCTGGCCAATGAGCAGCGGCTCGCCGGGCTCGCACATGGCCTGACCCTTGTTGCGCGGAGCTTCGATCAGCATTGGGAGACCATGCACCCGGCCCTGCGGCCCAGTGCTTCACCACGCGACGCCGCCTTGCGTCGCATCAACGCCCTGCTCGACCTCCAGAATGGCCAGGACGGGCTGCTGGCGGACTTGCGGCGAATGATTTTCTTCGCGCCGCGCCCTATGGGACCGATCAGCGGACGCGATCTGGAACAAGCCGCACTCGACGAGCGGGTCATGCTTCTGGAAGCGGCTTCGGGATTGAATGCGGCGGAAAAGGCAACGCTGGCCAGCGCGCACGGTCAACTGCTGAACCGGGTTCATAGCGGGTGCAAGGCGCAGGCCGATCAAGCCAATGCGGAGATGATGTCGCTCATTGCCGATGCTCATGCGGCGATCACGGCTCTTGATGCGGTCGAGACGGCTCTCAACGGCCGTCTGCAGGGCGGTGGCGCCGCTGTTCCGGAATTGAAACGGTTTCTGCAGCGTTTGCTGTCGACCCTCGAACGGAATTCGGCAATCGAAACGGCGACGAACGGCGCGGCCGAGCCAGCCCCCACGACTGCAGATCCGGAAATGCCTGCTCGAAACGGTCAAATGCCTGCAAAGGGCCATGGAGCCGATACTATGGCAAGTGTGGCGAGTTACGCGGAACCGAGCACGGGGCTGCCGGAGCGGATTTCCTCGCGCGACGACGTCGTGAAATGCCTCGACCTCGTCATCGCCTTTTATGACCGCACCGAACCGTCGAGCCCGATCCCGCACCTGGCCCGCCGGGTGCGCCGGATGGTGCATATGGATTTCGTTGAACTGATGGAAGATCTCGCCCCGTCGGGGCTGAAGGAATTCCGGCTGCTTGCCGGCGTTCCCGATGCCAAGAAGACGGCCCAGAAGGATGAAAGGTAACGAGCCATGGCAGCTGAAAGCAAAGCGAAAGTCATCGAACGGAACCGCGCTCCGCGCGTGCAGATCGCCTATGACGTGGAAACCTATGGCAGCCCGACGACGATCGAATTGCCGTTCGTCATGGGCGTGATGGCCGACCTCTCCGGCGCTTCACAGACCAGGGAAGCGATGAAGTCGGTACTGGACCGCTCCTTTGTCGAGACTGACGCCAACCGCTTCCCCCGTTTCATGGAGGCGCTCGGGCCGCGCGTCAAAGCCCGTGTGAAGAATACGCTGCCCCAGGCTGAGGGCGCCGAGCGGGACGAAGAGCTAGCACTCGATCTTACCTTCACCAAAATGGGCGATTTCGCCCCGGACAAGATCGCCGAACAAGTCCCGCAATTGGCCGAGATCCTCAAGATGCGTCGTCAGCTCGAGGAGCTGCTCGGTTTCATGGACGGCCGTGTCGACGCCGAAAAGCGCATCGCGCAACTTCTGAACAACGAGCCGCTTCTCGGCAAGATCGCCAACCAGGCATTATCCGACGACGACAAGGTTCAGGAGTAAATCATGGCCGAACAACAAAAAACCGCAGCCGTCGCCGCTGAGGCGGAAGCCATAGACCTCGGAGAATTCAGCGGGCTCCTCGAGAAGGATTTCAAGGTCAAGAAGGACGACAGCGAGAAGCTGCAGCAGCTCGTCCGTAATCTCGCGCTGGCGGCGCAGTCCCGCTCCGATACCACGACCATCTCGTCCAACGCGATCAAATCGATCAAGTCGCTGATAGCAGGCATCGACAAGATGCTGACTACCCAGGTGAACGAGATTCTGCATGCGCCGGAAGTGCGCGAAATGGAAGGCACATGGCGCGGCCTATGGTATCTCGTCAACAACACCGAGACGGATCAGAAGCTGAAGATCCGGGTGATGAACATTTCCAAGGTTCAGCTTGCCGACACGCTTGAAGACTACGAAGGCCAGATGTGGGATCAAAGCCCGATCTTCAAGAAGGTCTATACGGACGAGTATTCGATGCTGGGTGGCGAGCCGATCGGCTGCCTGATCGGCGCCTACGAATTCTCGAACCATCCGCGTGACGTCGGCCTGTTGCGCAACATCTCGGGCATCTGCGCCTCCGCGCATACGCCGTTCATCGCAGCCGCCGACCCGCGGCTGTTCCGCATGGACAGCTGGCAGGAACTGCCGAACCCGCAGGACCTGCAGATGATCGTCTCCAACCCGGCCTATGCCTCGTGGCAATCGCTGCGCGAGAGCGAGGACGCGCGCTACATCGGCCTGACCATGCCACGTGTTCTGGCGCGACTGCCGTATGGCTCGGAAACGGTTCCGGTGAAGGGCTTCACTTTCGAGGAGGAAGTGCAGGGCGACCACAACAAATATGTCTGGATGAACGCCGCCTTCCCGATGGGCGTCAACATAAACCGCAGTCACAAGCTCTATGGCTGGGGCACGCAGATCCGCGGAGTCGAGAACGGCGGCACAGTGATCAACCTGCCGGTGCACTCCTTCCCCACGGACGACGGATCGATCGCGATGAAATGCCCGACGGAAGTTGCCATCGACGACCGGCGCGAGGCGGAACTGGCCAAGCTCGGCCTGATGCCCATTCTGCACCGCAAGAACACCGATCTCGCAGCCTTTATCGGTGCGCATTCGCTGCAGGACGACGAGACGCGCGCCGGGCGGCTGGTCGATCCCGACGCCCAGTCAAATGAACGGCTGAGCGCCAACCTGCCCTATCTTTTCCCGGTTTCGCGCTTTGCGCACTACCTCAAGGCCATTGCGCGCGACAAGATAGGGTCGTTCAAGGAGCGCTCCGACATGCAGATCTGGTTGACCGAGTGGATCAACCGCTACGTGCTGGCCAACCCGGCCTTTGCCGACGACAAGGCGCGCGCCAAGCGCCCGCTTGCCGCCGCTGAAGTCCAGGTGGACAGCGTCGAGGGGCGGCCGGGCTACTACAACGCCCGCTTCTATCTGCGCCCGCATTACCAATTGGAGGGCATCAACGCCTCGCTTCGACTGGTGTCAGAACTACCGTCCGTAAAAGCTTGATTTTGCAGCAACATCCACCTTGTTTTGTTTTGAAAGCGCTGGAGGAAGACAATGCCCGTGAAAATTGATGGTTTTCTAAAAGTTCCGGATATCAAAGGGCCAAGCGTTCGCGACGGTCATGAGGACGAGATCGAAGTCCACGGGGTCGATTACAAGATAATCGCGCCATACGATCCGAATTCGCTCTCACGCCGCGGTCGCGTGTCGCTGGGGATGATCAAGTTCACCAAGCATTATGACAAGTCATCGCCCTATCTGAAAAAGGCGCTGTTCGACAACAAGGCGCTGGACGAAGTTGTGTTCTCCGCCCGCCGGACCATCGATGGCGAGACCAGCGATTATCTGGTCGTCACCCTGACCGACGCTTCGATCATGGAATACGACATGTCGCAGGCCGAGGACGAGGAAGACCTGATCGAGGAGGAGGTCAGCTTCGCCTACAAGAAGATCAAGTTCGTCTATGACAAGGATGACGAAATCGAAATGGATGTCTATGTCGGCAAGTGAGGCGCGGCGGCCCGGCGCCGACAAGCTACAGGTTACCGGCAGTTCGCGGGCGAAACGCGAGGCGGTCCAGCCCTCTCTTTGGGACCGCCTCGTCAACGATCTGCCGGGCGTCACCTCCGAGATCGACGGGCTGCGCCAGACCTTGCAGGACGAGTTGGGCGCGGACCGGCTGGACACGCTGCTGGCGGGCAGCGCGCGGCTGATCGACGCCGACGCGGAGCTGACTCCCGATCAGAAGCGGCGTCTGCACCGCCTGGCCTTTCAGACCCAACACCGCGCCGAGATCGAAAGCCGTGGCGTGGTTGTATCGGCCCGCGTTCTCAGGGAGGCGGTGCGGCGCGACATCGAGGCCTTGTTCAACACCGAGCGTTTTGAAGCTGTTCCGCTTCTTTCCGATTTCGAAAGCGAACAGGCCGCAGACAATCCGCCGTCGCTGGCCGATTTTCCGGAGGTGCGCCGAAGTGTGGTCAACTACGGCGTGCCGTCGTTTTCGGGCCGTTCGTCCCGCGACTTTGATCGCGAGACCCTGGCGCGCGAGATCCGCTCGGTCCTTGCCACCTTCGAGCCCCGTCTCAAGGAAAGCGCAACCAAGGTAACGGTGACCCTCGGTGACAAAAGTGTCGGCCTGAAGATCGAGATAGACGCCGTTCTGATCATGACGCCGACGCCGGAACGCATGCGCCTGCGCACCACGATCAATCTCGATAACGGCCTGGCGCGGACCGAATTCAGGGACAGCTGAGATGGATCGGGTCTTCGTAGAATATTACGAGGAGGAACTGACCCATATCCGCGGACTCGCGGCGGAATTTGCCGACATGCATCCGGCGGTGGCGCGCAATCTTTCTCTCGATACCGTCCCGTGCCCGGATCCGTATGTCGAGCGGCTGCTTGACGGCGTCGCTTTCCTCGCTGCACGCACCCGGTTGAAAGTCGACGCCGAGCGTTCGCGGTTTTCACGCAGCGTGCTGGATGTGCTGTATCCCGATCTGGTTACCCCGGCCCCGGCTACGGCAATGGCAGTGCTGAAACCCGGCCAGCAGGTCCAGTCGATGATTGCCGGCCATGTCATCAAGCGGAACACGCGGCTGGTGTCCAGTCTGCAACCCGGCCTGTCGACGCGCTGCACATTCACCACCGCGCAGGAAATCACGCTGTGGCCGATAACCATCAATTCGGTCAGCTATTTCCAGGATCGCAGCGGGTTGGCGGCGGCCGGCATAACACCGATCGGCGGCGCAGGCGGCGAGGCGGCGCTGCGCATCACGCTGGGTCGGACCGGAAAAGGCAAGCTCGGCGAACTGGCGCTCGACCGGCTTGATTTCTATTTTGCCGGGCGCACCAAGGCGCCATTGCTGTTCGACGCGATTTTCGGCGCCTGCTCGGCGGTTGGCGCACGCGCCGAGGGCAAGGCCAATCCGCTGTCGCGGTTGCCGGAACCCGAAATGGTCGGCATCAGCGACGACGAGGCGTTGATGCCTCGTACCCGGCCGACATTCGAAGGCTACCGCCTGCTGCGTGAATATTTCATGATGCCCGAGCGCTTTCACTACGTGCGGGTTTCAGGACTGCAACCGGTCGTGCGCCGATGCGAGGCCGGGGTCGAGATCATCTTCATGTTCCGGCGTCCGGTACCCGAGCTTGCCGATGTGACGCCGGCGGATTTCGAACTTTTCGCGACACCGATCATCAACCTGTTCGAGCGTGACTGCAACGTCATCGAGCTCGATCCGCGCAGAACGCGGCAGGTGCTGCATGCCGACCGCACGCGGGCGCGCGACTTCGAAATCTATCGGGTGACCCATGTCGAGGACGCCGATGCCGAGGGTCCTGACGCCGAAATTCCAGAACTCTTCAGCCTGGGGCAAAACCGCAGCAATGGCTGGGTCTATTCCACCGAACGGCGCCCTCGCCGGGCCACCGAAGATGAACGGCGCGACGGACTGACCCGCACTTCCTACACCGGAGACGACGTTTTCCTTTCGGTTTCCCGGCCGGCCGGAAGCCCGGCGAACCGGCCGCTGAAGCGGCTCGACATCATGGCGCTTTGCACCAACCGCGATCTGCCGATCCTCGACGACAACCCTACCCTGACGCTGGAGACAGGCGATCCGGTCGAAACGGTCCGGCTTATCGGTGCTTTGCGCCCGCCCCAGCCGGCGATCCCGGCCGCGCTGCCCGCCGGCGCCGAAGGCGAATCTCGAGCCGACAATCTCGCATGGCGGCTCGTGGCGCAGTTGGCCCTCAACTTTCTCAGCCTCGCCAAGGAAGGCCGCGGTGTCGATCCGCTGCATGCGCTGCTCGATCTTTATGCCGACCGGGGAGATCCGAGCCTGGCTCGCAACGTGCACTCGATCGTTCGCATCGACTCGCGATCCGTCATCGAACGGCTGCAGATCGATGGGCCGATGTGCTTCGGACGGGGCACGGAAGTGACATTGCATGTGGACCAGTCGGTCCTGGCCGGGCAAAGCACATTGCTGCTTTCAGCCTTGCTTGCCCGGCTGTTTGCCCGTCACGCCGGGATAAACGGCTTTGTGCGGACCCGCACGCGGTTGCTGCAGAAGCAGGAGGATGTGCCATGGCCGATGACGCCCGGCAATCGCTACCTGATCTAGGCAAGCTCGACCCGGTCCGGGCCGAAGAACTGGATGATACGTTCGACTTCTTCGAACTGTTGCGCCGGCTCGAACAACGGGGCGGGCTGTTCGGCTATTCCGGCCGCGCAGATCGCGAGCCGGCAAGGCTCGGGCAGCATGTGCGTCTTAGCTTTTCCGCCAAGGACGTGGTTGAATTCCGCGACGCGAAGGACAAGACGCCGAGGACGGACGGGACACCGGCCCGGGTCACGGTTGCAAATCTCGGGCTGATGGGACCGGAAGGCCCGATGCCGCTTCATTTGACACGCTGGGTGCTCGATCGTCTGTCGCAGCGCTGGTTCACCGGCGCTGACGCACGGCAGACCAGCGACACGACGTTCGTGGACTTCGTCAATATTCTCCAGCACCGCATGATCGCCCTGTACTATCGAGCCTGGGCGGACGCGCATCCGGCGGTACAGGTCGAACGTGCGGTCGGCGGCCGGGTAAGGGCCATGCTTGAAGCCATGGCGGGAACCGGACTTCCCGGCACCCAAAATCCCGATCTCGACGCCGTGAAGCTTCGCCAGGCCGCGTCGCTCGCCAGCCAGGTCGACGGTCCGGAGCGGCTGACGCTGTTCCTGGCGGAAGCGTTCAAGGTGCCGGTCGCGATCAAGGAGTTCGTTGCCACCTGGATGACCATACCGGCGACGCTCCAGACCCGGCTTACCCAGGCTTACGCAGTGCTGGGTCGCGGGGCGACGATCGGCCCGCGCGTTTTCAGCCGCCAAAGCAGGATCGAGCTCCGCGTCGGCCCACTCGGCTATGAGGAGTTCAAGACGTTCCTGCCGGGCGGTCAACGTCTGAAGATGTTCAAGCAGGCGGTTCGCGACATGGTCGGGGAATCGCTCGACGTCGATCTGCGGATCGTGCTCGCGCGTGAAGGTGTGCCGCCGCCGCGTATCGGAGCGGTACAGCTCGGCAGAACCACCTGGCTTGCGCGGCCCGCCGAAAGGGGCGATGCTGACGATATGCGGCTGCGGACGATCGTCGGATGGCGGCCGGAAATGGCGGAGGTCGCGGCATGAGTCTGCTGCTGACGCTGGAGCACGGGCCACGCACCCAGGCGGTACGGCAGACCCGGCTGGACCAGGGTGAACTGGTGATCGGCCGCAGCGCGGACGCGGACTGGCAGATCGACGATCCCGACATGTTCGTTTCACGCGCCCATTGCAGGATCACCGGCGGGCCGGATGGGTATTTCGTCACCGACACATCAAGCAGCGGTTTGTTCATAAACGAGGCCGACAGCCCGCTCGGCACCGGCACGTCGGTCCGTCTTCAGAACGGCATGCGGCTGAGGCTGGGCGATTACATCGTATGCGTCGATCTGCAGACGCCGGTCGCTCATGCACCAACGGCCAGCCAATCGTTCGCCGAACCGTCACCGCCGGCATCGCGAGCGCCGGTAAGCATCGGCCGCGATGACTTCTTTTCAGCCACGGTCGAAGAAGAGCCGCGCCGACCGCGTCCCGCCGATCTGCCGAACCCGTTCGAGCAACCCGTTCCAGGAGCGTTCGAGCGCGCCAACCAGCGCAGTTCGCCCGCCTTCGACGACCCGTTCAGCCTCGACCCGGTATCGACGCCGGCGCCGAATGGCGCTGGCTATTCCGAACCGCGTGATGCGCCGGACACCGCAGACCCATTCAGCTTCGATCCGGTGCCTTCCGGTGCAAGCGAGCCCGTTCCAGGCCAGCCCGTTTCAAGCCAGCCCGTTTCAAGAAAGTCCTCCGAATTCGATGACGGTTTCGATTTCGGGCCGGCCGCTTCGCCCGATTTGCGAAACGGCGCCGGCTCGGCCGGTCAACGCAAACATTTCGCCCCAGAGCCGCAGCCGGCCAATCCCTGGGATTTGCCTGGCCCCGCGGCAGCTATGCCTTCTCCGCCACGTGCTGGCTTTCCCCCCAGACCCGCCCCATCGCCGGTAGCGGCGCAGCCGGCGAACACGGCCCTTCGCAGCGCGTTCCTGCGAGGCATGGGCATCGAGGAAGCCGAGTTTCCCGGACGCGACAGCGTCGCGGAAATGGAAAAATTCGGTCGCGAGTATCGGCTGATGATGGAAGGCCTGATGCAGCTGCTGCGCAAACGGGCCGAGGAAAAAGGAAACGCGCGCGTCGCCCAGACGGTGGTCGGGGCCTCTGAAGTCAATCCGCTCAAGTTTCTGCCGACGGTCGACGACGCCATCGTGACCCTCATCGCGGAACGCAGCCCCGGATTTCTGGCCGGCGAAGCGGCAATCGCCGACGCGGTCCGCGATCTCGCGCAACATCACGTGCGCGCCTGGCGAGGCGTGCAGTCCGCCTTGCGGCGAATGATTGACCGTTTTGACCCGGCAGCGATCGAGGAAGAGCTCAAATCGAGTTCCGCGATCGGCACCGTGCTTTCGGGCGGGCGCCGCGCGAGGCTGTGGGAGCTTTACCAAAAACGCCATCGTGAAATCGCCCAGAGTGCGGAATCGAGCTTCCTCGGCGAAATCGGCGCTGATTTTCGGGATGCATATGAGGAGGAGTGAAAAAATGATCGATCGCCGCGAATTCATCGTTGCCCTGGGCGCAACCGGGCTGCTTGCTGCTTGCCAGAGCGGTCCGCCAAAACCATCCGCGGTGACCGTCAACCTGACCGGCGCGGCCGGCATGAACCCGGGACCAGGCGGCGGCGACCGGCCGGTCACGGTCCTGGTGATGCGGCTGCGCAGCACCGGCAAATTCAACTCGGCCGATTATTTCGCGCTGCAGGGGGATGCCGGCTCCGCGCTCGCAGGCGATCTCATTGGATCCGACCAGATCTCCGTCGGGCCTGGAAAGACCGCATCCAAAACCATCACGGTCGAGCCGGACGCGGCTGCGCTGGGCTTCGTTGCCCTCGTTCGCGAGCCCGGCGGCCGGACCTGGCGTACAACCAAATCGGTGTCGTCGGGATCAACAGTTACCGTCAACGTCACGCTTGGCAGCGGCGGCATTTCCGCCTAGCGGCCAGGGCAAGGGGTGCTCGATGCAGGAAGTAGCGGCATGAGCGATGCAAACAGGGTGCTGTGGTCCGAAGGCCTGTTTCTCCGGACCCAGCATTTTCAGCAGCAGGATCGCTTTTTCGAGGCGACGGTGCGCGGCGCGTTGCAGGCCGGGCAGCTGCATACGTTCGGCTTTCAGCAGCTGACGCTGGACCAGGCAATGCTCGATGCCGGCCAGGTTTCGATCCTGTCGGCACGGGGCATCTTTCCGGATGGAACCCCCTTCTCCATCCCGGACCTGATGGACGCGCCGCGACCGCTGCCGGTCACCGCCGATACCGGCGCCGGACCGGTGCTGGTCGCCCTGCCGCTCGAGCCTGCCGGCGGTGTCGGCTTCGATCCGGCGCACGCTGCATCGACAGGAGCACGCTATCATGGGCGGATCGTTTCGGTGCGCGACGCCGTCCAGGGCGGTTCGGATCCTGAAGAAATCGAAATCGCCCGCCCGCAGGCGCTGCTGATTGCACCGGGAAAATCGGTTGGCGGCTACACCGCCCTGCCGATAGCCGACATCAAAGGGGTTCGCGCCGACGGCGGCGTCTCGCTGGACGAGACGTTCCTGCCGCCGACACTGGTCACCGGGGCGGTGGCCTGGTACCGGCAGCTGCTTCTGGAAGTTGTCACCGGCCTCGACCAGATCGCCGAGGCGCATGGTAAAATGGTCATGGGCGGGCCAGGGCGCAGCGTCGAAGATCTTTTGATGCTCAATCTCGCCAATGCAGCGCGTCCGCGGCTGGCCCACATGCTGGCGCAGGATGTTTTCCATCCGGCCGAGCTTTACCTGGAGCTTGCCGGTCTTGCCGGTTCAATGGCGACCTATGGCTCGAGCGCGCGTCGGCTGAGCGAGTTGCCCGCCTACGATCACATGGCGCCCGGCCCCGCCTATTCGGCGCTGGCCGACGCCCTGCGCTCGCTCATCCTGAGCCTGCGCTACATCGAGCCTAAATCACGCGCGCTGCCGGTCATGCGGCATTCGACCAATGTCTGGAAAATCCGCATCGACAACCCAAAACTGCTGGTGGCCAGCCGGATCGTCATCCGGGTCGGCTCCGAGCTGTCGGAAGATGCCTTGCGCAAGATTTTCGTCAACCAGGCGACCGTCGGTTCGGCCGATCAGTTCGAGGGCCTGTGGAAATCCCGTCTACCCGGCATTCCACTGAAACCGCTTCATTCCCAGCCGCGCGAAATCCCTTACGACGGCGATCGGCTGTGCCTTGAGCTGGATCAGAAAAGCGAGCACTGGGCCTCGCTGCTCGATGCCCCCGGCTTCGTCATCGGCGTGTCGGGCGTGCTGCCGAGCGAGCCGCAGGTCGACTGCTATTCGGTAAACAGGTGAGATGATGAGCCGGGATGATCCTTTCGGACTGTCGGAGGATCGCGAACGCACCCGCATACGACTGACCGGCGCGCCGATGCCGCGACCGATGACGCCACTCCTGTCGGGTGTGCCAATCAAACGGTCGCGCACCCATCCGAACACGCTGGTCAACGCATTCGCGCCGCTGCTCGAGTTCGCGCCCGAGCTTGAAAGCGCGCTGCCGCCGGAAAACCCGGAAGCGTTGCGGACCCGGTTGCTCGATGAGCTGGTTCGAGCACGTGACGCGGCAATGGCGGCGGGGTCCTCCCTGGAGCGCGCCGACCAGGCAGCCTGGGTGGTGGCGGCATTGCTCGATGACCTGGCGCTGAACACGCCATGGGGCGGCGCCAGCGCATGGCCGCGCCAGCCGCTTGTGGTGATGCTGCGAGGCGATGTCGATGCCGGCACGCAGTTCTTCACGCGTCTCGACGAACTGGAGCGGCATCCGAACCGGGATCGCGAATTGCTCGAACTGCAATATCATTGCCTGGCGCTCGGCTTCCGCGGCAAATATCGTGTCCCGGGCCGGTCGGGCGACCGCTCGATCAATGCGGTTCGCGTTGCTGCGGCGCGATTTCTGCGCGATGCCGACGCCGACGGCGCGCCACTGTCGCCGAACTGGAAAGGCGTGATCGCATCCGACGAGCCGCAGCGTTTCATCGTGCCGATCTGGGTGATGGGGCTCGGCGCGGCGGTTCTCGCCACGACAATCTACCTCGGCCTGTCGATGGGGCTGAGCAGTCAGGCGGTCGAGCTTTCGACGCTGGTTCGTGCCTTGCCGCCGCCGACCCGCGGCGAGATCAGCCGGACATCGCCACAGGTCGACGCGCCGCCGCCGGAGGCAGTGGATTTCGCGCTGGTGCCGGAGTTTCAGGCCGGAGCGCCGGCGAATCTGAGGGCCGCGCTCAGCGGCACCGAGAGCGTTTCGCTGGCCAGGCTGATCATCCAGGCCTCCAACCCCGAACTGTTCCAGTCGTCGCGGCCGACACTGACGGAAGGCTTCGAACCGCTGATCGGCTCGATCGCCAAAGTGATCCTCGCCAATCAGGAACTGATCGGAAACATCACCGTGGTCGGCCATACCGACAGTATTCCCCTGCAACGGTCCAATCCGCTTTCCACCAACCAGCGGCTGTCCGAAGCGCGCGCAGCAACCATTACCGAGATGCTGGTCCAGAACGGTGTGCCGCAGGACCGCATTCGCTTCGAAGGACGTGCAGCTACCGATCCAGTGGCCGACGACAGCACCCGCGCGGGACGGGCCTTGAACCGCCGCGTCGAGGTGCTGGTCGAAAAGAGGCTGTGAGATGTTCATCCTGCGCTTCCTCTGGGCGGTTCTGACATCGCGCTGGCTGTGGACGCTGATCGGCATCGCGCTGCTTTCTCTGGTTATCTGGGTGTTCGGCCCGATCGTCAGGGTCGGTGCTTACGAACCCTTCGCCTCGGAAAATGCCCGCATCGTCATCATTGCGCTGCTGGTCATTTTTTGGCTGATCTGGCTGATCGTCGCGCAGCGCCGGGCGATCCGGGCCAACCGCATGTTCGTCGCCGAAATCGCTGCGCCCGTGGTGGAAAAACCGCTGAGCCCCGGCGAAGAGAACGTCGCCGCAGTCGGCGCCAAGTTCGCCGAGGTGATGGTCGAATTGAAGCGCCGCAAGCTGGGCGGACGCAAGTTTCTGCGCGAGATGCCCTGGTACGTGATCGTCGGACCGCCGGCCACCGGCAAGACCACGGCCTTGCGCCAGTCCGGCCTGAACTTTCCGATCGACCTTACCGACGACCTGCAGGGCGTTGGCGGCACGCGCAACTGCGACTGGTTTTTCTCCGAGAACGCGGTTCTGATCGACACGGCGGGCCGCTATGTGCAGCAGGAGAGCCAGCCCGACGTCGATGCGGCGGAATGGCTGGGCTTCCTCGACCTCTTGAAAAAGCATCGCGGCCGCCGGGCGCTGAACGGCGTGATCGTCGCGCTTTCGATCGATGCGCTTTCAGAGGGCGACGAAGCCATCAAGGCGCATGGCCGCAAGATCCGTCGGCGCCTGGCAGAGCTCAACGACCGGCTCGAAATCCGCCTTCCAGTCTATCTGATGCTGACCAAGGCCGATCTGATCAAGGGTTTCGAGGCTTTCTTCGGCGGCCTGTCGACGGCCTCGCGCGAGCAGGTCTGGGGCACGACCTTCGCGCTGGATGCGCGTGTCGACGCAAAGACCATAGAACGGGAAATCGCCACCCTTGCGACGCAACTCGAGCGGCGGCTGGTGCCGCGCCTGGAGGACGAGGACAAGCTCGCCGCCCGCGCCGAGATTTTCAGGTTTCCCGCCCAGCTGACGAGCCTGTCCGAGCCGATCCAGGTGCTGGTCGAGGCGATGTTCGGCGAAAGCCGCTACGAAGAAGCCGCCTGGCTGCGCGGCGTCTATCTGACGTCGGCGACCCAGGAAGGGGCGCCCATCGACCGGCTGACCGCGGCGCTGTCGTCATCCTTCGGTCTTCCGCCGCGACGGGCGATGCCGGCGCCGCGCGTTGAAAAACGCAGCTTTTTCCTGAAGAACCTGCTGACCGAGGTCATTTTTAGGGAAGCCGGCCTGGGGACGTTCGATCCGCTGACGCAGCGCCGCCGCGCCTGGATCTGGCGGGGCGCCGCGGCAGCCTGTGCCGCCGCCGCCCTGTTGGCCGGTGCGATGTTCACCTGGTCCTACTATGACAACCGCAATGCCATCGCAGCGCAGGCGGGCCAGTTCGAAGCGCTGCAGGCCCCGCTGACCGCGGCAGCCGCGAGCCCGGCATCGGTGGAGCAGCCCGCCATTGACAGCGCGCTCAATGCGATGGCAGAGGTCGCAAATGCCCGTACCGCACCGCCGAGCAGTGCCCAGGACCTGCTCGGGCCATCGGCGTCGGCAGAGCTGCTGCGGGCGCAGGCCGACACTTACGAGCACGCTTTGCGCAACGTCCTCGAGCCGCACATGGTCGCCCTGCTCGAGGCGACGATGTGGCGGCAGATCCGCGATCCGGATTTCATGCTGGGGGCGCTAAAAACCTATCGGATGATGACCGGCCTGTCGCAGATGGACGCCGACTACGTTGAGACCTGGTGGGTCAACGATTTGCCGGAATTCGCACCGGCGGCGCCGTTTCCGACCGCCGATGCGGAAGAGCACCAGCTTGCCGCGATCCGTCGCATGACGGTCGACGACAGCTACATATCAGCGGATCAGGCGCTGGTTGCCGAGGCGCTGAAAACGGTTTGCACGATTTCGCTGCCGGCGCGCGCCTACAGGCAGTTGCTGGCCGATCCGGCGGTGGCCGGACTCAAGGAATGGATCCCGGCGAATTTCGCCGGCCCCAACGGCGCCAAGGTTTTTGCACGGCGTTCCGACAAAACGCTGCGCGTCGGCATTTCGGGCGCGTTCACCTATTCCGGCTTCCACGATGCCATTCTCGACCGGATCGAGGATGTCGCCGCCCAGGCGGCGCTCGATCGGGCGGTGTTTGCCGGAGGCTGTTCGGAAAATTCCGAAACCTCGGTCTCGGCGCTGTCGGAGGATATTCTAAAACTCTATTACGAAGACTACATCGCGCAATGGGACAGCATCCTGCGCGATATCAGGCTCGCGCCATTGGCCGACCTGAATGTCGCCAGCGAGAACCTAAAAGATCTTTCGAGTGCCGATTCCGCGCTGAAGCGCCTGCTTACGGCGGTCGTCCAGGAGACCGAGCTGACCCGATCCGATGAAGCAGCGCCGGCCGACAACAAGGCGGCAGCCAAGGGCACCTCGAAACTGCTCGGCAAGCTGGGGAAGCTTGGAAAGATCGTGAAGACAGGCGCAAAACTGCTGCCGCGCGCAGGATCCGCCAACGAGGTGGACCTTACCGGAAATCTGGTTGCCGAACATTTCAAGCCGCTCAAGGGCGCGATCGCCGAGGTCGACGGCCAGCCGCCGGCACTCGACGCCGCGGTGGTGGCGCTGACCGCACTTTCGAACGTGCTGCAGACGGTCACGGCCAATCCCGACCCGCAGGACGCCATCAAGAAGCAGGGTGGGCTGGCCGAACTGACGGGAGCGGTGGCCAGGCAGGCGCAGATCCTGCCCGATCCGGTCGACGACTGGCTCGGCGGCATTGCCGGCGACACCAGCGGCCTGACACAGAAGGCGGTCACCTCGGAGCTCAACGCCATCTGGCGCGCCGACATCCTGCCGTTCTGCCAGGCGGCGCTGAACGACCGCTACCCGTTCAGCCCCGAAAGCGCGGTCGACGTCAATGTCCGCGATTTCGCCCGCCTGTTCGGGCCGGCCGGGATGATCGACACCTTCATCAACGACCATTTGATCAGCTATGTCGACACCGCCAGCCAGCCATGGAAATGGCGCGCCGATTTCGGCCTCGACGCGGCGGCCCTGGCGGCGTTCGAACAGGCCAGGCGGATCCGCGACGATCTGTTTCCAGGCGGTACCGGGCCGGTGATGAGCTTCACCCTGCAACCGACGGACCTGTCGCCCAACGTCACGCGCGTGACGCTCAATCTCGATGGCCAGAACCTCGTCTATTACAACAATGCGACGCGGCCGCAGCCGATGACCTGGCCCGGCAAGGACGGCACCGGCGTCATCTCGCTCGCCTTCCAGCCGATCGACGGCTCGCCCGAAGTCATGTTGAACGAAACCGGCAGCTGGGCGTGGCTGAGGCTGCTGCGCAGCGGCCGCTTCACCGGCACCTCGCTGTCCGACGTCTACAGCCTGCGGCTGGGCACGCAAGGCATGTACGCCGATTTCGAGCTCAAGGCGGCAAGCGTCGAGAACCCCTACAATCTGCAAATGTTCAAGAAATTCTCATGTCCACCGCAGATATGATCCTGCCCGGCTTTTACGGCAAAATGCCTGCCACCGGCGATTTCGTCACGCGGCGGCTGCCGGGGGATTTTGTGCGCAGCTGGGACCGCTGGCTGGCGCAGCACATCGTGCCGCTGATCGGCTCGGAAACCTGGCCGCGCACCACCGCGCTGCGCTTCCTGGCCGGTCCGGCTTCTTTCGGCGCATCGGCGGGCATTATTCTGCAGAGCGCCGACAGGGTCGGCCGGCAGTTCCCTCTGAGCGTTGTCGCGCGGCTTCCTGACGCTTCCATTCAGTTGGCTCGCGCCGATACGTGGTTTGCCGGGATTGAAGACGCTGCTTTTGCCGCCCAGCATGGCGAGCTGACGCCTGACGAACTGGACATCGCATTGACCGAACTGCCGATGCCGCTTGTCGAGCCGGGCGAAGAGATCATCGGCGAAATGGTGATGTGGACAGCCCGTTCCGACTTTTTCGATATTGATCCGCTGTCGCCGCAAGCGACGCTGGAGCAGATTTTTGCCGCCAGCTGGGAGACCAGCTGATGCAGATCTGGAACCAGATGGGGTATCCGCATCAGTTCACCATGGGCATGGACAAGGCCGGACATGAGTGGATTGTCGTCGTGGTGAAAGGCACGTTCGACTTTCCCGCGACGCCCGGCGGACCGGTGCAGAAATCAACGGAACAGGTGCCGCTGGTGATGGCCGACACGCACACCGGCGAGCCCGGCTATTCGGCCACGCTGTGGGAAACCGATTTCGCTTTTCGCAAGCCACGCTGCGACGTGATCGCCAACGGCTGCGCTTATGCACCGGGTGGCAAACCGGCGGAGCGAGTACCGGTTGGCATCAAGGTTGGCAATTGGTCGAAACTCTTTGAGGTGGTGGGCACGCGTGAGTGGCGCGCCATCGGGCCAGTGTTCACCGCCACCGCGCCGCAGCCCTTCCTGCGCATGCCAATTTCCTATGACGTTGCCTGGGGTGGCGTCGACAGACTGGACCCGGAGGACAAGCTCCCCGCCAGCTATAAATACAATCCCGTCGGAACCGGCTGGTCGCGCACCAAAAACCAGCGCCTCATTCCCGGCCTGCGGCTGCCGAATACGCAAGCTGTCGGCGAAGAAATCCGCTCGCCCTTCGGCGACTACAAGCCGATGAGTTTCGGTCCGATGGGCCGCGGCTGGCCTGGCCGGATCGAATATGGCGGCACCTATGACGACAACTGGACGAAGAACATCTTTCCGTTTCTGCCGCCGGACTTCGACGAGCGCTATTTCCAGATGGCCCCGCCTGACCAGCAGATCGACCCGCCTAGAGGTGGCGAAGAGGTGCAGCTCGTCAACCTGACGCCGCAGGGACGTGAGAGTTTCCGGCTACCATCTACGGCGTTGCCGATCACTTTATTTAAGGGCAGGGAAAAGGCCTTCGAGGGAGACATTCCCGCCGATACTCTTTTGTTTGACCCACAAAACCGCCGCTTCTCGCTGGCTTGGCGCGTGTCGCAGCGCATTCACCGGACGATACTCGACTTTTCCGAGTGCTGGGTCGGTCCGCCGACTGAGTCCATGCTGCGGGCGCGGGCAACTGGCCGGATGTATATCCGCGCCAACGGCTCCGCGCCGGAAACGGAGGGCGCGGACACATGAGCGTCAGCCTTGACATCATCTCGATCGGCATGGTCACCGCTGTCGGCCTTGATGCGCTATCGGCATGTGCGGCGATGCGTGCCCGATTGGACGGATTTCAAGAGACGCGTTTTGTGTTGCCGAACGATGGTCGCCTGATCGGAGCTCCCGTGCCTTTGCCGCGAAACTGGATCGGCGAAAAGCGGATGGCGCACCTCGCCGCCGGGTCCATCGCCGAAGCGTTCGACGCCGTTCCAGAGGCGCGAGGCCAAACAGCACTGATCCTCTGCCTGGCAGAGGAAAACAGGCCGGGCCGACCGGTTACTAATCCAGCGTCCCTACTCGGCCGCATCGCGGAAATCGTGGAGGTCAAACCGCACGCACGGTCGCGTGTCGTCGCACATGGCCGTCCTTCCGGGCATGTCGCGCTTGGCCATGCACGGCTGCTCCTTGCCTCGGGAGACGTCCCTTATGTGATGATTGCGGGGGTGGACAGCTACCTTACCTCGCAATCGGTCGCTCATTACCTCAATGCCAACCGCATTCTCACGCCCGGAAATCCAAATGGGTTCATTCCAGGTGAGGCGGCCGCTGCGGTTCTCTGCAGTCGACCCGACAGCCAAGGACTTAGGTTGTTTGGCGTTGGCCTTTCGCGAGAAAATGCAACTATCTACAATCGCCAGGACCTGCCGCTGCGCGGCGATGGCATGACGTCTGCCTATCACCTGGCACTGCAGGAGACCGGGATCGAACTGAATCGCCTCGGCTATCGCATTGCCGATTTCATTGGTGAGCAATACTGGTTCAAGCAGAGCGCGCTCGCCAATTTGCGGTTGGTCAGAAACGGACGCGACTTTCAGGACGTTTGGTCACCAAGTGAATCGCTAGGCAATGTCGGCGCGGCAGTAGGGCCGTTGATGCTCGGGATGGCCAAAATGGCAGCACAGAAAGGGTATGCCGGAGGCAATTCTGTGCTGATTGAGGCATCGAATGACGAGGGTGCCTGTGGAGCGGCAGTGCTTGCCACAAGGGCAGCCTGATGGCGAACGTTTTCGCAAATGGGTTGGAAATCTCTGGCAAGTCAGTCGATGCAAAGACGATTGCCGCCTTTCCCGACGTTTGCTTCACCCCGCCGGAGAATCCGGCGACACCACCAGGTGTCCCGATCCCCTATCCGAGTTTCGGCATGGCTTCGGATACCGAGCAAGGAACAGGTACGGTATTTATTGGCGGTAAGACCGTCAATATCAAGAACAAGTCCGACTTGTCAAAAACATCGGGAACCGAGGCAGGGTGCGCCGCAAAGAAAGGCATCATCACCTCGAAAAATACGGGCAAAGAGTATTTCAACTCTTGGTCGGGTGACGTGAAATTTGACGGCGAGCCGGTGATCAGGATGACCGATCTCGCTACGAACAATCACGCTTCGCCACCCGGCAACACGGTCACCTGGCCGCATATCGCTCAAATAAGGCCGAATAACATTGACTGCAAGTCGTTGCTCAATGAATTCAAGATCACGCTTCACAAGCATTCCGACAAGACGGAAAACTGCGGGTGGACGAAAGAAAATCAGAATGAATCCGAGCATATGTTTCAGAACGCGCTGGCGCAAAACAAGCGGGGCGGCGCGCCACGATCTATCGAGGGTATGGGTGACTACAGTGCGGGCGGCGCTCCGTGCCTTTGCATGAAGGGCCCGGCTGCCGACAGTTCCACCCCCCATGGCAAGAAGACACGCAACCAGGAAAAATTTGCCGAGTCCTGCATTGTTCGCGACGAGGCTGGCAACAAGATCGGCGAAAACCGCCCGAAGGTCAAAGACGCGATCGCCTCCGAACTGGGTTCTATTCGCGAACACGACGAGACCATTAGCAAAATCGAGGACAAGAAAAAGCAGGATGACGTAATGACCTGTCTCGAGGCCGTCATATATGATTATCTTGAGCGCTGCACAGGTAAGAAAAAGGAAGAAATTGCGGAACAAAAATGCCGCGTACCTGGCGGCGACAAGATTCCGAGAACCTCTACACCAGCCCCAGGAGGAGTTGCAGAATGACAAACAATGCGGAACGATACATCAGTCCCGAAGGCTTCACGGTCGATTGCACACTCGTTCAGGCGGACAAGGGAACAGGGGTTTGGAACCTTATTGTGCAGATGGACGAGGGTCGCGAAGAAAAGCGCAGCCAGATCTTTCATACCCCCTCATTTCCCGAGGTCGAACCAAGAATTCTGCTCGATACACACACCTGGATCGACTCGTTCTGGGTTTCGCCATCACGAATGATCTACGCCTGCGACGGATTTCGCCTCTGGAAGGGGTCGGATGGTCAGTTCACGCAACAACGCCTGTCTGATCGAATGATCTTCAAGGTCTGGGGTCTGGACGATCAAACTATCTTTATCCTTGGCGAGGGCGGGCTTGTATTACGATCGGACGGCGACGGCTGGCGAGATATTTCAATTCCTGACTCGACCCGCCTTTTCGACATAAACGGCCCATCCCTCCAACACATCTATGCCGTCGGCGAGCGCGGCGCATTTTGGAAACTGCAGGGCGATACCTGGCTGGAAATCGATGTTCAGACAAATGCCAACCTTCTCGGCGTTTTTGTGGACGGGCCGGATAAGGTTTATGTCTGCGGTGAGAGTGGAACCTGCTTTCGCTACGACGCAGGTGCGTTGGTAAATTTCTTGACGCAGCCGCGCTGGTACAGCGCCGTCACTCGTTTTCGGGACAAGATTTACTTCGGCGCAGCAGGGCGAGGTGTCGACGTCTTGGTCGAACTGGAAGTCGTGCCGTTCAAACCAACCGTTTTCGGGCAACGTTTATCTTCCGGTGACTGCCTTTGGTCATGCGGCCATAATTCCTACTACAAATTCGATGGAAGTGGCTGGTTGCGCAAGGATTTTCTGTAGCAGCGCGATCAGCATGATCGTCCATTTGCCCGCATATGGCGCGCAGCTAACGAGGCTGCTCTGCCGGCAAATTCGCTATCAGATACGCTCTCACCTTGTCTAGATCGAGATCGATGATACGCATAGTCGATTTATAGCTGAGCATTCTGACCACAAAAAGTTCGCCCGCCTCGGAATATTCTCGGTAGCGTTCTTCGGCGATCTCAAGCCCAATCCTTCCGGCAACTCGCAACCCGTCGAGATGGGCTTCCAGTCGTTCTATTAGTCGCGCGAGCCGCACCTCGTCCAACTCCGGATTCTCTTCCGGATTCAGCAGATGGCGGTCGTAAATTATCCACAAAAACGCCGCCTGTTCGGCATGCTGGCGCACGATCTCGCGGAGCGTCGGCGGCGGCATCAGTTCAGATTTATCGAGCCGCCGCGGATTCGATTCGCGGCGCTGGCGTGGCTAGTTAAATAGGTGCCGCGAATAGTGATGTGACCATCCTTCTCCATAATGATCGTCGCCTTGCCGCAACGCAATTCTAGGCGTTCTTCGCCGACGATCTGAACCCTCTCACCATCGCGAACCACATATGGCGTTGATGATTTGCGGACCGGCTCCACGATCCTGCCGAGAATCAGCGGCCGCAGCGGATTACCTTCCTGAAAGAGCAGCGCCACTTCCGCGCCTATCATCGCCGAGTTAAGTTCGGTGAGGCTGCGTGCGGAAACCGCCGTTTCTTGCGGATTCCCTGTAAAGACTACAAGCGGCAAACCCGCGTCAAATCCGATCAATATCCCGATTGCGACGCCCTCGATCCGTTCTAACACTTCCGCCATAACGCCCTCAGTTGTGGTTGATCTTGCTGCCCTTCCAAGAAACTTCCTTTGACGCCTTGCCTTTGAACTCACCTGAGGCAATCACCGAAATATCCTTACCTTCAATCGTGATGGTGCCATCCTTTTTCATGGCGATTGCCGCCGAGCCGCATTTGATCACGATGGAGTCACCTGCCTCGATGATCAGATCCTTGCCGATCTTGATGAGCCCGTCCTCGCCTACCTCGACGGCGCTGCCCTTGGCTATCTTGAGCGCTCTGGAACCGCCGACCTCGGTTACATCATCCTTAGCGATCTTGGCCGATCGTCCAGCCCCGATATCGGTGCCTTGATCCTTTGCGATCTTGATCGTCTGCCCGGCTCCTATTTGCACGCTCTGAGCAGCAGCGATCTTCCAACTATCCTCGGCACCGATATCGTGGCTCTGCGCCGCACCTACAGTGACCGACCGTGTCGCGCCGATCGTGTTCGCTTGCGGGCCACCCACGGTTCGGGTCTCGGATGTCCCGACCGAGTCGACCCGAGCCGCGCCGACGGTCACCGTTTGGACAGCGCCGACAGTCTGCGTGTGCGCTATGCCGATCGTCTCCGTCGAGTTCGACCCAATGCCGATCGTCTCGTTCGAGCCCACCGTCAGCGACCTATTCACCCCCACCGTCTCGGTGTCGTTGTTGCCGATATCCGTGGTCTGGTCGACGCCGACCTTGACCGTTTTGTTGTTGCCGACGTCCTCGTCGAGGTTGTGGCCGACGGAGTGTTTGGCGTCGTGATCGATGCGGTCGGACTGGTCGTGCTGCACAAGCTTGGTGCGGTCGTTCTTGATCAGAAGGTTATGGTCCTTCTGCGCCTGGAAATTGACCAGTTCGGAACCGGCCTTGTCCTCGAACATCAGCTCGTTGTAGCCGCCGCCACCTTTCGAGGAGTCGGATTTCCAGCCGGATTGCGTGGCGCTGCCCGGCAGTCCGTAGGGCGGCATCTGCGAGGCGTTGTAGACGCGGCCGGTGATGATCGGCAGATCCGGATCGCCTTCGATGAAGTCGACGATCACCTCCTGGCCGATGCGCGGTATCTGGATGAAACCCCAGCCGCTGCCGGCCCAGGTCTGCGAAACCCGCACGAAGCAGGAGCTGTTCTGGTCCTTCTTGCCGAGACGGTCCCAGTGGAACTGGACTTTTACCCGGGCATATTTGTCGGTGAATATTTCCTCGCCGGATGGGCCGACCACCGTCGCCGTCTGCGGACCGCGCATGATCGGCCGTGTCGTGACCCGCGGCGGGCGATAGGCCAAGGCGGTCGGCGCCACGCCGAGGATCACCTTGAAGTTCTCGCTTTCGACGTCGGCAAGGGCTCTGTAGCCGGGATCGAACAGCCTGTATTCGGCGCTGACCACCAGATATTCCTGGTTCTGGTCTTCCCTTGGGAAGCCGTCCAGCTTGAAGGTGCAGCCGGAATACAGGCCGCGCACGGTGCCGACTGCAGCGATGCGCTGGTGCACGGCCTGAATTTCCTCGCGCCGTATCGCGGCCAGGCTGTCGCCGCGGCCGACGTCGAGATGCGCGCCGGGCTGGCGGTAGTTCTCGCCCGCGGCCAGCTTGTGACTGAACGGCTGGGCGGATTTGGCCATCAGGTCGGCGCCCGGCTTCTCGAAATCATAGTCGGTATGGACATAGGCGCCCGGCCGCACCGAGCTGCCCGGAATCCATTCTGTGATGTATTCGACATCGCGCCGGGAGCCCTGCCCTTCAAAGTGATAGGGCACCTTTTCATAACCCGGCGCCGGCTTGAGCTTGTTCATGGCATCGGCGAGCACAAGCGTGTGCTTGCCTTCGTCGTGCTCGAAGAAATACAGGATGCCTTCGTGCTCGAGCAGCCGCTGCACGAAATCGAGATCGCTCTCGTCATACTGGACGCAGTATTCGCGCGGCGGATAGGACCCTTGCAGGCGCTTCTCGAATTTTGCCGTGCTGTATTTCGAGAAAACCTCCTCGACAATTTCGATGACGCTCATGTTCTGGAAAATACGGCAATCGGTGGTATTGCCGAGAAACCAGAGCCATGGCCTGATGACGGCTTCGTAGTAGGCCAGACGGTCCTCGATCCGGGTCAGCCGAAACTCGGAGACAAGGCCGCTGAACCAGCGTTTGGGATCGGATTCACCCTCGATCGAAACCGCGCCGCCCAGCATCTTCAGCGGATCGATTTCGGGGCTGCTGCTGACGAACCCGACCGTATAGGCCAAACAACGACTGATCTCATCGCGCCCGACAAGATGCGTGAAGGTCAACAGGTCAGCGCCAACCGGCGTCTGCACAACCGTAGCACGTTCGTTCGGCATGGGTCGTGCCCCCTCCCGCCGCTCGTTTCTGCCTGAGCCTAGCACATGTCTTGCACCGACCAAAGGGGACGCTTGGCGGCTGCAGCCTGGTCGCCTGTGGAATCATCGACTTGAACGCTTCTGTGCCGCCGCTCACAAATTGCTGGTATAATGGGGTGTCCTGGGCGAGTTTCCCGACAGGATCGACGGCGATTTTGAATGTTCATCAGGCTGCAGATCAACAATGTCGTCTCCCTGCCCGCCGGTATGTCGACCGGCTACTCCGCTCGTGATCGCAGCTTTGAAATCGGCCGCGAGGCCTGTGATTGGACCTTGCCCGATCCCGACAAGTTCATCTCCGCCAGACACTGCGAAGTGCGTTACCAGGCAGGCGCGTTCTGGCTGCACGATATCTCGCGCAACGGCACATTCATCAATGGATCAACCCAGCGCATGGCCGGCCCTCACCGGCTCGATCAGGGCGACCGGTTGCTGATCGGCCGCTATGTCGTCCTGGTTTCGATTGATGACGAGCGCGCCGCGACAGGGCATCCTCAAAGCAGCCACGGTTCGACGCAGCGACAAATGCCTGTCGCAACCGGCCGGCCGCAGGATTTCGGAGACCAGCCTTTCTTCGAACCGGTGGCGCAACGGCCCGGGCAGAGAGCACCGGTGGCTTCGACGCCCGCGCCTCTCGCTTCGACGAAGGACGAGGTGCTGCGGGACATCGCGATCGCAGCCGGCATCGCGCCGGAACTGCTTCAATCGCGTGATCCGCATGAAGTGGCCGCCGAAATCGGCGCGGTGCTTCGGACGGTTGTCGAGGAACTGGCCCTGCTGCTGAAGGCACGTGCGGCTGCGAAAATACTGGCCAAGAGCACACACCGGACGATGATCAGCGCTGCCGACAACAATCCCCTAAAATTCGTCCCGGGAACCGACGACATCCTCGAGATCATGTTTGCGCGGCGCAGATCCGGCTACCTTGATGCCAGGCACAGTGTCGAGGACGCGTTCCGCGATCTCAAGACGCACGAATTTGCCACCTATGCGGCCATGCAAGCTGCGCTCTCCCGGCTGCTTGACGATTTGTCGCCTGAGGCGATCAGCAAAAAACTCCCACCGACGTCATTCACATCGAAGAAGGGCCTGGCCTGGGACGCCTTCGTCGCCAAATGGCGGACCATGGAGGAAGCACACGAAAACGGCATGCTGGACATATTCCTGGCCTATTTCAGCGAAGCCTATGCCAAAGCCGACAAGCAAAAGTAGACTGGAAATCTGGCAGGTGCTCCGGAAATCGGATCGGTTTGCTGCGCTTAGCCTCGGCTGCGGAGCGGATCACGCACCAGGTGGAATGTATCCTTGGCGAGCCCAAAGATACGGCGCTGTCGTTGGCGAAGAAAAATTCTTTGGCAGCGCTGCATCTGGTTCCAATCGACCGTTTCTAAGCTTACGATCATTTTCGACAGTTCGCCAGCGGGTAAGGCTGATTGACCTGGGGGTCTGCGGCACATGTCATGTTACTGCGGGTTAGAAAGATATAGCCGACCTTCCTCCGGACACTGCCCTCGTCAGCAGCGCCTGCAGTTCCTGCGCCTGCAGTCCCCGCGCCCGGCTGGGGACCGTCTTGCCCTGATGTGGCGCGCATGCGGCACCGACGCGTGCACGGACGATTGGCGATGAGCTCGAAGGACGACCCTTTCGGCCCAGCGGGCAAGACCGTCATTCGCGCACCGCGCCGTGCTGAAAAATCAGCGCCCGATCCCCACCGGGCCGTTGCCGACGGCGGGCGCCCCGGCCCCTCGCCGGTCAAGGATTCAACGGTTTTCGATCCGGTCGCTCGGCATGCACCGCCGGGCTGGACATCCGGAACCGTGATTTATCAGGGCGCAGACCCCGGCGCAGCGGCGGCAACCGGCTCCGTTGCGGCGCCGGGCATTCAGCAGGAAATACTGCTGCATGCCACGGACAGCGTCAGGTATTCCGCAGCCAATCAGATCCTCGCCGCGGCCGCGCCTTTGCTGATGCTGTTTGGCCAGCTCAGGCTTATGGCTGTCGAAAGGCAGGCGGAGCAGCTGGCGGAACATGTCGCCGAGGCGATCGAAAAATTCGACCGGACAATGGAGAAAGCCGGTGTTCCCGAGGAAGATGCACGGATCGCAAAATTTGCTCTCTGCGAAACCGCTGACGACCTCATCGGCAACCTGCCTTGGCCCCAGACAGACGCCTGGGCGCAGCACAGCATGCTGTCACAGTTCTTTCACGTCGTGCCCACCGGCTCGGGCTTCTACCAAGCACTGAACAAGATACTGGCCGCGCCGGAGGCACACTACGATTTGCTTGAACTGATGCATGCCTGCCTGTCGCTGGGGTTCGAAGGCCAGTATCGAGGCCTGGCGCGCGAGGACAACAATCTCGAACGCGTTCGACGCGACGTCTACGAGACGCTTCGTTACTTCAGGGCGCGCGCCGACGACGACATCTCGCCCCACTGGCAAAGCCTGGCGGTGTCCAGCCTACAGTCGTCGGCCCGGTTGCCCCTCTGGGTGATTGCGGCCGCTGCGTCGGCGCTGCTGACGGCGGCATTCTTCGCATTGCGGGTCATCATTACCAACGAGGGTGATACCCTTGCCGGCAGGTTGCTGGCGCTCGATCCGTCGATGCCGGTCGCCATCGAACGCGCCAGCGTGATGCCGTCGGCTGCGCCGGTGAAAATCGCTCCGCCTGTCGCCCCTACCCGTTCCCAGATCGATCGCATCCATGCGGCACTGGCCAAAA
The DNA here is from genome assembly GCF_000502375.1 of Mesorhizobium sp. L48C026A00. Taxonomy (NCBI): domain Bacteria; kingdom Pseudomonadati; phylum Pseudomonadota; class Alphaproteobacteria; order Hyphomicrobiales; family Phyllobacteriaceae; genus Mesorhizobium; species Mesorhizobium sp. L48C026A00. The sequence continues at coordinate 45,603 of NZ_AYWU01000018.1, read as the reverse complement.
CTATCGCGCGCGGCGGGCTGATTGTCGGCACGCAGGGCAGGTTCATCATCGTGGAGATCAACAATGTCCTGCTGTTCCCGTCCGGCAGGGCCGAGATAAAACCGGAATTTGGACCAATCGCCGCGGACATCGCCGCCGCACTGGAACCGGAGCCTGGACCGATCATGATCGTCGGCCACACAGACAATGTGAAGCCGCGGAAATCGAGCCCGTTCAAATCCAACTTCGACCTTTCCATCGCCCGGGCGAAGGCCGTCGCAGCTGTCATGGCGCCACGGTTCAGCAAGCCTTCCCGGATCACCGTCGACGGCAAGGGTGAAGACGAACCGATCGCCGACAATGCGACGCCGGAAGGCCGCGCCCAGAATCGCCGTGTCGACTTGATGATCCCCAAGGAGGAAACGCTGTGAGCACGGCCATCTGGAAGCGCCCATGACGCGCTGGCTGCTGCGGATATTCAGCGCGATCGCGTTGGCCGGTTTCGCGGCAGCCGTCTGGTTTGCCGGACCATTGATCCGCTTTGCCGACACGCGTCCACTGGCACCCGTCTGGCTGCGCGTGACGATCATCGGCGTGATCGTTGCGATCGCGACGCTGCTTTATGGCGTGCGTTTCTGGCAAAAGCGAAAGGCGCAAAAGGCGCTCGAGACGATAGTCGCCCGCAACGACGACAGGGACGACGACTCGCAGGTGCTCGAGACTCGGATGAATGAAGCCATCGCTGCGCTCAAGCGGTCGAGCGGCAAGCGCAATTTCCTCTACGAGGTTCCTTGGTACGTCGTCATCGGCCCGCCTGGTGCCGGCAAGACAACGGCGTTGGTCAATTCGGGCCTGAATTTTCCGCTTGCCGGTTCGGGCGACGCCCAGCCAGTGGCCGGCGTTGGCGGCACACGATCCTGCGACTGGTGGTTCACCGACCAGGCGGTGCTGATCGACACCGCCGGGCGCTACACCACGCAGGATTCCAATGCGCAGAGCGACAAGAAGAGCTGGCTCGCCTTCTTGTCGCTGCTCAAGGGATACCGCACCCGGCAACCGATAAACGGGGTTATTCTGGCCATCAGCCTTGCCGATCTCATCAGCCTCGATGATCGGCAGCTTGACGCCCATGTCGTCGAAATACGCAGCCGTCTGCGCGAAATTCACGAAACACTGAAAATCCAGTTCCCGGTGTACCTGCTCTTCACCAAGGCCGACCTTGTCTCCGGTTTCATGGATTATTTTGGCGGCTTCGACGAGCAGCGCCGCCGCAAAGTGTGGGGCGCGACATTCCAGACCGCCGATCGCAGCAAGAACATGGCCGGTGAGGCACCGGCCGAACTCGACGCACTGGCAAAGCGCCTGGCAGAGGAGATGGCCGACCGCCTGCAGGAAGAGGCCGATCCGGTCGCGCGCATAGCCATCTTTGGCTTTCCAGCTCAATTTGACGCGCTAAAAAGCCGTATTGCCGGTTTCGTCGCCGGCATCTTCGATCCGGCCCGCGGCCAGGTGAATGTCAGCCTGCGTGGTCTCTATTTTTCGTCAGGCACGCAGGAGGGCACGCCGATCGACCAGGTGCTGGGCGCAATCGGCCGCAGTTTCGGCAGCGCCTCTCGCGCCCATCTTTCCGGCACCGGCAAGAGCTTCTTCCTGCATGATCTTCTGACCGGCGTCATTTTCGCGGAATCCGGCTGGGTCTCATACGACAAATCGGCTGAAAGGCGTGCAGCGATCGCCAGGTATGGCGGCCTTGGCGCAATAGCATTGATGGCTGCCGCGGCTCTCGGCACCCTGGCCCTGAGCTTTTCAGCCAACAGGTCGCTGATCGCTTCTACCACGCAAGCTGCAGGCCAGTATCGCGAGACGGCGGACCCGCTCCTCAAAAGCACTGAAGTCGCCGATGTCGACCTCGAAAACGTCATCGGCCCGCTCGACCAGTTGCGCGAACTGCCGGCCGGGTTCGACACCAGTGACTTGCCGACCCCGATCCAGGAGACATTCGGCCTCAGTCAGCGGCAAAGACTGCTTTCGGCATCAAAGACAGCTTACCGGCAAGCCCTGGAGCGCATGTTCCGCTCGCGCCTGCTGCTTCAGGCCGAACGGACGATCCAGGCAAAAATGGCTGATCCCACCGCGCTCTACGAACCGCTGAAGATCTACATGATGCTTGGCGGCAAGGCGCCCAAGGTCGACGACGAGCTGATCGTGTCCTGGATGAGGCAGGACTGGGAGCAGAACCGGTATCCGGGTGAAAACAACCGCGAGGGACGAGCGCAACTCGAAAAGCATCTGCGGGCCATGCTTGCGCTGGACGACGCCTATGATCCGGTTTTCGAACTCAACCAGCCACTTGTCGAAGCCGCTCAACGCTCGCTCGGACGCATGAGCCTTGCCGATCGTGCCTCTGCCCTGGTGAAGTCGGCGGTATACGCCGCAGCGCTGGGCGATTTTTCCGTCTCCGTCAAAGGCGGCCCGGAAGCGCAGCTGTTGTTCGAGCGTGTCGATGGCGGCGATCTGTCCGGCCTTCGCGTGCCCGGTATCTACACCTATGGCGGCTTCAACAACTTCTATCTTGGACACCTCTCGCGCATTGCGCAGATGCTTGTCGATGACCAGTGGGTTCTCGGCGGCGGCGCCGAGCAAGGCGGCATCGACCAGGAATTGCCAAAACTCGGTCCCGAACTTGTCGAGCGCTATGGCAGGGAGTTCGCCGCGGCGTGGAACGGCGTTCTCGACAGACTGAAGTTCAAGGCAATGCTGGAGGACAACTATATCGCGCTCTCCGCCGCTGCGTCACCAAGCTCGCCAATCGACCAGCTTTTTACGGCGATAGCCGGCGAAACAGCGCTGACGCGAGAAGCTGGTTCCAGCGAAGAGCCCGGCTCCGAGGCCGAAGCCGGCATGCTTCAAAACCAGCCGCAAAACGCTGCAGACATCGCCAGCGGATTGGCCCGCATCGGCATTCAAATCGCCAGCGGCAAATCGCAAAGCCGGGCCGGCACGGGCTCCGCTCGCGCGCAAAACCAGAACCCCGGGGCGAACATCGAAGCGCAATTCAGATCATTTCAGGCTTTGGTGAACGGTCCCACTGGGCGCCGCCCCATCGATGCACTGACCCAGAATTTCCGCGACATCCATCAAAGTCTGCAATTGGCGGCCGATGTCCCTTCGCAAACGGAACGCGCCAACATGAATCTGCAGCTGCAGATTTCCACCCTTCGCGCCAATGTCTCGCGGCTGCCCAAGCAACTCGCCCGAATGGTTACTGCGACCGCCGACGAGCTTGACGGCAACGTCGCAGAAACGTCGCAGACCAATTTGAACCAGCTGCTCGACCAGACGGTGACGCGCGCCTGCGAGGAGATGGTCGAGGGCCGTTATCCTTTCGCCAGCGATGGCCCGGAGGATATCGCGATGGCGGATTTCGCGAAACTGTTCGCTCCAGGCGGCCTGATGGACCGGTTCTTCGCACAGAATCTCGCATCGCTGATCGACATGACCGGCCAGGACTGGAACTGGAAGCAGGATGCGCGTTTCGGGCGCGACCTGTCGAAGTCGACCCTGAAAAACTTCCAGCTGGCGGCGGAAATCCGCAATGCCTTCTTTCCTTCAGGTGGTTCGGTGCCGTCGGTCAGTATCACCTTTACGCCGTTTTCACTGCATGGCGATGCCGATACGGCGGTACTCGACGTCGATGGCCAGATCGTCCAAAGCAACCAGGCCGGCAACGCGCCAAGCACGGTGACCTGGCCGAGCGGCATGGCTTCCGCGTCCGCGAGCCTGAGCCTCATTCCGGAGATGCCGGGCCGTGAATCCGCGATCAAGTTCGACGGTCCGTGGGCACTGAAGCGCCTGCTGGACAAGGCCGATATCACCGGCACCGGCGGCAACACGCAAGCCCGCTTCGTGATCGGGGGACGCGATGTCGCCTATACGATCCAGGCCAGTTCGGACCAAATCCCTCTCTTCCTTCCTGCGCTATCCGGGTTCAGCTGTCCAAAGGCGTTTTGAGATGACCTTTGAATTTTCCAATGATGACCTTGAATTTTCAAATATGGGGCGGCTGTCCATCGGCAACAGATGGGCGGACGTTGATTTCGATACTCTAACGTTCGAGCCTGTGGCAAACTGGCGCGAGCGAGCGCCTGACGGTGCGCCGCAGAGGACGCTTGAGAAGCGCTTGGTGGCAAAGTGAACAATGTCGCCCTTCCCTTTGAAAGCTTCGGCGTTAGCCACAGAGGCTGTGTCCGTGAGCTCAACGAAGACAGCTATCTGGTCGAGCCGGAAACCGGCCTGTGGGTGGTAGCCGATGGAATGGGTGGACATGATGCCGGGGAAGTCGCTTCGGCCAGCATTGTCGATCATCTGGCAACGATCGGCATTGCAAGCTCTGCACCGGATCTGCGCGCGCGCTTCGAGGACCGGCTGAGCCGGGCCAACGCCGAAATCCGCAGGATATCGCAATCCCGCGGAGTAACCATTGGCTCCACTGTCGCCGCCCTGCTGGCGATGGATGGGCGGTTTGCCTGCCTGTGGGCAGGCGACAGTCGCGTCTACCTGATCCGCAACGGCTCGATCTCGCAGATTTCGAAGGACCATACCGAAGTCCAGGAACTTCTCGACAAGGGCATGATCAGCGCAGCCGAAGCGCTCGCCTGGCCGCGCCGCAACGTCATCACGCTTGCGGTCGGTGTCAGCGACGAGATCGTGATCGATTTCCAGCAAGGCGAAATCATGCCGGGCGACATATTCGTGCTGAGCACCGACGGGCTGACAGCGCATGTCACAGACGCCGAGATCGAGGCGGCGGCGGTGTCGGCGACACCTCAGGCGGCATGCGAAAACCTGCTGCAAATGGTGCTGGCGCGCGGGGGAACGGACAATGTCACGATCGTGCTCGTCAAGATCGGAGACGGGCGCAATGGGGCCTATCCCGGTTCTTCCAGAGCGGTAGGCTGAGGCTGATGAGCGCCGACGACAAGACGCGGATATCGCCTGACATGGCCACCACAGCCGTAGGCACGCAACTCAGCGGCATCTATGAACTGGACGAGCGGATCGCATTCGGTGGCATGGGCGAAGTCTACCGTGGCCACAACATCCAGACCGGCGACCACGTCGCCATCAAGATCGTATTGCCCGAGTTCGCCCGTGACCAGACGATCCTGTCGCTGTTCCGCAANCGGCGACCACGTCGCCATCAAGATCGTATTGCCCGAGTTCGCCCGTGACCAGACGATCCTGTCGCTGTTCCGCAAGGAAGCGACGATCCTCAATCATTTGTCGCACGACGCGGTCGTGCGATATCACGTCTTCACGATCGACCCCGGTATCGGCCGCCCTTACCTTGCCATGGAATTCGTCGACGGCCAATCGCTGTTCGATATCATGCGACGTGGCCCGATGCCGACGGAAGACGTGCGCAAGCTCTGCCATCGTCTGGCTTCCGGCTTGAACGCCGTGCACCAGGCGGGAGCAATACACCGTGACCTCTCCCCGGATAACATCATCCTGCCGGGAGGCCGGGTCGATCGCGCAAAGATCATCGATTTTGGCATCGCGCGATCGGCGACCGTCGGCGGCGAGACGCTGATCGGCGGAAAGTTCGCGGGAAAGTACAACTACGTTTCTCCCGAGCAACTCGGGCTGTACAGCGGCGATGTCAGCGAGCAATCCGACATCTACAGCCTGGGCCTGGTGCTGGCCGCTGCTCTGCGCGGGAAACCGATCGACATGAGCGGCTCCCAATTCGAGATCGTGGAAAAACGCCGCACCGTTCCGGACCTCTCCGACATCGACGCCGATTTTCGTGGAATTGTCGAGGCCATGCTGCAGCCGGATCCACAAGACCGGCCGATCAGCATGGCCGATATCGCCAGGGCGACACGTGACGACACGGACGAGGAGACAAGGCCGCCAGCGTCGATCACACCGCGCGACCGGACGCTGCGAACGGGGGGAACCGCCGCGCCTGGCCCCAAGCTTCCCGGCCCCAGGCTTGCCGGCCCCAAGATGGCAAGTCAGCCTCCGGCGGCTGCCGGTGAGCAGCGCTTCGTTCCGCATGTCCGGCCGGCGCTTCTGTCCGAGCCAAGGCCGTCGCCAGTTGCCGGTCCTGCTCGGGCGGTCTTGCCAAAGGTTCCGGCAAAGTCCGCCAGGACCCGATCGATCGCGATCGCTGTCCTGGCGACATTGGCTGTCGCGTCGGGTGCAGGCGTTTATCTCAGCGGCGTGATGGCGCCTTCCACGCCGACCGCCGGCGACACAGCGTTCTTGTCGCCAAAAGCATCCAAACCGGGTCCGACGGACAGCGCGGCAAATTCGCCGGGCGATGAGCCGGCAAAAGCAGTTGCACCTGAGCAGTCACGAACAGAAGCCACTGCGCCGCCAACTGAAAGTCAGACAGGCGCCGCAGCGGATCAAAAATTGGAGCCGGCACGGCCCGCCGAAGTCCTCTCACCATCCGAGGAAACCCCGGAGCGGTTGGCATCGGAAGAAAGCTCGGAGCCGGCGGCATCCGCGGAAATCTCGGAGCCGGCAGCAGAAGAAGCGCAGTTGCCAGCTGAAAATCGGGCAGATGCCGCGGCGGATCAAAGGCTGGAGCCGACGCGGCCCGCCGAAGTCCTCTCGCCAACCGAGGAAACCCCGGAGCCGGCGGCATCCGAGGACATTTCAGAGCCGGCGGCAGCCGAGGCGCCATCGCCAGCTGAAAATCGGGCAGATGCCGCGGCGGATCAAAGCTTGGAGCCGACACGGCCCGCCGAAGTCCTTTCGCCAACCGAGGAAGCCCCGATCCCGCCGCGCATCCAGGTCGCGCCAATGCCGCCGGCCGACAAGACCTCGCCGCCCGAAGCGGTCCGGCCCGAAATTATGGAGAGCCGGAGGCCCGATCAGCCGGCCAGCCAGCACGCGCGGGCTGAAAGCCAGACGGATGATGCGAACGAAAAACGGCAGCAGGAAGAGACGGCGGCAGGCAAACAGCCGGGCGAAGCCACTATTGCCTTGAACGTGCCGAAACCGGACCTAAAACTGCCGCCGAAAAATGCCCTCGACCCCGCTGCGCAACGGGTCTCCTGGGTGCGGGATTTCAACGGCGGCGACTGTTTCTATGCGACGTTGACGTCGGCAACCGAGGCCGCCGCCGCAATCGAAGGATTGGGCACGGAGATCCAGCCGTTCGAACGAATGCTGTCCGATTTCCAGGCAAAATTCCGTGTCGAACCGGACATCAGCGTCCGCCTCATTGAGCCGGCTCAATGCGAAGTCACCAACTTTCTGCGCTTTCTGGACCAGATGCCGGCTGACAAGCCGCAGCTTGTTCTCGATCGAACGACGGTGCCGAGCGGCTCGCCGATCGGCGGCACGCTGGTGACGCAGGGCGGCCTGATTTCCAGCGTGCTGCTGATCGACCACAGGGGCATGGCATTCAGCCTCGACGATCTTATGCTGGCGCAAGCCGGCAAGGCCACCTTCAACATCCCGATCGATCTCGGCGCAGCCGACAAGGCGGCCGGCAAGGTCGTGCCGCAGATCATAATGGTGATCACGGGCCCACAGGATATTCAGGCTGCGGCGTTCTCTGCGCCGACACCAGCCGCGCTGCTGTTGCCCAAAATTCTCGACGAGATCGACGCCAACCGAGCTGAGTACTCCGCAACGGCAAAGTATTTTCGGCTCGGCGGGTAGCATGGACGCCGATGGCCCACCGCCGCTCGCGCTTTTCCTTCCTGCCCGCTGTGCCGCCCAACAATCAGCGTGACCGGCTTCGCGGCCTGCTTGCCCCGAGCGGCCGTATCAGACTTGCGGTCATATTGGGCGCGACATTGCTGGCTCTCCTGTCGCCTCACGAAGCGCGCGCCGAATTCACCGTCTGCAATCAGACGCTCGACGTCGTCAATCTCGCTGTCGGCCAAAAAGTCGACAATGCCGACCAGACCGATGGCTGGTGGACCATCGGCGCAAATCAGTGCGTCAACGTCATCCGCGAGGAACTTTCGAACCGCTACATCTACATCTATGCAACGGACGTCTTTGGCCATGCGACCCTGACCGGGTCGACCGAAATGTGCATCGACCGGCGGCGTTTCTCGATACGCGGCATCGATGAATGCTGGCAGCGCGGCCATATCGCCGCACGATTTCTCGAAGTCGATACGCTTGAACAGGCGCGGTGGACCTTCTTTCTGACCGGAAGCAATCCGTGACGCACAGTATCGACACAAGCTTCAAGTTGAAAAAGCAGGCCCGCGCCGCCCTGCGCAGACGCAGGCTCTGGCGCAGGCTGCTTGCCGGCCTTGCTGTGGTTGCCCTGTTGTCGATCGCTGCCGGCTTCTATCTCACTGCGGATTATTGGTCGTTTGGCGACGAGGATGAGGAGTTGCAGGCCGTCGAGGGAACCGACGATGTGCCGGCCGACGCATCCGTCTATGTGCCTGCCATCATCGATCTCGCAGGCGACCCGATGTGGATCACCCTTGCGCCCGACACCGGCGGCGCGACAAAAAGCCAGGTGATCCCGCGCCCGGCAGAACTCGATCAGGCCGGCGTTTCTCCGCAGATCGAAATCCTGTCCGACGTGATGCTTAGCGCCAGCGAAAAGTTCATGACGACGATACCGTCCACGCAAGAAGATTTCGCATTCTTCCAGGCGCAGCGACAGACCGCGCCGGCGCCATCCGACGATCTGCAAAACGACGTTCAGCCACCGCCCGTTCCAAACGAGGCTCCGGTTGCTTCGGACCCGCAGGGGGATGCCGAAGCAGGTTGGGGCGAAACAATCGATTCAGGTGAGGCAGCCCTTCCCGCGTTCCAGAAAACCCAGATCGAAAACAACACAAGCGTTGCAAATGTCATCAGTGAACATCAACGATACGAGGCTACCGAGGACATTTTCGTAAAGATCCTCAACGACCGCAGCCTGGACAGCGTTGCGCTCGATGCGCATTTCTCCGCCGAGGATGCCAGGCTGGCAGGCGAAGCCCTGAAGGCGCTTTTCAATCGGGAGAGCCTTGAGCCAGGTCATGTCGTCGCCATGCGCGGTTTCAGGCCGACGCGCGATACGACAACCATGTCCCTCATGCAGGTCTCGATCTACGCCAGGAACGTATTTGTCGGTACGCTGACGCGCAATGCCGCCGGTGTGTTTGTGTCTGGTGTCGACCCGTGGGTCCGCGAAGATTTGTTCAACTACTCGGGCGCACAGGCGCAAGGCACGCACAAAAGGCAATACCGGCTGCTCGACGCGATCTACTCGACAGCAGCGCGCAACAAGGTTCCAACCGGCGTGATCGGAGAAGCGATCATGTATCTGTCGCGAGGACAGGATCTGGATGCCTTCGCCAGCGAAGACCAGCGTCTGGTCCTGATCTATTCGCAAAAACCGCGTGGCAAGGAAGAGACGGCCGGACGGGTGCTGTATGTTGGCGTCCAGGGTAGCGAAAAAAGCCTCGACTGTTTCGTGTTCCAGCAGACCGACGGCCAGTTTGCATGCGTCAGCGGCGACGATCAGGTTCGCTCGCTGACAGTGGCCAACGGCATGGTCACCCCGGTCAACGGGGTCATGACCTCGACTTTCGGCCCACGCAAGCACCCAATCCTCGGAACCGTTCGTATCCACAAGGGCGTGGATTGGGCGGCGCCGCTGGGCACGCCGATAGCCGCCGCCTTCGACGGCGAAATCGTCTTTCAGGGCGATGGAAGTGGTTACGGCAACCTGGTGAAGATTTCGCACGGGGACGGCAGCGAGACGCGCTATGCGCATATGCAAAAATTCGCTGATAAGGCCGGTGTCGGCGCGAAGGTGAAGGCAGGCGATATCATTGGCTATATCGGCACCACCGGTCTTTCGACCGGGCCGCACCTGCATTTCGAACTCTATCGCAATGGGCAGGCGATCGATCCGCTGGGCACGGTTACGGCAGTCGCGACGGACGCTTCCGCCGTCGAAACGCTGACCGAGCGTATCGTTCAAGTCGAAAGTGGCGGCAAGGCCCGCGCCAAGAACCCACTTTCTTCGGCGACCGGCGCCGGTCAGTTCATAACCAAGACGTGGATCCGGATGATGAACACCTACCGCCCGGAACTGGCGCGGACACTGTCAACCGCCGACCTGCTCGCTCTGCGTTTTGACGCCACCATCTCGCGCGAGATGGTCAGCAATCTGGCGCGCGAAGGCGAAGCCTATCTTCGGGCACGCGGCCACCAGATCACGGCCGGCCGGCTTTATCTCTGTCATTTCCTGGGGATGGAAGGCGCCCATCAAGTGTTGTCGTCGCCGGGTTCGGCGCAATTGAGCGCCGTGCTCGGATCGGCCGTCATTCAGGCCAACCCGTTTCTCACCGGCAAGTCCGCCAGCTATGTCGTGAGCTGGGCCGAAAGGAAAATGGGGCGGAAGCTGAGCCCGGCGATGGTTGAAGTGAGCCAACAGACAACGACAACAACGGAAGTCCGGCAGACATCGCCCGAGTTCGAAAAATACAAGCAGGCGATCACGGCTATGGTGAGTTCCGTTCAGAATGCGCTGTGAGCCAGCATCCCGCTCTATCTATTTGTTTTAGCCGCATTTCTGCTACGCGTGGCGGTAATAGCGCGCTCTTGCCTTCTCCCCTTGTGGGAGAAGGTGGATTGGCGCGTAGCGCCAAGACGGTTGAGGGGTGTTGGCCGGAGTGCTGTCGGTGCCAAGCTGGAACACCCCTCATCCGGCCGCTTCGCGGCCACCTTCTCCCACAAGGGGAGAAGGGGGAGCCAATCTCGAATGTCGGCGATTTGCGTGACGATGGTNCCCCTCATCCGGCCGCTTCGCGGCCACCTTCTCCCACAAGGGGAGAAGGGGGAGCCAAATCGCTTACGTCGGCGACCGGAGTTTGCAACCGTAGCGGTAATAGCGCGCTCTTGCCTTCTCCCCTTGTGGAAGAAGGTGGATTGGCGCGCAGCGCCAAGACGGTCGAGGGGGTGTTGGCCGGAGTGCTGTCGCAAGTGATTCCATTTGACTGCAAACTAGTCCAGCACACCCGCTCCAGCTACTCGGTCCTTATCCGCATTTCCACCCGGCGGTTTACCGGATCGAATGGATTGGGGTTGCGCGGGCTCGCTTCGCCCAGGCCTGTCGCTTTGATGCGGGCAGGATCGATGCCGTTGGAGGTGAGGAAGGTTGTTACCGATCTGGCCCTGCGTTCCGACAGCCCCTCGTTGTAGCGCTCCGAGCCGGTTGCATCGGTGTGACCCTCGACAACGAAGTTCAGAGTGCTCAGTCGGCTGTCCTTCAGTGCCTTGGCGAACTCGTCCAGTTCAGCACGCGCAGTCGCATCGAGTTCCGCAGAATCAAGGCCGAAATTGATCAGCATGTCGAGGCTGGTTTTTTCGGCAGGCGCTGCCTTGTTCTTGCTGTTGCACTCTTCCTCGGTGCCGACGCAAATTCCACGCGGCGGGCCGAGCTCGCTCGCCGCGTCAAAAAACTTCACGATGTCTTCTGATTTCTGAAGTGGATCAGCAAAAGCGTGGGTCGAATAAAACGCGACCGTAAACACGAAGGCTAAACTGCCCAACCGCATAACGGTTACTCCTGTCTTGAGCATCGATTTCATCGACTGCGGACAATACCAAATTGCGAAGCGGTTGTCTGTCAATAAACGTCGAGCATAGTGGGGGGCAGTTGCATCTTGCTAGTCGTGAAGACATCGCGCGGGCCCTGCCGAATTGGTCGGCGGACGTGCCGGGTGCGGGCAAGGCAGACCTCGACCGAGGCACTTACATGAGAGGTATTGGCCCGGACGTCCATCTCGGAGGCGCCCATGAAAGATAGAGTCTCGCCGACACGACGTCGCACGGTTTCTAACCCAAGGGGGAATGAGCATTGTGATACAATCGAAACATTTCAGCACCGCTCAAGAACAACGACTGAAACATCCGGGGCGTAGATTCCAGGCAAGCGGGAGCGCGCCGCCAGAACGTGACGCCGGCGCGGCCCGCAATCAATGGGAGGCTCACATGAAATTGCGCAAGTTCCTGCCTGGCGCGGGATGGACCACACTCTTAGTCATAGGTTTCGGCGCCGGCGCCATCGCGTATGCGGCCGGCGGCCCGGCCAGAATTCAGCTTGCCGCCGCCACGCGAGTGCCGCTCCCGAAGGACCTGTCCATGGCGCACTGCGTCGCCGCGACGCTACCGCTCGAATCGCCCATCGCCGAGGCGGTCAAGGCCTACGAGGATGCCGAGCCGCCGCTTTGGGACAACCTCGGCACGCTCACCTGGCCGATCAGCACGAAGAACCCAGACGCGCAGAAATTTTTCGACCAGGGCCCGAGGCAGGCCGCCAACTTCAACCACGCCGAGGCGCGTCGCGCCTTCCGCAAGGCGCAGCGTCTCGATCCGGGTTGCGCGATGTGCTTCCTCGGCGAAGCACTTGTACTCGGACCCAACATCAACGTGCCGATGGACCCTGCCGCGAACGCACCGGCCGTCGCCGCGCTGAAAAAAGCACAGTCGCTCGCCTCAGCGGCGACCGACAAGGAGCGCGGCCTCATCGATGCCGTCGCCGCCCGCTACTCGGACGATCCCAACGCGGATCGCAAAGCCCTCGATGCGGCCTTCGCCGATACCATGGCCGCCCTGTCCGACAAATATCCCCACGATCTGGAACTCGCCATGATCGCGGCGGAAGCGGCCATGGACACCCAGCCATGGGACTATTGGCAGCCCGGCGGCAAGGAGCCGAAGGGCCGCACAGCTGACGCTCAGAAGCGGCTGGAAGCCGTGCTGACGAAAAAGCCCGACCATGCCTGGGCGATTCACCTCTACATCCATCTGGTGGAGGCTTCCGACCGCCCGGAGCGGGCCGAGCCCTATGCCGAGCGACTCGCCGCGCTGATGCCGGGTGCCGGGCACATCGTCCACATGCCGAGCCACATCTACCATCGGGTCGGCCGCTACGCCGACTCGCTCGCATCTAACGTCGCCGCCGCAAAGGTCGACGAGACCTACATTGCCGATACCGGTGCGGTCGGTGTCTACCCGATCGGCTATTATTCTCACAATGTCCACTTCGTGATGGTCTCGGCGCAGCTTCTGGGTGACGCGCCGACGGTCTTGGACCAGGCCGAGAAGCTGGACACGCTGCTCACCAACGAGATCGCCGCTGCGATCCCGATCGTGCAGCCGGTCAAGGCGGCGCCTTATTTCGCCTGGGCGCAATACGGCGACCCAGACATGGTCCTGGCCAAGCCGGTGCAGGCGGACGCGCCAGCCTATGTGAAGGCAGTCCAGCATTATATGCGCGGCGCCGCCTTGGCGGCAAAGAAGGATATTGGCGCCGCGCGCGCCGAGGCCGACGCCATTCACCGCATCGCGGCGGAGACCGACTGGTCGACCCATGACGCCTGGGGAATCCCGGCGCTGGCCGTGCTGCAGGTAGCTGAGGCAACGGTGCGGGCACGCGCGGCCGAGGCCGACGGTGACCTGGAGGGCGCCGTGGCGATCTGGAGGAAGGCCGCCGAGGTCGAGGAAACGATCCCCTACATGGAGCCGCCCTACTGGTATTATCCGGTGAGGCAGTCGCTGGGCGCTGCCCTGCTGCGTACCGGCCATCCGGAAGAGGCCGAGAAGGAGTTCCGGGCCGCGCTCGACAAGGCACGCGGCAGCGCCTGGGCGCTGTTCGGCCTCAAGGAAACGGCAAAGGCCAGGCGCGACACCGGCGCCGAGGCCAAGGCCGCCGCTGAGCTCGCCAAAGCCTGGCGTGGCGACCCCGCCACGCTGACGCTGGAGCGGCTGTGACGGGCCTTTCCCGCAGGGGATTTTTCTCCCTCCGGTCGTTGACCGGAGGGGGATTTCACTTCCCGCAGGGCTGCCGGCCAAAAATCCGGTCGAGGCGCACCGCCGTTCATCAAGTCAATACGGTACTCGGCCTCCACGCCAAAGATTGTGAGCGACTGTTAGGCCGAGGGACCACGCGTCCGCTGCGCGATGGTAGCGCGACATGCGAGCTCTGTGTCCTGCTGAAACAAACGAAACACTCTGGCGTCGATCCAGCGAAACTGCCGAAACAAGAACGGATTATGTCAGACGGAACTGCCGACCGCAGCAGCTTCCAACCGTTGGAGTGGTGCGAATGTTGCGAAATGGGAGCAGCACGGTCCAAGGTGTGACACATATTCAAGAAGGCGCAGCCGTTGGTAAGCGGGTTGCGCTCGGCTGAAAGAGCGACATGGCAAACGCCCCGAAGATGTGCGGCCGGCAGGCAATTTCAACTCAGAAAGCGGAGTTTGGTTGATGGGAGACCTGCGATTCGCAACTGTTCGACTGGCGACGGGTCCACAGATTCACTACGCGGAACAGGGCAATGCTGAGGGCGATCCGATCCTCTTTCTGCACGGGTGGCCGGACTCTTGGTTCTCGTTCAGCAGTATTCTGCCGTTGCTGTCGCATCGGGTTCATGCGTTTGTCCTGGATCAGCGAGGTTTCGGTGACTCGGAAGCGCTGGATGCCGGTTACGGGATCGACGAATTCGCCGCTGATGCCGTCGCGTTTCTCGACGCTGTTTCCATCGAGCGCGCCACCATCGTCGGACACTCTTTCGGAAGTTTCGTCGCGCGACACGTCGCGATCACCAATCCCGAACGAGTCGCACGCTTGGTCTTGATCGGCACTGGTGTGTCGGCCGCCACTCCGGTCACGCGGGAGGTTCAAGCCACACTGATGGAGCTACCAGACCCGGTGCCGGTGGAGTTCGCCCGCGATTTTCAGGCGAGCACCGCGCACGTACCCCTCCCCGAATCGTTCTTCGAACGGATCGTTGCCGAAAGCCTGAAGCTGGCGGCTTGGCGTTGGCGCGGCGTGCTCGACGGTTTGCTCGCTTACGATGACACGGATCAACTTTCTCGGATCGTCACCCCGACGCTCCTCATATGGGGCGAACGCGACGTGCTCTTTTCCAGAAACGATCAGGATCGCCTCGTGACCGCGATCCGAGGATCCAAACTGCTCAGCTACCCAGAGACCGGACATTGTCCGAATTGGGAACGGCCCCAACGCGTCGCAGCCGATCTCGAGGCCTTTATAGACCAGAGTTGATAAGCACTTCAGGCACGGGCGCGCCCTATGCATGTTCTCGGTTACCTACGGCCAGTCGGTGAGAGACGTCTCCAGTGCCCAGTGGTTCAGCTGGAATGTCGGCTCCTGGCGCGCAATCCTGTCGTTCAGGTTAAACCTGCTGTGGGGCAACTTTCCACCCATTGCTGCAATTCGATTTGGGTATCAACCGTCAGATTTTCACCACTAGGGACTGGAGACTTGACCCGCCCCGTATCCAGGGCTTCAGTGTCGATTGTTCCCTGGGAGAGCGTGGCGCCATGGCCAATGAGCTTCGATTCAAAACGGCACGGGACCTTTTCATGGCCTGCCCCGCCGTTTCCAGGGACATGGTGGCACTTCCGACCGAACAGCCTTCAATCGAATTTTGCCGCGCCCTGCTGGCCGGGCGGGTGCCAGAGGAGGCGATTACGTTCTGTGCCTATCTGCTTCCCGAGCGGGCTGCGGTGTGGTGGGCCCATGAATGCCTGAGCCACCTCACCGTTCTGCTCGACAGCAGGGATCAGGAATTGCTCGCGGTTGTTCGTGACTGGGTCAGCGAACCGGAGAGCCCTCACCATCGCCCGGACGTGAGCAAGGCTGCGGCAATGCCGCCAACAACGCCGGCCGCCTGGATTGCCCTGGCTGCAGGACGGCATGGCAACGGTTCAGCTGTGGAGGCGGCGCCAGCCTTGCCGCCAGCCGCCCGCGCGGTGAGTGCGGGGGTTCTGGCCGGACTGGCACGTGTTGCGTTGGAGGACCGCTTTTCAGTTCTTTCCGCGTTTGTCGAAATGGGCATCCAGATGGCAGAGATCGAGGCGCTGCGCCAATCAGCGGATGCGAATTAGACCGTAGCCCGGATCCGCGAGCGGCATACGTTCAATTGAACGAGAATCCGGCTCTATCTGTTTGATTTGGCCGCATTCCTGCGACGCCAAGTGAACCCACTTGGCTGCGGAATGCTCTAGTTGTTTGGCTTACTTGCAGCAGCCATTCAACGCTATCCTCCCCAGCCACCTCCTCCTCCTCCTCCGCTGTTCCCGCCACCCCCGCCTCCTCCCGAAGAAGGAATGATTACGGGAGGTGGGGCAGCCGGCTCGTCCGCGACCGGTTTGACCACTTTCCTGGCGGCCACCGGTTTGGGAGCCGGGTTGACGACCTTCCGCGGCGCCGCGGCTCTGCGAACGACCTTCGGCGCCGGCGTGGGTGTCGCCACCAGCGGCGTCGGTTGAAGGGGTGGCCAGGATGTGCAGCCCGTGACCCCCGCCAAGGCTATGGACAGAGTTATCCCGATTGCTGCCTGCTTCAGATTTCTGCCCACCATTGCCTCCTTGTTGATCAGAACAAATCCCGACGCGGATTGGCTTGTTCCCAGACCGCCCTTGCCACTTTGACCAGTTGCTTGTCGACAGAACCGCTCAACGGAATCTTCGACTTGAGTTCCCCACGCAGCTGCTTCAACGCCGCCGCTTTCGGCTTGGCCCCGAATTGCGCCAACGTCGCCCGGGCGTCAGGCAGCTCATTGCGAAGATCGAGCGCAACTGTGAATGCCAGGAAACGCACGGCGACGGCCTGATCGGCCTTGTCGCCCTTTTGCATCTCGAGAGCCGCGCGGTCGTAGGCGCCGGACTGGTCACCGCGCGAGGTTGCCAGTTCAAACAGACGTTGGGCTTCATCAAGGTTCTGCTCGACGCCAACGCCATCACGGTACATGCGCGCAAGACTGGCCGGCGCATAGGGCTGGCCGAGGTCGATGGCCTTCTGAAAAAGCGCCAGCGCAGCCTTCGGATCCTTTTCGACGCCCCTGCCGCTGAGGTAATTGCGACCGAGCAAGTTCATCGAATACATGTCCTGGCGCTGGACGCCGGCCTCCAGGAAGGCAACCGCGCGGGCCTGATCGGCGGGCACGCCGTTGCGGCCTTCGGTGAAGATCGCCGCGAGATCGTTCATGGCATAGGTGTGCCCCATCGATGCCGCCTTGAGCAGCAGGTCCAGCCCCTTGTCGGTGTCGCTCTCGACGCCGTAGCCATGGAACAGGGCACGGCCCCACGACGTCATCCCATAGGGATCGCCCTTGTCGGCCGCAGCGGCGTAGAAGGTGTTGGCCTGCTTGCGGTCGACAGCCTGGCCCGTTCCCGTCGCATGGAGGTAGCCGAGTTCGAACACCGCGCGCACATGCCCCCTGTCGGCGGCCTGCTGTATGGCTTTCCTGGCCTGGTCCACCTTGCCGGCTGCAAGCAGCGCGCGTCCCAGTTCATAACGGAAGCGGGCGACATCGGGATACGCCTTCACCGCAGCCTCGCACAGCTTCACCGCGTCGGCGCCGATTTCATTTGGCAGCAGGCCGGGGACGACGCCTTGAAGGTCGAGAGGTTCGCCGGCAGCCAGGTCGCACGGATCGACGCTCGGCGACAGTTTCATTTTGGCGGGTTTGGCTGCGCCGGTGTCCGCCCGAATTTCGAAGCCGATCTCGACCGGTGCGCTGGCTCCGATCTGGGGTTCATAGCGCAGCCCCTCGACTTCGCCGACCGTCAAGCTCGATTCGGGCGACAGGGTGCGATCGGGCAGGGAGAGCGTCCCCGTTGCCGGATAGTTTGTGACTTTCAGGCTGACCGCCGCATCGTCTGTCGGGACGTCGAGGTTCAGGGCAACGGCGCCGACGCCGACCGGAACGTCGACGTCCCGGTTCTCGATCGCCTCGGCCGCACCGGTGACATGAATGCCGCGCTGCAGCACCTGCTGCTTCTGCTCGGCTTCGAGCGAGGCCATCACCTGTTCGCCCTCGGCTCCTTCGCCGCTCTTGACCCGGAACACCAGCATGCCCTTGGCTTCGCCGCCCCAACTGTCGCGTGCGGCGTAGGCCAGCATATCCATCTCTTCCGGCTCGCCAGTTCCCTTGGGGACATCCAGCTGCAAACGCGGCAAATCCTTGCCCTGGATCAGGTCTCCCGCCTCGATGACCTTGCCGTCCAGCATCAGGCGTCCCAAGGCGGGAGGTCTTTCGATGCTGACGGTTATTGTCCCGCCATCGACCTGGACCGGTTCCGGGAGGTCCAGATCGATGGGGCCTGCCCCGGACAGCACGACTTTCTCCAATACCGGCGGCAGCGATGGGCGGCTGATGCGACGCATCAGAACGACTTCGTCGATCAGCGAAGAGTTCTCCCAGGGAACCTGCAGGCCCTTGGTAGCCTCAACCACATCCCGGCGGACGGCCGACATGACCGTGCGGATCTCCTGGTTCGGGGCGAGCGCGCGACGAGAAAACGCCGATGAGAAAGGACTGAGGTCGCCGGCGCCGTCATAGGCGACCGCGCCGGGTTCGGTGGCGAAAGCAATCAGCGTGTTCAGTGAGCTTCTTACTTGCGCAAGGCCGGTGCCGCTGGCAGTAAGAAGCTGGTCCCTGAGCCAATAGTCCTTGCGAGGGAATGGATTGTTGCGGCAGGCATCGAGGATGATCACCTGGATCTTCGATTTCGAACGCATCTGCTGCAGCACATCGTTCAGCTTGATTGCCTGGACCTCGACGTCCGCCGCATCTTTCAACGAGGCGTCGACTGGGATCAGGAAATTTTCGCCGCCGATCTGAAAGCCGTGGCCGGAATAGTAGACGACAGCGACATCGGCGCCGTCCACGGCGGCAAGATAGTTGCGGAACTGATCTTCAAATTGCAGCTTTGTAAGATTGCTCGCAACGAAAACATCAAAACCAGCCGCTCGAAACGTGTTGGACACGTCCACCACATCTTTGGCCGGGTTCTTGAGGGCCGAGATTTCCTGGTAATCGGAGTTGCCGATTACAAAGGCGACCCTTCGTTCGACTGCAGAAGCGTCGAAAGTCGCGACGCTTGCGAGCATCAAGGCCGCAACGAAACCGCAACGTCGGAGCATGGCAAATCCCTTAACCGTCGTTACCTGGCGACCACAAGAACACAGCTTGCAGTGCCAAGGTCCGTTAGAGAGCATGCTATCTGCCGAGACAGAAAAGAGAGAAAAGCCGTCGCGACAGCGGTATATTCCTCACTTGATCGGTCCCTAAATTACATCAGAGCCCGAGTGTCCGCAATGATCGTCAAAAGGTTTCTCAACTATTTGCCCGTGGTCGATTTGGTCCCCTCGGGCCACGCGCGGCCGGCATACCCTTGGCTTCGCACACGCATCACGCGTCAGGGCGCCTGAGGTTTTCCACTGCTAATGTCGGCCTGCCCCTGATTTTTCCTAGCCACCATTTCCGCGACTCAATTAGCGTCTGCTTATGGAGCATCGGCACGCCATTCGACGGAACAAGGAAGGGCTTTGGGAGGTCTACGACATAGACGACGATAGGGTGGTCTTCGCAGAAGGGGTGGCTCTGACAGATTTGCTGGATGAGGAGGCGCTCGACGCCCTGGAGTTGCTAAAAGGTGGATTCCTGGTCCCGAGCAGCGCTCCAAAGGCCAGTTGACAGTTCCCCAAGGGATACGCCGAGGCGCCGCGAGATGGGGCACTGAAGGCGGACCGCCGACACGCAAAAGCGCCGCCGCATGGCGGACTCCTGGATGCGTTCGCTCGTCGAGATCTATTTTCGGCCACGTCGCAGCCGCGATACAGACGGTGTGGATCAATTTGCGAGGCTCAGCGCGCCGCAGCGTGGCAAAACGAAAAATTCTCCTTCGTTTGGTTGATGCCGGAACAGTGCTTCGTCCGTAAGTTCGTGCTTTATATTAGCAGGAGCTGTTATGAGGTTTTTGCCGGTTCAGGAGCCTACCAACACATGGGCCGTGTTCGACACGACGGTGGATGTGCCGGCGCACTTCGCTGGTATTTGCCTTATCGGCTTGCCGCGGGAGCGGGCAGAGTGGCTCGCAGCAAGGGCCAACCAAGATGCGTTGGCAAGAAGCAGCAGGATCGGCCGGCTCTCGTCTCCGGAGACTGAGCACGCCGTGCTGCCGATACGCAAATGCCAGAAATCGCTTACATCAGCAGGAGGGGTTTCAACGACGGGGGAAGAGGCCGCGGCGTTGGCAGCCGGGTACCAGCAGCCACCGTAAGTCCGATATCACCAGCGATACAGCCATTGGTTCTGGGCAAGACCATCCAGCTTGCCCGGTTCCTGCCGGAAAGATCGCGGTTATTGCTGATCCGGCATCTCGGTATTCTCTTGGGGGTTCTTTTCGATGCCCGCGGCAGGCGAGGTGTCGGCCGGGGCGTTCCCACCCTGGTTTTGCTCCTGGGCTCTTTCGAGTGGCGAGGTGCGCCAGCCCATATCGGCATACAAAAAGCCGATGAGAAAGCCGACGATGATGATCGCTGCTATCACCAGCGAAAGTATGGCGTTACGTCGCTCCATGTCCGGCTCCTTCCTGCGAGCCGAACAGCCAGTATCGAAAATGGTTCCCATCCAGCGGCAGGTCGTGGAACTTCGCACCGTGCCGGCGGTTGACACGCAGGGCTGCGAGCGGTGAACGAAGCCTCCGTTGTTTCCGTCGCAGCAGGAAGGAGACATCATGGCCAACAAGAAAACCACATCGAAACCGGCAATCCGGCAGGCAAATGCCGCTGGCTTGCGACGTCCAAGGCGGGATGCTGACGATACGGATGCCGGAGCCAGGCCACCGACGCCGAAAAGCGCGGGAGCCTCGAAGCCCTCGACCGCTCCGCTGGACAATCCGGTGGCCAACCGCAATGCCGGCCGGCCGCGCCAGCAAGGCGCCACGCCGCGACCGACCGAAAAGCCGCTGGACTGAAGGGCAACGAGCTAGGACGTCGGGACCAATTCCGCCAAGGCTCTGAGAATGGCCGCCTGATCTGCCGGCTTGCGAACAAATCTAGCGTTGGCGAACGCGGATGGAACATCGCGCGGCCCAAAGCCGGTCAGGCACGCGAACGGAATATGGCGGGTTTTTAGTTCTTCTGCGATCGCCAGGCTCGTTTCGCCATGCAGTTGAACATCCAGCAGCGCCACGTCGACAGGATTTTCGCCGATAAGACGAAGGGCTGCCGCCACCGAAGGGGCGGGGCCGATCACCTGATGTCCCGAATCGCGCAGACAAGCAGCGATGTCCTCGGCGATGAGCCATTCATCCTCGACCACCAGAACGCGCAGCGGGTCGGTCACGGCGTCTCCTTGCGCAGCATCGGGAATGTGATCTGGACCTCAAGACCGTCACGGTTGAAGGTGGTCTCGACGTTTCCGCCAAGCCGGTAGCCGATCTCACCCTGCAGCAGGGAAAGTCCGAAGCCGCTGACTTCAGGTTTTCTGACCGGCGGCCCGTGTCGCTCGCACCAGGTGAGCGTGAAAACATCGCCGTCGCCAGACCATTTCAGCACGACCCTGCCCTCGGGCGTCGACAGCGCGCCATATTTGGCGGCGTTGGTCGCCAGTTCATGAATCACCATGCTAAGGGAAAGGCTCTGTTGCGGGCTAAGCTTCACTTCAGCGCCGTCAAGTTCGAACCGGTCAATGCTGAAAGGCTCGAGCTCCTGATGCAGCAGTTCGTTGATCGAAGCTTCTTTCCAGCGTTCCTTCGACAGCAGACCGTAAGCCCGCGACATGGCGTGCAGGCGACCAATCAGCGCTTCGGCGAACTCTTCCTTCGATTCCGAACTTTCACGGGTGCGGTTGGCGATGCTGGCGACCACCGCCAGCATGTTCTTGACGCGGTGGTTCAGCTCCGAAATGAGCACCCGGTTTTGCTCTTCCGTCTCGGCCAAGGTGGTGACATCGACCAGCGTGACCACGACGCCCTGGATCCTGTTGTCCTTGTCGCGATACGGATTGATGCGAACCATGTAAAACCGGCCCCGATTGTCGCGCGCCAGATGATGGTTCAGGGTCTCCCCGGTTTCGAAGACAGCATCGATGTGCTGTTTCAGCTCGGGATAGTCGAGCTGGCTCGAAAGCTCGGTCAGCGGCCGGCCGACGTCGGAGGGACGCAGGCTGAAGAAAGACGAGGCCGCCGGCGTAAAGGTCCGCACCACCAGATTGCGGTCGAGGAAGATGGTTGCGATCTGCGTGCTCTCGAACAGATTGCGCAAATCGCTGTTGGCGCGGTCGAGCTCTTCTATCTTGTTGGTCAGTTCCGAATTTATCGTGTTGAGCTCCTCGTTGAGCGACTGCATCTCCTCCTTCGAGGCCTCAAGCTCCTCATTGGTCGACTGCGCCTCCTCGTTGACGGAGACGAGTTCCTCGTTCGACGATTTCAGCTCTTCCAGCGCCGTTTCGTACTCCTCGATCGTCGACTGCAGTCGCTCCCGGGTTTCGCGCAGCTCCCGCTCGAGATCAGCAGTGCCTTCGCTACTACGGTTTTCGGGCCCAACATCGGACCGCGCCTGCACCGGCCCCGTCGGTTCGAACAGGACGAGATAAAGCCGTTCGCCCTTGCCGCGTTCCGCCAGGGGCTCGACAGTGAGTTTGATCGACTGGGCCTGTTCGTCGTCCTCATCGACGACGACATTTTCGCGCACGACAGTGCGGCGCGTCGTGGCGGCTTCCCGCAACGCTGCGCGCAGGTCGAGCCTTATCCCGGAGCGGGCCAAAGTCAGCACCTGCCGGCTCGGAATGCCTTGCGGCGCTTCGAGATATCGGCCGGTCCGCGCCGAATAGTAGACGACGTCACCGTCGCCATTCACCACGACATGCGGCGGCGCGAAACGCTCCAGCACCTGTGCCTCGACCGCCTGTCGAAGCGGATAGCTGGCGGTTCGCTTGTTCGGCCCCGTTCCTTCAGGCAGGAAGGCGCCTGAACGGCCATCGCCGATCAGCATCGGCAGCCTAATGTGTGGCGAGGCATGTTCCCGCGCCTGAAAAATGCGCTGCTTCTTGTCGACGGTGGCGAAGAGGTTGTCGTGCTGGCCGACGCTTTCGGACGTGCCGAGGAAAAGATAACCGCCCGGCTTCAGCGCGTAGTGGAAGATCGGAATCACCCGGTTCTGGATGTCCGAGCCGAAATAGATCAGCAGGTTGCGGCATGAAACCATGTCCATGCGTGAAAACGGCGGGTCGCGGACGACGCTGTGAGGGGAAAAGACGCACAGCTCCCGGACCTCGTTGGCAAGCACGTTGCTCTCGCCGTCGCTGCTGAAAAAACGCTGCCTGCGCTCGGGCGAGACGCCCTGCAGCAATGCCGCCGGGTAACGCGCCGCGCGCGCCACCGCAAGCGCGGGCTCATCGATGTCGGTCGCAAATATCTGGACGCGCGGCACAACCGAAAGCGTCTCCATGTGTTCGCGCAACAGCATGCCGATCGAGAACACCTCCTCGCCGGTGGCGCAGCCAGGCACCCAGATCCTGACGGCGTCGCTGGCGGTCTTGCCCTCGAACAGCTGCGGTACGACCTTCTCCTCGAGCAGCTTGAACGCGTCGGGATCACGGAAAAAATCGGTGACGTTGATCAAAAGGTCACGAAAAAGGTTCGCCACCTCGCGAGGGTCCTTCTTCAGCCATTCAACATACTCTTCAATGGAATCAAGCTGTCCGATTTGCATGCGCCGCTTGATGCGCCGCAGGAATGTCTTGGTCTTATAGCCTGAGAAATCGTGGCCGGATTGGCCCTGCAGAATGCCGTAGATCTCGTCGCGGAGCCGACCCAGTTCTGCCGTCTCGTGCTCGCCGTCTCCGGCAACGCCGTTCAGCATGTCGAAGCTGCGGGCGAACCCCTCGAGCTTCGCGCCGATCTCCTCCGCCGGCGCCGCAATGTCGATCAGCCCGCTGGAGATCGCACTTTTCGGCATGTCCGGGTTGCGCGGACCGTAGCCGTCGGGAGCCTGGGCGACCGTCAGTCCGCCACGCTCCTTGATCGCCTTGGCGCCAAGCGTGCCATCGGAATCGCCGCCCGACAAAATGACGCCAACCGCATATTCGCCCTGATCCTCCGCCAACGCGCTAAAAAAGATATCGATCGGCTTGCGCTCGCGGCTGAGCACGTTGGATGGCCGCAGGTGCAGCACTCCCCGCTCGATCGTGAGAACGACGTTTTGCGGCATCACATAGACGTGGTCGGACAGGATAGTGGTGCTGTCCTCGACGACGACAACCGGGAGTTGCGTGTAACGTCCGACGACCTCATGAAGCAGGCTTTCGCGCTCGGGGCTGAGATGGGTGACGATGACGAACGCCATGCCGGGCTGGCCGGTGATGCCTTTGAACAGGCCCTCCATTGCAGGAATGCCGCCGGCCGACGCGCCGACGCCCACAATTGGAAATCTCTTCACCTGAGATGTCACCGCAAGCCCTCGGTTGAACAGCCTAGACGACAAGGCCGCCAAATCGACCCAAAGCCCACGACCGGGCTGAACGCAACGCCCAGCATATAACGTGCGCGAGGGCCGGAACAAGTCCGTGCAGACGGCGTTAAAGTCGGGATTATTGTGGAACTCCAATGTCAAAGCGCACACCTGAGCTGAAGCTGACAAGACGAGCGTCGTTGCGCTTCGAGGATCTGCTGAGTTTGCCGGGAAACGAATCCATTCCGCCGCGCATGCTTGTTTTGGCGAAGCGATTGCAGGCAGCCTTGCAGGAACATTCCGAACAGGCCCGTGCGGACACTTGCAAATCCCGCTCGAAGAAAGGGCGATGAGGTGCGCGATCTCCGAGGAGTGCGCATCCTGATTGTCGAAGACGATTGGGTATTGGCCGGCGATCTTGCAAGATATTTCGGCAATATGGGCGCGGTCGTCCTTGGCCCTGCGGCGACGGTCGAACACGCCTCCATGCATACCGAGGTGGCTGAGGCCGCGATCCTCGACGTCAATCTCAACGGCCGGCGGGTGTTTCCGATCGCCGACGAACTGATGCGCCGCGGCGTTCCCTTCGTCTTTTTCAGCGGTGACGAGGACATCGTCATTCCCGAACGTCTCCGCCACGCCAGCAATCTTCGAAAATCGTCGGATAGCTACGCCGTCTTCGACGCCTTGTTCCCTCCGGAAAAATCCGCCCTTGCCGGTCGCCCTGCCGTGAACTTGTCGGACAACGTGTTTTCACTTCTGCCGAAGCTCAGGCTCGCGGCGCGGCTGCTTCTGGGCGACGTCGGTGCTTCCGATCGGCTGGTCGAGCGAACACTGGAGCGCGCCATCGGTGAGATCGACAGGCGGCCCGGTGTATCGACCGAAGACTGGCTGAACGGCATCATGCGAAACATTGCCGGATCGGGCGGAACCAGCCTGCTGCACTGAGATTGGTTTTCTAACAGTCTGAAAAGTAGGCGAAAACAGCCATCTATAGTTAAGTCCTCTATCAGAACGCGAGGCGAGCCTAAGAGCTACCCGACAGCGCTGAGTAGCAGCTTCCTCAGCCGTTCTTGCGGTCGATGAATTTGTTGAACCGGCTGTTTTTTCCGGAGCCGGTTTCGTCCTGGTAAAGGAAAGTCAGATCGTTCTCGTCGAAAATCCGGAAGAACTCATCCCATTGGATGGGTTCGAGCTTCTCCTCGGGCTCGCCAAAATCGATCCGCAAGATGCCGCCCTCGCCCCTGGTTCGTACAACCGCCGGTCGGCCACCACGATCTTCGGCCCATTGGCGGATCTCGTCATGATTGGTGGTTGTCTTCGATTCAGACATTGGAACCTCCTTTGATCCAGACCTTGCAGGCGTGTGGCCTCCTGGCTTGCGCCCACGGGCCGCCCACGGACCGGATGACCGCCCCTAACACCAAAGAAGCTGCAATGTTCCAGCGCATCGCCCAAGGCTCGTTCGCCATGCGTTCACCTCAGGTTGCAGCCTCGCCAAAACCATCTTTGTTGAAGCAGAGGGAACAAACCTTTTGCCAAACAGTTCGGGGCGCCAAGGCCAACTGCGTAAGGAGTTGTCGTGAAACGCATACTGGTTACAGGAGGGTGCGGTTTCATCGGCCGCCACGTCGTCCAGGAACTCGTTGAACATGGTTATGCCGTCTGCATTCTCGATGCGCTGCTGGAACAGGTGCACGGCAGCGAGGCGATCAGCCTGCCGGCAGGAGCCGAACTGATCAAAGACGACGTTCGCGATCGCGCCGCCGTCGCCGAGGCGCTGCAGGGCGTCGACGCCACCGTTCATCTCGCCGCCGAGGTCGGCGTCGGCCAGTCCATGTACGAGATCGCCCGCTATGTCGGCGCCAACGACCTCGGCACCGCCACCCTGCTCGAGGCACTGATCAAGCATCCGGTCGAGAGGATCGTCGTCGCCTCCTCGATGAGCGTCTACGGCGAGGGTCTCTATGCCACGCCAGGCGGTCGGCGCGTCGACAATGCACGGCGGCAGGCCAGCGACGTCAAGAGCGGCCAATGGAATCCACTCTCGGCGGCGGATGAAAGCCTGTCGCCGCTGCCGACAGACGAGGAAAAGCCGGTCGACCTCGCCTCGATCTATGCGCTGACGAAATATGCCCAGGAGCGCGCCGTGCTGATCTTCGGCGATGCCTATGGCGTCGATGCGGTGGCGCTGCGCCTGTTCAACGTGTTCGGCGCCGGACAGGCGCTGTCAAATCCTTACACCGGCGTTCTGGCGAATTTCGCTTCACGCCTCGCTAACGGCCAGCGGCCGATGATTTTCGAAGATGGCGAGCAGAAACGCGATTTCGTGCATGTGCGCGACGTCGCCCGCGCGTTCCGCCTGGCGCTGGAACAACGCCAGGCGCGCGGCCACGTCATCAACATCGGCAGCGGACGGGCCTATGCGATCAGCGAGGTCGCCCGGCTGCTCGCCGACGCTATGGGTGTGCCGGACCATCGGCCTGAAATTCTCGGCAAGGCGCGCGCCGGCGATATCCGCAATTGCTTCGCCGATATCTCGAAGGCGCGCGAACTGCTCGGTTTCGAGCCGCAGCACCGGCTGGAGGATTCACTCGACGAGTTCGTCGCATGGGTGCGCAACACGGTCGCCATCGACCGCGGCGCCGACATGAAACGGGAACTCGAAGAGCGAGGACTGGTGTCATGAGGCCGGACGGTTTTCGTGAAGCGCCGGTGGCTATCGTCGGCGGCAGCGGCTTCATCGGCTCGAACCTCGCCGACAGCCTGTTGTCGGATGGGGTGCCGGTGCTGGTCATCGACAATCTCAGCCGCCCGGGCGTCGATCAGAACCTGGCGTGGCTGGCGCAGAAGCACGGCAATCAACTTGCCGTGGAAACCGCCGATGTCCGGGACGAAGACGTGCTGGCGCCGCTTTTGGTGCATGCCAGGGCGATATTTCATCTCGCCGCGCAGACCGCCGTCACCACGAGCCTCGTCCAGCCAAGCGAAGATTTCGACATCAATCTGCGCGGGACCTTCAACGTTTTGGAAGCGGCTCGCCGCAGCGGCAGACGCATTCCCGTGATCTTCGCCAGCACCAACAAGGTCTATGGCGGCCTGCCCGACGTCACAGTGCGCGAAGAGGACGATCGGTGCGTGCCCTGCGATGCCGGCATCCGCGCCAACGGCATAGACGAGGCCTGCGGCCTGGATTTCTGCACCCCCTATGGCTGCTCCAAAGGCGCGGCCGACCAATATGTGCTCGATTATGCCAAGTCGTACAATCTGCCGACCGCGGTCCTGCGCATGAGCTGCATCTACGGGCCGCGCCAGTTCGGCACGGAGGACCAGGGCTGGGTCGCCCATTTTCTGCTCAGCGCGCTTTCCGGCCGGCCGATCACGATCTACGGCAACGGCAAGCAGGTGCGCGATATCCTTCATGTCAGCGACGCCGTTGCGGCCTATCGCGGGGTACTTGCCCGGATCGACGACATCAAGGGCCAGGCATTCAATCTCGGTGGCGGACCGGGCAACGCCGTCAGCCTGCGCATGCTGATCGAGGAGATCGGCGAGTTGACCGGGCGGAACCTCGCGATCCGCTACGACCGGGAACGCACCGGCGACCAACCTTTCTTTGTCGCCGATACCCGCAAGTTAGAAGCGACGCTCGACTGGAAAGCGCATGTCTCCTGGCGCGACGGCGTCCGCGATCTCGCCGACTGGCTCCGGCGTCATCGCCTCGAGCCTGAACCAGCGAGGTACGTGGCATGAAAGTCGCCCTGGTCAATCCGTTCTGGACCTACGAGGACAGCATCTATTTCGGCTGCCGCCAGCCACATCTGCCGCTGGAATTGGGCTACTCGAAAGCCTCGCTGGAGGCCGACGGCCATCAGGTGCTGATGCTGGACGGGCAAATCCAGAAGCTCGACAACGCGGCACTTGCCGATCGCGTCGCCGCTTTCGCACCGGCCATGACCGTCGTCAGCACGGCGCCGACCTATTTGTTTTGGCGCTGCGCGCCGCCCGAGCTGCGTGTACCCGCCGACTTCCTCAACCGCCTCGCCGGGCACGGCGGCCGCACAGTGGCTGTCGGGCCGCACGGCTCGGCAACGCCGGCGCCGACGCTGCGCAAGCTGGGCGTCGATGTCGTCGTGCGCGGCGAATGCGAAGAGGTCGTCGCAGAACTCGCCCGCGGTGACGATTGGAGCGCCGTGCCCCACACCGCCTACCTCGACGAGGGAAAACTTGTCGGCAATGGCGGCGTCCACACCAGTTCGTTTGTCGATCATCCGCCGCTCAGCTGGCCGTCCGATTGGATAGCCGCGCATTCGCACCATCACCACCGATTCGATGATAATCAGCTGGGTTTCGGCGCGGAGGTCGAGGCATCTCGCGGCTGCCCCTACAATTGCAGCTTCTGCGCCAAGATGGATTTCCGCGACGCCTACCGCCGCAGGAGCCACGATGCGATCATCGCTGAAATCGATCGGCTGATCTGGCAAGGCGTCGGCTACATCTATTTTATCGACGAGATATTCCTGCCGCAGAAGGCGCTGCTGGAGGCACTGGTCGATCGCGACGTCAAGTTCGGCGTGCAGACCCGCATCGATCTTTGGAAGCCGGAGCTCCTGGAATTGCTTGGTGCGGCCGGCTGCGTTTCGATCGAAGCCGGCCTTGAAAGCCTGACGGTGGAAGGCCGGGCCATGCTGGCAAAGCGTTGCCGGCTGGACACCAAGGAACTGGCCGCTTTGCTGGTCGATGCACGACGTCACGTTCCGTTCGTCCAAGCCAATCTGATCGGCGTCGTCGAGGACGATCCGGCTCTGGTCGACCACTGGCGCAAGCACCTCATTGACCGCGGCGTGTGGGCCAACGAGCCGGTGCCGCTCTATCCCTATCCCAGTTCGCCCAGCTATCGCGAGCTTTGGGGCGAGCCCGACGATCTCGCCTGGGAGCGCGCCCACGAGCATTACCTGGCCTCGTTCCGGACGTTCAGCGATATCCAGGAGAAGCGCCCCCGCGCGCTGGCCGAGTTGGAGGCGACATGTTGCAGTCACTGATCCGCCGCCCGCGGCGAATCCTGATGACCGTCGATGCCGTCGGCGGCGTCTGGCGCTACGCGCTTGATCTGGCGCGGGAGTTGGCTCATGGCGGCGACAGCATCGTGCTCGCCGGGCTGGGCCCGGAACCGTCGGAGGAGCAGGCGAAGGAGGCACAGGCTTTCGCCGGCCTGGCGTGGCTCAAGACACCGCCGGACTGGATGACCCGCAATGAGGACGATCTGGAAATGTTGCCGCAGGAACTGCGCGCGCTCGTCGGCGATTACGCGATCGACCTCGTCCATCTCAACGCGCCGACGCAGGCCGTGGGACTTGATCTGCCCTGCCCGGTCGTGGCGGTCTCGCACTCATGCGTCGTGACCTGGCTCCACGCCGTCAGGGGGCGGGCTGCGGACGGCGAATGGGCCTGGCAGAAGGACCGCAACAGACGCGGCTTCGATTGGGCCAATGCGGTAGTCGCACCCAGCCGCAGCCATGCCGACATGCTCGAGGCCTGCTACGGGCCGATCGCCCGCCTGAGCGTTGTCAGCAACGGCACACGGCCGGCTCCAGAGGCAGAGCGACGCGAACCGGTGGTTCTCGCCGCCGCGCGCTGGTGGGACGAAGGAAAGAACGCAGCTACGCTGGACCAGGCA
The DNA here is from genome assembly GCF_000502375.1 of Mesorhizobium sp. L48C026A00. Classification (NCBI taxonomy): domain Bacteria; kingdom Pseudomonadati; phylum Pseudomonadota; class Alphaproteobacteria; order Hyphomicrobiales; family Phyllobacteriaceae; genus Mesorhizobium; species Mesorhizobium sp. L48C026A00. Next base: position 15,686 of record NZ_AYWU01000018.1, on the reverse strand, counting down.
GCAGCGCTGACGAAATGGCCAGTCTTCGCTGCCGGGCCGATCGAGGGCGGCGATGGCCAACGCGTCAATTTCAGCAATGTCGTTGCTCTGGGCTCGGTCTGCCACGACGAGGTGCGTCGCTTGATGGCGCGGGCCGGCATCTTCGTATCGCCCTCCATTTATGAACCATTTGGCCTTGCCGCACTGGAGGCAGCGACGTCGGCGACACCTTTGGTGCTTGCCGACATCCCGAACTATCGCGAATTGTGGAATGGCGCGGCTTTGTTCTACGACGTCCACGATCCAGGCGATCTCGCCAGGTGCGTCGATTGTCTCTCTGACGATGCCCAACACAGGCGCCGGCTCGGCGAAGCCGCCGCACGGCGAGCGCGCAAGTTTTCACCAGCAAGGCAGGCGGCGGCCATGCACGACATCTACGATCGGGCCGCCCTGGCCGTTGCGGAACGCTGACAATGCGGTTCCTGTTCTATACCCATTCGGTCGTTTCCGACTGGAACCACGGCAACGCACATTTCCTGCGCGGCATCATGCGGGAGCTTGTTGCACGCGGGCACCAGGCGATCGCGCTGGAGCCAGCAGACGGCTGGAGCCGTTCGAACCTGCTGGCAGAGAAAGGGCCCTACGCGGTCGAGCGCTTCAGAAAAGATTTTCCGGAGCTGATGTCGGTGACCTACGACGCGTCCTTCGACCATGAAGGCTGGATTGCCGACGCCGATGTGGTGATCGTCCACGAATGGACCGACCCGGAGGTTGTCGAGCGCATCGGCGGGGCCAAGGCGAATGGAGGCGGTTTCACGCTTCTGTTCCATGACACCCACCATCGCGCCGTGTCGGCGACGCAGGCGATCTCGGCCCTGCGGCTGGAGCATTATGACGGCGTGCTCGCCTTCGGCGAGGCGTTGCGGCAAAGCTATCTTCGCGCCGGCTGGGGCAAACGTGCCTTCACCTGGCACGAGGCGGCGGATGAGCGCCTGTTCAAGCCTCACCCGGAGATCGACCCGACTGCCGATCTGATCTGGATCGGCAACTGGGGCGATGACGAGCGCAGTGCCGAAATCAAGGAATTCCTGATCGATCCGGTGGAAGAACTTCGCCTGCGTGGCACTGTTCATGGCGTGCGCTATCCACGCGAAGCGCTCGCCGATCTTGCTGCCGCCGGCCTGGAATACGAAGGCTGGATTGCCAATGCCGACGTGCCCAAGGCATTCGCGGCCCACCGCGTTACCGTCCACATCCCGCGGCGCCCGTATCGGGAGAACCTGCCCGGCATCCCGACGATCCGCATGTTCGAGGCGCTCGCCTGTGGCATCCCGCTCGTGTCGGCGCCTTGGGCCGATGTCGAACAACTCTTCAGGCCAGGTATCGACTTTCTTTTCGCGCGCGACGGTTCCGAGATGTGCCGCCATCTTCGCGACGTGCTGGACGATGCTGACCTGGCCGCCTCTCTGGTGAGATCCGGCCTCGAAACCATCGGGAGGCGACACACTTGCCGGCACCGGGCGGACGAGCTGTTCGACGTGCTCGCCGAATGCGGCAACCGCCAGGCCATCGATCGCATCGCCAAAGAGGAGACAGTCGCATGAAGATTGCATTTTATGGATCGAGCCTGCTGTCGTCCTATTGGAACGGCGCGGCGACCTATTACCGTGGATTGCTGAAGGCTCTTTCTCAACTTGGCTACGAGATCACGTTCTATGAACCGGACGTCTACGACCGGCAGAAGAACCGCGATATCGAGGCACCGGACTGGTGCAACGTCGTCATATACGAGGCGACCCCGCATGCGCTGATGCAGGTGGCAGCAAGCGCAGGCGAAGCTGATATCGTCGTCAAGGCCAGCGGAGTCGGCTTCGAAGACGAGGCGCTGCTGCGCGCCGTACTCGACCACGCCCGGACGGAGGCGCTGACAGTGTTCTGGGATGTCGACGCACCGGCCACTCTGGGCCAATTGCGCGACGAGCCGGATCACCCCCTGCACCGCGCGTTGCGGGAGATCGACCTTGTCCTCACCTATGGCGGCGGCGATCCGGTCGTCTGGGCCTATCGTGCGCTGGGGGCTGCCGAATGCGTGCCGATCTACAACGCGCTCGATCCCGAAACGCACCATCCGGTCGCGAAGGACAAGCGTTTCGCCTGCGACCTCGCCTTTCTCGGCAACCGCCTGCCGGACCGTGAAGCACGCGTCGAAGCCTTCTTCCTCGATCCGGCCAACCGTTCGGGCGATCAGCGTTTCCTGCTCGGCGGATCTGGTTGGGGTGACAAGCAGCTGCCGGCAAATGTCGCATGGCTCGGCCACGTCGGGACGCGGGACCATAATGCGTTCAACGTCACCCCCAAGGCGGTGCTGAACATCAGCCGCGACAGCATGGCCGCCAACGGCTTTTCGCCTGCCACCCGCGTCTTCGAGGCTGCCGGTGCCGGCGCATGCCTCATCACCGATGCCTGGCTCGGCGTCGAATTGTTCCTGGCCCCCGGGGAAGAGATCCTGGTGGCGCGCGATGGCAATGATGTCACTGAGATCTTGCGCACCCTCACCCCCCAGCGGGCAAGGGCGATCGGCGCATCTGCGCTTCGGCGTGTTCTCGCCGAGCATACCTATGCGTTAAGGGCCGCTGTCGCCGACGCTGTCTTCAGGCGTCATTTCGAGCGCCCCACCGTGGAGGCAGCGGAATGACCCAGCGGCTCGACATCGTCTTTCTTGGCCTGTCGTTGTCCTCTTCATGGGGAAACGGCCATGCCACGACCTTTAGGGGGTTGCTGAAGGGCCTGCACGAGCTCGGCCATCGCGTCACCTTCCTGGAGCGCGACGTGCCGTGGTATGCGAACCATCGCGATCTGCGCGACCCGGATTTCTGCACGTTGCGCTACTACGAAACGACGAACGATCTTCGTCGGACCTATGCCGGCTGTCTGCAACAGGCCGATGTCGTAGTGGTCGGGTCGTTCGTTCCGGAGGGGCGAGCCGTCATCGACATCGTCGCGTCCCTGTGCACGGGCCAGTTCTGCTTCTACGACATCGACACGCCGGTCACGCTGGCCAAGTTCGCCGCGGATGATTGCGACTACCTATGCCGGCGGCAGATCCCGTATTTCGACGTCTATTTCTCGTTCACCGGCGGGCCAACACTCGCCCGATTGGCGGCGGACTTCGGTGCACGGTGCGCCGAGCCGCTCTACTGCTCCGTCGACCCGGAGCGGCATCGCCGAACGGCCGATCCGATCTGCTGGGACCTTGGCTATCTCGGCACTTACAGCTCGGACCGGCAGGCGACGCTGGATGCTCTCCTGCTCGAACCGGCAAGACGCATGCCGGACCGTCGCTTCGTCGTGGCCGGCTCGCAATTCCCGTCCGAGACCGTCTGGCCAAGCAACGTCGATCGCATCGAGCACCTGCCGCCGGCGGACCACGCCTCGTTCTACAGCCGCCAGCGCTATACGTTGAACGTCACGCGCAGCTCCATGATAGCGGCTGGGTGGTCTCCCAGCGTACGCCTCTTCGAGGCGGCTGCCTGTGGCACAGCGATCATCAGCGATCGCTGGACCGGTCTGGACAGCTTCTTTCCGACAGCCACGATCAACACGGCGGGCCAAGCCGAAGACGTGATCGATATCCTGTCCAGCCAATCCGACCGCGTCAGGCTTGCTTTGGCCAAGCGAGCGCGTGCAACGATCCTGGCGGCACATACAAGCGCCGCGAGAGCCCGCGAATTCGTTTCGCTGCTGGCGCGGCCAAGATCGGCACGTCCAGCGCTCGATCTGAACATCGAAAGTGCAGCATGACTGGCAGACAGGAGAAAATAGAGATGCGGCAATCAAGAAGGACACAACGGACCAGAACGGCGCTTGTCGCCGGCGGCGCGGGTTTCCTCGGTTCGCATCTTTGCGAGACACTGCTTCAGGCCGGGTGCCGTGTGATCTGTGTCGACAATTTTCTTACCGGTCGGATGGAAAACATCGTCTCGATGCTGGACAGTCCTCGTTTCCGGCTGATCGAGCAGGATATTTGCCGACCATTGGACCTTGCTGAGCCGGTCGACCGCATTTTCAACCTGGCGTGCGCCGCATCGCCGCCGCGCTACCAGGCTGACCCGATTCACACCACGCGGACCTGCGTGATCGGAACCCTCAATCTACTTGAGCTTGCCGCCCGAAACAATGCGCGCCTCCTGCAGGCATCGACAAGCGAAGTGTATGGCGATCCGGAACAGCACCCGCAAACGGAAGACTATGTGGGTCACGTGAACTGCACCGGTCCTCGTGCCTGCTATGACGAGGGCAAGCGAACCGCCGAAACCTTGTGCTTCGACTATTTGAGAACCGAAACGGCCGACATCCGGGTCGCGCGCATCTTCAACACCTATGGTCCGCGGATGGATCCTGCCGACGGCCGGATCGTCTCGAACCTGGTGATGCAGGCGCTCGAGAAGAGACCGCTGACGATTTTCGGCGACGGGCTGCAGACCAGGTCGTTCTGCTACGTCTCCGATCTGGTCGAGGGTCTGGTCCGCCTCATGGATGTCGATCCCAATCCGAGCCAGCCGGTCAATTTGGGCAATCCCGGGGAATTCACCGTTCTTCAACTGGCCGGATTGGTGAGGGATATGACCCACAGCAACTCGGCCTTCAAATTCCTGCCACTGCCGCAAGACGATCCTCGCCGGAGGCAACCGGACATTTCCCGTGCAAAAGCCCTTCTCGACTGGTCGCCAAAGGTGCCACTCAAGCAAGGCCTGATGCAGACGATCAGCTATTTCATGGAGCTCGAGGCCAGCCGTAACGAGGATCGAATCTCCCCAATGGCGACAAGCGTGAGGTCCGTTTCAGGCCGACTGCAAAACCTGCCGGCCTGAAGTCGGGGAGAGCTATGCCCTCGGGCATGGTGAGACTCCCGACAGGCGTCTTCACTTTTTCTCATTGTGGGAACATCCGGTCTAGCTCGCCGTTGGGCGAATATCGGCAGGGAGAACGGACCCGTGCATCGAAAACGATCCGCCAGGGACATCGAGCAAATGGCAGAACGGGAAGCGGCTGCCTTTCTGAGACGTACCTCGATCACCTACCTCGAATGCTGTGTGAGCCTGATGATGACGCATCTTGAGCGCGAGGAAGTGGCCTCCATCCTGGAAAAAGAAGCGGATATGCTGCGAACGCTCGATTGAGGCTCGCGTCGCTCAGGCTTCGATCGGCCCAGGCAACGCAAAATACAGGGCGCAGCTTTGATCCGAATAGAGGTTGGTGATTTTTCCAGGTCGCAAGGAACATTCCTGGCAGCTGACAGTTCGGCGCGAGGAACTTACCTTCAACAGCGATGGCGGCAGTTTCGTGGGATCAAAAAAGGTACGGATTGGAATAGCCGGCGTCGGCAATTGCGCGTCTTCCCTTGTCCAGGGCCTCTCATATTATCGGGACGCCAGAGGCAATGAGCCGATACCGGGCCTGATGCATGCTGATCTTGGCGGCTATCATGTCGCCGATATCGAGGTGGTTTGTGCTTTCGACGTCGCCAAGGGCAAAGTTGGGCGTGATGTGGCGGAAGCCATATACAATGCGCCCAACAATACCTTCCGCTTTGCCGATGTTGCGGCAACCGGCGTTCGCGTCGAGCGCGGACCGACATTTGACGGCATCGGCAAATATCTGCGCGATGAGATCGAGGAGGCAGAAGAGCCGGTCGCGAATGTCAGCGCGCTGCTTCGGGAAAGCGGCGCCGACGTACTGGTCTCATATCTGCCGGTCGGCTCCGAAGAAGCCACGCGTTTTTATGCAGAGTGCGCGCTCGAGGCCGGCTGCGCCTTCGTCAACTGCATACCGGTCTTTATCGCATCGCGGCCGGAATGGCGCCGGCGCTTTGAACAGCGCGGTCTGCCGCTGGTCGGCGACGATATCAAAAGCCAGGTCGGCGCGACGATCGTCCACCGCTTGCTCGCCAATCTGTTCCGCGAGCGCGGCGTCCGCATCGACCGCACCTATCAGCTGAATTTCGGCGGCAACACCGATTTCCTCAACATGCTGGAGCGCGAGCGGCTGGAATCGAAGAAAATCTCCAAGACGCAATCCGTAGCCAGCCAGTTCGACGTTCCCCTGGAGGCCGGCAACATCCATGTCGGCCCCAGCGACCATGTGCCTTGGCTCACCGATCGAAAATGGGCCTACATCCGCGTGGAAGGCACGACGTTCGGCGGCGTGCCGCTGAATGCAGAACTCAAATTGGAAGTATGGGATTCGCCCAACTCGGCCGGGGTCGTTATCGACGCTGTCCGTTGCGCCAAACTGGCGCTTGACCGCGGCATCGCGGGGGCGCTGACCGGCCCTTGCAGCTATTTCATGAAGTCGCCGCCCGAGCAGTTCACCGATGCCGAGGCACGCCTGCGCACGCTGTCTTTCATCGCCGGGAGGGACGAGCCGATGCTTGATGCCGCGGAATGACGACAACTTTCTTCTTGATCCGCCATGCGGCGCACGACAATGTCGGCGACTATCTTGCCGGACGCATGGCTGGAGTTTGTCTTGGCGAAACCGGCAGGGCACAAGCCTCGCGCCTGGCCAGCCACATGGCGGCGCGGCCGCTGGCGGCCATCTGTTGCAGCCCGCGCGAACGAACACTGGAAACCGCAAAACCGATCGCAATCGCCTGCAATCGCGAGAAGATTACAATCCGCCAGGAACTCGATGAGATCGACTTCGGCGCGTGGTCGGGCAAGACCTTCGAAGAGTTGAGCCAGGACGCCGACTGGCTGACGTGGAACAGTCAACGCCAGCAGGCGAGGACGCCCGGCGGCGAGACAATGCTGGACGTCCAGCAACGTGTCGTCTCGCTGATGCAGCAGCTTCGCAAACGCTACCAGAACCAGTCCGTGGCACTGGTCAGCCATGCCGACGTGATCAAAGCCGCCGTCTGCAAGGTGCTCGGCTTGCCGCTGGGAGACTGTTTTCGCTTCGATATCGACCCCGCTTCGATCACCACGGTCGTGTCCGGTGACTGGGGCTCCAAGCTGATCCGACTGAACGAAGCCGCCTGACGAGGACTGCCGGATGCGTATGGTCATTTTCGGTCTCACCGTCACCTCCTCGTGGGGAAACGGACACGCGACGCTGTGGCGCGGGCTGATCCGTGCGCTCGGTCGCCTGGGCTGGTCGGTCAGCTTTTTCGAACGCAATACCCCGTACTATGCCGGCGCACGCGATCTTGACCATCTCGATGGCGGCAATGTCGTTCTCTATCCGGAGTGGGAGGACATTCGCCATGTCGCGGAACAGGCTATCGGGGAATCCGACGTCGTCATCGTCACGTCCTATTGCCCCGACGCCGTGGAGGCATCGCGCCTGGCGCAGCAGGCCTGTCGCGGGCTGAAGGTTTTCTACGATCTCGACACCCCGGTCACGCTCGCCCGGATAGAACAAGGTCTACGACCGGCCTATTACGGGCCCGAGGGCCTTCACGATTTCGACCTCGCCCTCAGTTATACGGGGGGAACCGCAATCGATGCGCTGAAAACGCTGCTGGGCGCCCGCCGAGTCTTGCCTCTCTACGGCCATGTCGATCCCGACCGACACCGGCCGGCCCAGCCCCGGGCTGAATTCGCCGGGGATTTGTCCTATCTCGGAACGTATGCGGCCGATCGCCAGGCCGGCGTCGAAAAGCTGCTGGTCCGCACGGCAGCGCGCATGCCGGACCGCCGTTTCGTCATCGGCGGCGCCCAATATCCGCATGAATTTCCGTGGAGCGAAAACATCTTCTTTGTCAGGCACCTTCCGCCTGCGGATCATCCGGCCTTCTTCTGCTCATCGCGCCTGACGCTGAACGTGACGCGCGAGGCGATGGCCAAGAGGGGCTGGTGTCCTTCGGGCAGGCTGTTCGAGGCGGCAGCCTGCGGCGCGGCGATCGTGAGCGACACCTGGCCCGGGCTGAGCAGCTTTTTCCAGCCCGGCAGCGAGATCATCCTGGCGGACAGCACCGACGACGTGGTCGCGGCAGTCGGCTTGCCTGACAGCGAAGTCGACGCCATCCGGCGCCGGGCGCGCGAGCGGGTGTTGGACGAACACACCTCTGCGCAGCGCGCCAGGGAACTGGACCGCCTCCTGTCCGATTCATTGCCGGGCTTGGGGCAGGGCTTGGCGGCGGGCGAGCCGTTGAAGGAAGCAATCTGATGTTGGGCATCGTGCCCGCCGCCGGCCGCGGCAGCCGCATTCAACCGCTCGGCTTCTCGAAGGAGCTCCTGCCGGTCGGCAGCCGGATCGACGGCCAGACCGAGCGTCCTTGCGCGGTGAGCGAGTATCTGGTGCGTCGCATGGTGCGCAACGGCGTCGACAAGATCTGCTTCGTCATCGGATCGGGAAAATCGGACATTCTCGAATACTACGCCGCCGGCTACGGCGACGCCGCCGCATTGTTTGTCGTGCAGCCCAACCCCGTCGGTCTTTGCGACGCGATCTTCCGCGCCGCGCCGCTGGTCGCGGCGGACGAGACGGTTCTGGTCGGCCTGCCGGACACGATCTGGTTTCCGGAAGATGGCTTTTGCCGCCTGCCGGACGACCGGCTGTCGTTTTTGCTCTTCCCAGTGGATCACCCGGAACTCTTCGATGCCGTCGTTCTCGACGGGGATGACCGGGTGAAGGAGATCCAGGTCAAGCAACAAGGCGCCGCATCGAACTGGATCTGGGGGGCGTTCAAGATGCCGGGCTGCATACTTCACCAGCTTGCCGCGCTTTGGCGCGAGCGGGATCAAAGCGACGAATATGTCGGCACCCTGATCAACGCCTATCTGGCGGCAGGCGGTGAGGCTTGCGGCGTCAAGGCAGGCACCGCCTATGTCGACGTCGGCACGTTCAACGGCTACCGCACGGCGCTTCGGCTGCTCGAGAACAACGACACTACGTTGGAGGACCCGAAAAACCTCATGTTCGTGCTGCCGGGGCAAGCAATACCAAGCCATCCAGGCGAAGGAGGCTAGCCATGCTGCATTCGAACGCCGAAATACGCCGCCGCATCGATGCCCTTGGCCCGTGGTTCCACAACATGGAGCTGGCGGGCGTCGAAACCGCCCCCGACCATTTCCTCGGCAACTACCCGCTGATCAAATGGCGCAAGTTCGCCGACGCCATTCCTGCCGATCTGTCCGGCAAGGCCGTGCTCGACATAGGCTGCAACGCCGGCTTCTACTCGATCGAGATGAAGCGACGCGGCGCCGGCCGCGTCCTCGGCATCGATTTCGATGAAGCCTATCTGGCGCAGGCGCGCTTCGCCGCCGAAATCGCGGACTGCGACATCGAATTCCAGCTGCTGTCGGTCTACGACGTTGGCGCCCTGCGGGAGAAATTCGACATCGTCCTGTTCATGGGCGTGCTGTATCACCTGCGCCACCCGCTGCTCGCTCTCGATCTGATCCGGGAGCACGTTTCCGGCGACTTGATGATCTTCCAGTCCATGCAGCGCGGCAGCATCGAACTGCCTGCGCTCGATGAGAATTATCCTTTCTGGACCCATGATCTGTTCGACCGGCCGGAGTTTCCGAAGCTGCATTTCGTCGAGCATCGCTATGCCGACGACCCCACCAACTGGTGGATTCCCAATCGCGCCTGCACCGAAGCGATACTGCGCAGCGCCGGCTTCGAGATCGTGCTGCACCCGGAGCAAGAGGTTTATTTTTGCCGCGCCGCCGGTGAGCCGGCCGGCGGCGGCGCCGTCTACCCGTCGAAAGGACAACTTCATGATTGAAGCCGCGATGATCTGGAACGAGCCGAACAACAAATCCCATTGGGATCCCGAACTCGACCCCGACTGGAGCCGCTTCGCCAACATGGCAATACTGGCCGCCGATGCGATCGCATCGGCAAACCCGGCCGTGACCAGGATACTGGGGGGCATTTCGCCGATCGATGCCGATTTCATGGCGCTCATGAAGCAATACGGGGTGCTCGATCATGTCGATGCCGTCGGTGTGCATGGTTTCCCACTCGACTGGAATCTCTGGCAGATTCAGGAATGGCCGCAGAAGATCGGCGAGATTTCGACCGTTACCGATCTTCCCGTATGGGTCAGCGAAGTTGGCGTGTCGAGCTTCGGGGCGGAGGAGGTGCAGCTCTGGGGTTTGCGTCGGAGCGCCGAACTGCTGCTCGGCAATGCCTCGCGCGTGCAATGGTACAGCCTCTACGATCTTCCGCGCGAATGGGGGGCAACGACGCGTCATCGCGAGGCCGAAGGCTCCTCCTACTATCGCCACTTCTACATGGGCCTGCTCCGCGAAGATGGCACGCCCAAACCCGCGCTCGAAGAATTCCTGCGTTACTTACCCGGGATGGGGCTGGTGCAATGGTTCCACTTTGAAGATCCCCGGCTGGACGACGCCGTCGCCTGGATGAAACGGCTGGGCGTCACCAATCTGCGCACCGGGCTTTCCTGGGCCGACAGTTTCAGGCCGAATGCGCTGGATTGGTACGACCGGCAGATGGAAGCACTTGCCGATTTCGACGTGACCATCACCTTCTGCTTCACGCCGGAGCACCGCGGAGTGATGCCGCATCACACCAGTCCGCCGCTGGTGCCGGAGGAATTTGCGGAGTTTTGCGCGACGATGACCCGCCGCTATGCTCCCGCCATGGCTGCCTCGCCGGTCAGAGCGGTGCGGGCTTCGGCAGCATGAGTGTGTCATGCAACACGCAGCTGACAGGTCCGGACCGCTTGCCGAATTCGCGGCCTTGTTGCTAGGTGCTGCTCCGCACCGCTCAGACGGTGCTGAGATCGTGATCGTTGTCGCGCATCCGGACGACGAAACCATCGGCATCGGCGGGCATCTTGCCGGCTTGCGCGGATCTCGCATCGTTCATGTCACCGATGGCGCGCCGCGAGACCTTGAAGACGCGCGAGCATACGGCTTCGAGACGTGGCAGGACTATGCCGAGGCCCGCCATCGGGAGTTGGAGGCGGTGCTGGCGGCAGCGGGATTGCCGTCGACGGCCCTGATCAGCCTCGGTTATCCCGACAAGCAGGCCGCCGGAAATCTTGGCTCGCTCGCACGGGAACTGACCGGCCTTTTGGCCGAGCGCGATGTCAGCTTCGTCTGCACGCATCCTTATGAAGGTGGTCACCCCGATCATGACGCGACCGCCTTTGCCGTCCATGCGGCCTGCCATTTGCTGCGCCGCGACGGACGCCAGGCACCGGCCATCGTCGAAATGGCGTTCTATTCGGCCGGGCCTGAGGGTGCGGTCCTTCAGGATTTCAACAGTCATTCCGGCAGCGAGCGCATCGAATTGCACCTTACGGAAGCGGCTTTCGAACGGAAGCAGTGCATGCTGGCCTGCCACCGGACACAGCAACGGACGCTGGCGCCGTTCACGGCGCGCATCGAACGTTTCCGGGTGGCGCCTGCCTATGATTTCCTGGCGCTGCCGAACAGCGGCAGGCTTTATTACGAGGCGCTGCCGCTCGGCTTCGAGCCGGCGGTTTGGCTTCACGCCGCGGCCGCTGCGCATGAGGAGCTTGGGCTCGACCGGCCATGACCCTCACCGTCCTGAACGTCGCCTACCCTCTCGCGCCAGTCGGCCCGGATGCGGTTGGCGGTGCCGAGCAGGTGCTGTCGATGCTCGACCAGGCACTCGTGCGCGCGGGACACGCTTCCATCGTGATCGGTTGCCAGGGCTCGAAAGCGGCGGGCGTGCTCATCGAGACGCCTGCTGAACCAGGTGTGCTCGACGATGCGGCGAAGAAACGGGCACAGCGCTCTCACCGCACCGCGATAGAAGTCGCACGCGCCCGTTGGCCGATCGACGTGGTTCATCTGCACGGCATCGATTTTGATGCCTATCTGCCTGATGATGGCCCGACCCTGGTAAGCCTGCACCTGCCGCTCGACTGGTATCCCGCCGATGCCTTGCGCACGGTCCGCGACGATCTATGGCTTCACGCCGTCTCGATGGCCCAACAGAGGACCGCGCCGCCGGGTGCCAGGCTGCTGGCACCCATTCCAAACGGCGTGGATATCGATGCGCTGAGCGGTCGGCAGTTCAAGCGCAACTTCGCGCTGGTGCTCAGCCGCATTTGCCCGGAAAAGGGCATCCACCTGGCACTGGACGCGGCCAAACAGGCTGGCGTGCGGCTGATCATCGGCGGCAAGGTCTACCCTTACGAAACGCACACGCTGTACTTTCGTGACGAAGTCCAGCCGCGCCTCGACCAGCGCCGCCGCTTCCTCGGTCCGCTCGGCTTCGTCGCGAAGCGGCACTTTCTCAACGCCGCCCGCTGCCTGGTCATTCCCAGCCTTGCCGCGGAAACCAGCTCGCTTGTCGCGATGGAGGCTCTCGCCTGCGGCACGCCGGTCGTCGCCTTTCCAAACGGTGCGCTGCCGGATGTGGTCGAACACGGCAAGACGGGCTTTCTGGTCAACGACATCCATGAGATGGCGGAGGCCATCGTCGCAGCCTCCGGCCTGAATGCTGAGACATGCCGGGCCGAGGCGCGGCGGCGCTTTTCGCTCGACCAAATGATTTCGTCTTACATGGACGCCTACCAGGCGCTGGCAGGGCTTGGTGCCGGCCGCAGGCGCCTGGCGACGGTGCAGTGAGCGGCTTTCATGCTCCGCTCCGAGATCATCGACGATCCGGCCGCCTTTGAGGCGCTGGCACCGCGCTGGCGGGAGCTGTGGGCGCACAGCCGGACAGCGACGCCGTTCCAAAGCCCCGCCTGGTTGGTGCCGTGGTGGCGCGCATTCGCGCCCGGAGAGCTGGCGACGATCGCCGTCTGGCGAGGCGACGATCTGGTGGGATTGGCACCGCTTTACCTGGAACACGCAACTTGCGGGTCGAGACTGCTTCCGGTTGGGATTTCGTTGAGCGACTACCTGGATGTCCTGTGTTGCCCCGGCATCGAAGCGGCTGTCGCCGCCGTCATCGCCGACCGGGTTCTGGCGATCAATTGGTCGCAATGGATCTTACCGGACCTGCCGGCCGGTGCTGCCGGTCTCACTATCGCGCACCCTGCGCTGGAGGCGGATCAACCCGTCGACCACGCCGCTTGTCCCGTGCTGCCGATCGCTGGCGACGATGCGCTCGCGATCTGCATTCCGGCGCGGCGAAGACGCCAGTTGCGCCGCGCGCACAATGCCGCACGCCGGCGCGGCTGCGTCTCCATCATACCGGCGCAGGCCAATCTCAAAGCGTTTTTCGATCACCTGATCCGCCTTCACGGCGCGCGTTGGGCCGGGCGCGGCGACGGCGTCCTGGCCGATCCGGCTGCAGAAGAATTCCATCGGCAGGCGCTTCCCATGCTTGCCGCACAGGGTCTTGTCCGATGCTGGCTTGTTGCCATCGACGATGCGGTCGTCGGCGCCTATTACGGATTTCATCATCGCCACCGCGCCTACGCCTACCTTGGCGGTTTTGATCCGGCCTATGCCGAGGAAAGTCCCGGCGCAATCCTGATCGGTCACGCGATTGCCGAAGCGGCTCGTGAAGGGGCGCGGGAGTTCGATTTTCTGCGCGGCCAGGAGAGCTACAAGTATGGCTGGGGGGCCGTCGACCAATGGACAATGCGAAAGGTCTGGACGCGGAGCATGGCTCGATGAGCGCCACCGGACGAAAGCCATCGCCCCAGGCGGCATCGACCGCAAAAATGCTGATCGAGGAGTGCATGGCCGACGGCGCCTGCGTCGACGCCATCATTGCCAGACTGGCGCTGCGCTTCGAGACCGGGGTCGATGCCGCAGAATTGGCCGATGTGGCGCTGGAGATGCGTTCAGCCGACCTGCGAAAACGCGACAGACTGGAGCGGATCGCCGATCTGCTTCGTCACAGGCCTGACATCTTCACCACGCTGCGCCAAACAGGTGCCGCCGTCCGCCACGAACGCGATGAATGGGAAACTGACGCCGCGGTCGTCAGGCGGCTGGCCGCCGGCTTTGATGCCGCGGCGACGATTTCCCAGGCGGCGAGCGTTCAACTGTCTTCGCTGGGAGACGAGGAGAAACTCACCGCCGCCACCGACGAGATCGTCGCATGGTTGCAGCGGCAAGGCTTCAGCGGCCCCGACCAGGACATACTGGACATTGGTTGTGGCATCGGCCGCTTCGAAAGCGCACTCTCGGATGCCGCGCACCGGATCGTCGGCATCGACATATCCCTGGAGATGATTTCGGTCGCTCGTCGGCGATGTGCCGGGCTGCGCAATGTGGATCTGCGGCCGACCTTTGGTCTCGATCTCGCCGATTTTTCCAACGCAAGCTTCGATTGCGTGCTGGCTGTCGACAGCTTCCCCTACCTGGTGCTGGCTGGCCTGGCGGAGCGGTATTTCGAGGAAATTGCGCGTGTTCTGAAACCGTCAGGCGTGGCAGCACTTCTGAATTACTCCTATCGCGGATCGACGGCGCTGGATCGTGCCGATGTTCACCGCCTCGCCGAAGCCCATTGCATGCAGGTCGTGGCTGACGGCGCGAAGCCGTTCCGGCTGTGGGACGGCAATGCCTTTCTACTTGTGGCATCCGAGGGAACATTACGGCGCAATGATTGTTCGGGCGTCAAAGAGACGAGGGCGTCAAAGAGACAGGCGCACCAAACAGACAGGGCACCTGTGAGTGCCGACAATCCGAAGGAGGACTAGAAGGCATCCGGCGGCAAGATAGACATCATCTCTGCCGTCAAGATAAAGGCTCCGGCGGCCGGCGCGATGACCGATTTGGCCAAGGACAAGGTCAAGGAAACGCGGCTTTGCTTTGTCCAGCAGAGCCTGGGAAGCAGCACACCGAGCAACGCCGGCTCGACGGCAATCGGATCAACTCCGATCAGTATTACGCCGCAGATCGTCTCTCCCAAGACTGACTGCTGCAACCGCAAACGCCAATCATGACCAGTGGCCAGTCGAGGTCACGAGAGTCGAAATGTCGAGCGCACCCGGCAACAGCGCCGGGAGGACCCGAGGGGAAAGCATAGGCTTCCCCGACGAGACCAGCAGCTTCGATACACAATGCTGTGCAAGGGACGGGCTGTGCAAGGGACGGGCAGTGCAAGGGACGGCGCTGACTGTGAGGACGCGCGAATCCTTGCAAACTCTGATTGCCGTCACCACACTGGTGAAGGGACTGATTCGTTAAGAGAACACTATGTCTCGCTCGAGCGACGATAGCATCAGCCCGAAACTCCGGCTGGCAATAGACCGGAAGATTGCATCTCTGCTGACTGCTATCGAGCAGGAAAAGGTCCCCGACCAGCTGACCGACCTTGCGGTTCAATTGCAGAATGCGCTTGTCGAGAAGCGTCGATGCAAAGCAAAGAAACAGGACTAGCTATCGGCGCCTGTCGACTGCGAAGTTTCCCTGTGCTGCTGACAGGTGATTGCGTCGTTCCACCAATGTCTGCAAGGAACTTTCGCCGAGGTATTCCAGCACGCTGGCACGCGCTCGGTTAAGGCGGCTTTTTACCGTTCCAACCGCGCAACCGCATATTTCGGCAGTTTCTTCATAGCTGACGCCAAGGACCCCGATCAGCATCAGGACCTCGNATGCGCGTATAATAGCTATTGCGCATGATGGTGAAGAGCCATGACTTCATACGCGTTCCGGGCTCGAACTTGTCGATGTTGGCGAGCCCTTTGGTCAATGTCTCCTGGACCAGGTCGTCGGCATCGTCGGGAACCCGGCAGAAGGTGCGGGCGAAGGCGCGCAAGGCAGGTATCAGGTCAACGATGGAAACGTCATCCG